>CAKOSE010000007.1 GCA_934102055.1 uncultured Bacilli bacterium | reverse complement strand
AACCCCAATTCAGTATAAAGCCGAATTAGGGTTCTAAAAATTCTTTTTTAGTGTCCACTTTTTATTGACTTATTCAATCAAAAAAAGTATCTCTCTTTTTATTAATAAATTTACAATAAAAACGCAAAATGTTATAATATATCAAAGTTAAAGGAATGGTGTCACATGCAAAAAGAACAATTACCAAATGAAGTAATCTTAAGAGATAATCTAAAACAAGTAAAAAACATAAAAAATTTACCCAAAATAGGAGCAGGACATGACGGAATAGTTTATAAATACCAAAACAAAGTCCTAAAACTCCTAAAATATGACATCTCACATAGAAAACAACAAAACCTAATGACATTCGAAAAAGCAATTTACTTTCACGATAAATTAACACTACAAAAAATAACAAAACCAACAGACATCTTACTTAATAAAGATGGAATATACGTTGGCTATGTCATGGACTATCTAGAAGATATAACCAAAAAGACAAACAAAACACCTGGAGACTTCACCTGTGAAGACCTACTAGAATCAACAAAAATATTAAAAGAAGACACCATAAATCTAACAGAAAACAAAGTAGCAATAAGAGACATAAATCGAGGAAGTTATATCTATACAGAAAGTTTTCTAAATATATGTGACATGGATAAATACACAATAAACGATCCAAAAACAAAGACAATAAATAACAAAGCACTAAACTTTATAATAGCAAAACTCCTCTATTACGAAATGTTAAAAAAAGAAAACATATCAAAAGAAGACATAAAAAAACTATCAACATGGGTAAAAAAATCATCAAATGACCTAGACTTCCTAATAAAACTAGAAAAAGATCTAAAAGGCCAAAACAAAGTACCATTAACAGAATATACAAACTATAAAATAAGAAAAATAATATAAAAAGGATGATAGTCTGAAACCAAAAAATAAATTTGTGACTTTTATTTGTAGCAATTAGTTTCAATAAAAATTAATGTATGAAAGGAGTAACATAAATGAATAATATAACAATTGGTAATGAAAAAAATATTTTATTTTATAGTGATGAAAATGGGCAAACAAAAGTAGAAGTAATTCTACAAGATGAAAATGTTTGGTTAAATGTCAATGCAATAGCTACTCTTTTCAATGTACAAAGACCTGCTATTATAAAACATATAAATAATATATACAATGATGAAGAATTAAATAGGAAATCAACTTGTTCCAAAATGGAACAAGTTCAAGTAGAGGAAACTCGAAGTGTTAAAAGACAAAAGGAATATTATAATCTAGATATGATTATTTCTATCGGTTTTAGAGTTAATTCTAAAAAAGCAATTAAATTTAGAACTTGGGCAAATGGGATAATTAAAGATTACATGATACAAGGCTTTGCACTTGATGATGATAGATTTATGAAAACAAGAAAATCCGATCAAGAATATTTTAAAAGATTACTTGAAAGAATAAAATTAATTCGCACTAGTGAAAGAATGTTTTATCAAAAAATTACAGATATCTTTGCTGAATGTTCTATTGATTATGATAAAAATAGCGACATAGCAAAAGACTTTTATGCAATTGTTCAAAATAAATTTCACTATGCTATTACCGAAAATACCGCTGCAGAAATCATTTATAACAGAGCTGACAGTCAAAAAGTGAATATGGGATTAACCAATTGGAACAAATTCCCTGATAGAAAAATCTTAAAATCAGATGTTTGTATTGCTAAAAACTATTTAGACGAAAAAGAAATAAAAAATAATATAAAAGGGATGATAATATGTTTAAATTAGTATCAAAATATAAACCAAGTGGTGACCAACCACAAGCCATTAAAAGCCTTGTAACTGGCATAAACCAAGAAAAAAAACACCAAGTCTTACTAGGAGCAACAGGAACAGGGAAAACATTTACAATAGCAAATGTAATAAAAGAAACAGGCAAACAAACACTAGTCCTAGCACATAACAAAACCCTAGCAGGACAACTTTACTCAGAGCTAAAAGAACTATTCCCAGAAAACAGAGTAGAATATTTTGTTTCGTACTATGACTACTATCAACCAGAAGCCTATATTCCTGGAACAGATACCTATATTGAAAAAGACTCATCGATAAACGACGAAATAGATCAATTAAGACATGCAGCAACAAGTGCACTCCTATCAAGAGACGACGTAATAGTAGTAGCATCAGTATCTTGTATATATGGAATCGGAGAAGTTGAAGAATACAAAAAAAACACAATAACACTAACAACCGGAGAAACAAAAGAAAGAAACAAAGTAATGAAACAACTAATAGAAATGCACTATGACAGAAACGATCTAGATTTTAAAAGAGGAACCTTTAGAGTAAGAGGAGACGTCCTAGAAATAATCCCAACATACGAAAACCAAAACGGTATAAGAATAGAATTCTTCGGAGATGAAATAGACAGAATCTCAGAAATAGATACCCTAACAGGAAAAACTCAAAAAATTATAAAAAACACAACCATCTTCCCAGCAAGTCACTTTGTAACAAGTGAAGACAAACTAAAAGAAGCAATAAAAAGAATAAAACAAGAACTAGAAGAAAGACTAAAAGAACTAAGAGACAACAACAAACTCCTAGAAGCAGAACGCCTAGAACAAAGAACAAACTACGATATAGAAATGTTAACAGAAACAGGCTTTTGTAGTGGAGTAGAAAACTACTCAAGACACCTAAGTGGAAGAAAAGAAGGAGAAACCCCAACAACTCTAATGGACTTCTTCAAAAAAGATTATTTACTAGTAATAGATGAATCACACGTAACATTACCACAAGTAAGAGCAATGTATAACGGAGACAGAGCAAGAAAACAAAACCTAGTAGAATATGGATTCCGATTACCAAGTGCCCTGGATAACAGACCACTAAAATTCGAAGAATTCGAAAAGAAAATAAACCAAGTAATATACGTATCAGCAACTCCTGGAGACTACGAACTAGAAAAACAAGAAAACAAAGTAGATCAAATAATAAGACCAACAGGACTCCTAGACCCAACAATAGAAATAAAAGGATCAAAAGGACAAATAGACGATCTAATTGGCGAAATAAAACAAAGAAGAAACAAAAACGAAAGAGTACTAATCACAACACTAACAATAAGAATGAGTGAAGAGCTAACAAAATACCTAAAAGAACTAGATATAAAAGTAGCATATCTTCACTCAGAAATAAAAACATTAGAGAGACTAAAAATAATAAAAGAACTAAGACAAGGAAAATATGATTGTGTAGTAGGAATCAATCTCCTAAGAGAAGGACTAGACATCCCAGAAGTAAGTTTAATAGCAATCCTAGATGCCGACAAAGAAGGATTCCTGAGAAGTACAAGAAGTCTAATTCAAACCATAGGAAGATGTGCAAGAAATGCAAACGGACACGTAATAATGTATGCAGACAAAATAACAGACAGTATGAAAGAAGCAATAAACGAAACAAAAAGAAGAAGAACAATCCAAGAAGAATACAACAAAAAACATAACATAACACCAAAAACAATAACAAAAGAAATAAGAGAAGTCATAACAAACGAAGACGAAAAAGAATTAGAAAAAATAGAAAAAACCAAAAAAAGTGATATAATAAATATACAAAGTATAGAAAAAATAGAAGAAGAAATGAAAAAAGCCGCAAAAGAACTAGACTTTGAAAGAGCAATGGAACTAAGAGACATATTATTAGAACTAAAAATAAAGTAGGAGTTATCATATGGCAAAAAGAAAAATAAAGAAAAGTATCAAAAAAAAACTAAAAATAACAACAATAACAACACTAGTACTACTAATAACATCAGCACTAATCATATCAATAAACTATTACAGTATATATAGTCAAAAACTAACACCAAAAGATCAAACAAAAAAGTACTATAACATATCAGATTTCGGTTTCATACAAGAAAAAAGTAAAACAGACTATAACAACAACGACATAGATGATTACACAGAATTCTTAAACGCCGAAAAACAATTCACAAAATGGAACCCCAAAAACATAAGCAAATATTATGATAATGCTTATCCAGAAATAGAAAAAGAAGGCGTAAGCGCCGATCTAATCTGGTATGCCCTAAAAACCGCAGGATATGACTTAAGAAAAATGGTTGATAAAGACATAGAAAAAACAGAAAAAAAGAACACATACAACGTAGAAACAAGAGATCCCAATATAGACTTTAGAAGAGTCCAAAACCTAGATACATTCTTTTACAGAAACTCAAAAATACTTTCAACAGACATATACGAAATAGGAACCTTTATGCCAGGAGATATAATCATATTAGATAATAACGAACTGATAGGAATGGTATCAGATAAATATAACCAAAATGGAGTTCCATACATAATCATAAACAGAGGAGAAAACCAAACCCAAAAAGAAGAAGATTACCTAGAAAAATCAGAAAGAAAAGTAACCTCACACTATAGATTTGAATATAACAAAAAAATACAAGAACTAATAAACGAAATAAACTAAGGAGCAAAAATGAAAGAAGTAATAACAGTTTTAAAATACAAAGAAAATAAACTAATAATATATAAAGAAAATGGCAATATAAAACTAGGAAAAATAACAGATCATAAAATAACAATCCCATCACAAGAACAACAAAAAATCCTAGAGCAAATCTATGATAGTATCCTAATAGATAAACAAAACCAAATAGATTGTGGAACCCATAAAATAAAAGGAAAACAAATAAAAATATATTATTGCACAAAAACAAATCTATATTACTTCTATGAACTAAAAAATAACACAAAACAAAAACCAGACAAAGAACTACTAGAAAAACTAAATATCTATTACAATAACCAAAATAACTATCTCTACATAGGAAAACAAGAAGCCCCCAAAACCATAACAAGATGGATTAAAATAAATGCAATATGGATCTCACTCATAATAACAGCAAACATAGCCTTCGAAGAACTACCAGTCATAAAATATGAAATATATCAAAAAATAAAAGAACAAAAAAAAGAACAACAACAAGAAACGTACTCCTTAGATAAAGTAAAACAAATCCTAGAAGAAAACAAAAATCTAACAGATGAAGAAAAAAACTTCATACTCCTCCTAGAAGATGAACTAGAAGAAAACAAAAAATATCTAAATACAAACACAATATATGAAAACCTAAGCCAACTAGATATAAACTATCACCATAAAGCAAAACAAACAAAAGAACAAGAAACAATCCTAGGAAGCTTTAATCCCAATAGCAAAGACATAGATATATACAAAATAAATGACCAAAAACATATCCCAAAAACAATATTTCACGAAATAAATCACGCAGTCCAAAGATACGACAAAATCTCTCCAAACAATCCCAATTACATAATGGAAGCAACAAACGAAATATTCACAAAAGAATACTTCGAAAAAACAGCACAAGAAAACAATATAACAACACACGACAGTTATCAATCGCAAGTCCAAGCAATATATCCATTACTAGAAATATTAGATATAACAACATTCAGAAAATACCAGTTTAATAAAGATAATCAAGGTCTAAACACAATAATAAAACAACTCCAAAAAATAGATCCAAGTCTTACAAAAGCCGCAGAACTCCTAACAGCAATAAACAGTATGGAACTTTATGATAAAAACACAAAAGAAGCTTGGAACAAATTATGTAACGAAAATGGAGACAACGAACAACAAATAAAAGAATACCTAGAAAAAGAACAAGAAAAACAAGAAAATAACCAAAAAATATATGAAATAATAAAATACTATTATGAAAAAAAATATAACCAAAAAATGACTGACGACCAACTAATGATGTTCTATTTCTCAAACGATAAACTAAACATAAAAGAAGCTCAATCAGTAATAAATCAAAAATATAAAGAAGACACAGGATATATAACAAACAAAATAACAGATCTAAAGATAGAACCAAAAGGATACTTCTCAAAAGACTACAAAAAAGCACACAAAAACCTAGTAGTAAAATATAAAATAGGTATAACAGAATACAAAGTAGAAATAAACAATCAAAATAGAACAAACAAAGAAAAAATAACCCCATCAGAAACAAGAAATATCCTAGAAGAAACCCCATTCGAAGAAGAATCAATCAAAAAAACAAGATAATAGTTTAAAAACAAAAACAAATATGTTAAAATTAAAAAAAGAGGTGCAGTATGAACAAAATAGAAACATTTCAAACAGAAATAAACTATATAAAAAACGAAAAATATAAAGAAAACACAAAAAAACTACTAGAACTAGTCCCAGATTACTTCTTCGAAGTACCAGCTTCCTCAACAGGAAAACATCACCCATCATTTTCACAAGGACCACAAGGGCTAGTAAGACACACAAAAGTAGCAATGAAAATAGCAAAAGACATATTAGACATAGAATACATGAAAAATGGCTTTACAGAAGATGAAAAAGATCTAATCCTAATAGCAATACTATTTCACGATACACAAAAACTAGGAAATCCACAAGAAAAATATACAAAATTTGAACACCCACTCCTAGCAGCACAATTCATCGAAGAAAACAAAACAAAAACAACATTCACAGATCAAGAAATAGAACTATTAAAAAGAATGATCTCATCCCATATGGGACAGTGGAACACAAGTAACTATAGCAATATAGTCATGCCAAAACCAAAAAACAAATATGAATTCTTTGTTCATATGTGCGATCTATTATCAAGTAAAAAATACCTAGACGTAAAATTCGATAATAACAACAACATCATATTATAGGAGTGAGAACATGTTTAAAAAAGAAAAAAATAAAGAAGAAAACCTAATAATAGGATACTACAGTAAATCAGTTCTAATAACATACCTAGGAGTAATAAGCGGAACAATAGGAATGTTCTTTGCATTTAATCATAGAATAACATATGCACTAATCTGTCTAGTAATATCAGGAATATGTGACGCATTTGATGGAAAAGTAGCACGAAAATGTAAAAGATCAAACAATGAAAAAAGTTTCGGAATCCAAATAGACTCCCTAGCAGATATGGTCTCATTCATATTCCTACCAATAACTATCTTTTACGGACTAGGATATTCAAACTGGTATAATATAATAATATTTGCACTATTCACACTAGGAGGAGTAATAAGATTAGGCTATTTCAACGTAGTAGCAGAAGAAACAGGAAAAAATGGCCCAGTAAAATATTATAGTGGGCTCCCAGTAACAGCAAGTGCAATAATATTTCCACTAGTTTATATACTAAAAAACTTTATCGCAGGACCACAATTCCTAATAGTATATACATTAACAATGCTATTCATATCAATACTATACGTATTAAACTTTAAACTAAAAAAACCAACTTCCGGAGTAATATATTTCTTTGTATTCGGAGGAGTAGTACTATCCATAGTACTATATCTATTATCAAAATGAAATATTACAACAGAAGTACTAAAGAAATAATAGATATTAAAGAGCAAAAATCTTTAATATTTTTATATAACACCACTCCAGGAAGAATAATACTCAAAATAATAACACAACCACTATTTTCAAAACCATCAGAAAAACTAACAAACAGTAAAATATCTAAACTATATATAAAAAGATTTATAAAAAAACACAATATAGACATGAACAATTTCCAAAAAACAAAATACAAATCATTTAATGACTTTTTCACAAGAAAAGTTAATAACCAAACCCCAGACAAAGATATTAACAAAAAACTGTTAATATCCCCATGCACATCCAAACTAATGGTCTATAACATAAATAAAGATTTAACAATAAATGTTAAAAACACAAAATACACAATAGAAAACTTAATAAAAGAAAAAGATGATACTCTAGAAGGAGGAACATGTCTAGTATTTAGATTATCAGTAGATGACTACCATAGATACCACGCATTCGATGATCAAAAAATAATAAAAACAAAAAAAATAAAAGGACTTCTTCACACAGTAAATCCAGTAAGCTATGACAAATATCAAGTGTTTACAGAAAACCAAAGAGAAGTCTCAAAAATAGAAACAGAAAACTTTGGAACAGTATATCAAATAGAAGTCGGAGCCTTAAACGTAGGAAAAATTCATAACACAACAAAAAAAAGACTAAAAAAATACGAAGAAAAAGGCTACTTCTCATTCGGAGGTTCAACAATCATCCTTCTATTCCAAAAACACAAAATAAAAATAGACAAAGACATAATCTTTGCATCCAAACAAAACTTAGAAACAAAAATAAATTACAAAGATATAATAGGCAAGAAATACTAAAACTTGCTTTTTCTAAAAACAATTGACAAACAAATGTTTGATATGTTATAGTATAAATGAAAAAAAATATAAGTAAAAAGAATTAAATTTGTGATATAATAACAAACTATAAAAAGAGGAAGTGTATTATGGAAAAAATAATAATAAAAGGTGCCAGAGAAAATAACCTAAAAAACGTTTCATTAGAACTACCAAAAAATAAATTTATAGTAATGACCGGAGTATCAGGATCAGGAAAATCATCCCTAGCATTCGATACAATTTACAAAGAAGGAGAAAGAAGATACCTAGAAAGCCTATCAGCATACGCAAGACAATTTCTAGGAGGAGCGGAAAAACCAGATGTTGACGTAATAGAAGGATTATCTCCAGCCATATCAATAGATCAAAAAACAACAAACAAAAATCCAAGATCGACAGTAGGAACAGTAACAGAAATATATGACCATCTAAGACTATTATATTCAAAAGTAGGAACACCATATTGCCCAGAACATCACATTCCAATAAAAAGTCAAAGTATTGAAGAAATGACAAACAAAATACTAGAACTAGAAGAAAAAACCAAAATAATAATCTCATCCCCAGTAGTCGAAGGAAAAAAAGGAACACACAAAGACCTACTAGAAGACCTAAGAAAAAATGGATATGTAAGAGTAAACATAGATGGTAATGAATATGATCTAAGCGAAGATATAGACCTAGACAAAAACAAAAAACACAATATAGAAGTCATTATAGATAGATTAGTAATAAAAGAAGGAATAAAATCAAGACTATATGAATCATTAGAAACAGGAACAAAGCTGTCAAACGGAAAAGTATTCGTAGAAATACCAGGAAAAGAAAAACAAGTATTCTCAGAAAACTTCTCATGTCCACATTGTAATTTTTCACTAAACGAACTAGAACCAAGAACATTCAGTTTCAATGCCCCATACGGAGCATGTCCAGATTGTAAAGGTTTAGGAGTAAAACTAGTCATGGACAAAGACCTAGTAATACCAGATAAAAACAAAACAATAAAAGAAGGAGGAATAGTTCCATTCGGAGATGACATAGAAAACATAAACTTCCTAAAACTCCAAAACTTTTGCGATCACTACAATATAAATTTAAACAAAAAAATAAAAGATTTCACAAAAAAAGAATTAAACATGATTTTATATGGAACAAATGATCTAATTCACTTCCATTACAGAAGCAAAAACGGACATCTTTCAGATAATTACGGAACATTCGAAGGAATAATAACAAACCTAGAAAGAAGATACATGGAAACAAGTAGCACTTGGATAAGAGAATGGTTAGAAAAATATATGGTAGAATTAGAATGTCCAACATGTAAAGGAGCAAGATTAAAAAAAGAAGTCTTATCAGTACTAATAAATAATAAAAATATCTATGAAGTAACCAAACTAAGCATTTCCAAAATGTATGATTTCATCACAAACCTAAAACTATCCGAAGAAAAACAAGAAATATCAAAAATGATAGTAACAGAAATAAAAGATAGACTAAGTTTTCTAATAAATGTAGGATTAGACTATCTAACACTAAGTAGAAATGCTGGAACCCTATCCGGAGGAGAAGCCCAAAGAATAAGATTAGCTACCCAAGTAGGAACACGCCTAACAGGAGTACTTTATGTCCTAGATGAACCAAGTATAGGACTTCATCAAAGAGATAACGATAGACTAATAGACACAATGCTAAGCATGAGAGATCTAGGAAACACCTTAATAGTAGTAGAACACGACACAGACACAATGAAAAAATGTGATTACCTAGTAGATATAGGGCCACTCGCCGGAGACCAAGGAGGACAAATAATCTCGCAAGGAACTCCAGAAGAAGTAGCAAATGACGAAAATAGTCTTACTGGACGCTATTTAAGTGGAAAAGAATGTATTGAAATACCAAAAACAAGAAGAAAAGGAACAGGAAAATACATAGAAATAAAAGGCGCAAAAGAAAATAACCTAAAAAATATAAACGTAAAATTCCCCCTAGGCACATTTACCTGCGTAACAGGAGTATCAGGATCAGGCAAAAGCACATTAGTAAATCAAATTCTAACCAAAATACTATATAAACACGTTTACGACTCAAAAGAAAAACCAGGAGAATACAAACAAGTAAAAGGACTAGAAAATATTGACAAGATAGTACACATATCCCAAAACCCAATAGGAAGAACTCCAAGATCTAACCCTGCAACCTATACAGGAGTCTTTGACGATATAAGAGAAATATTCTCAGAAACAAAAGAAGCAAAAATGTTAGGATACGACAAAAGCAGATTCTCATTCAACGTAAAAGGAGGAAGATGCGAAGCATGTCGTGGTGATGGAGTAAAAAAAATAGAAATGCATTTCTTACCAGATGTATATGTACCATGTGAAATTTGTCATGGAGCAAGATATAACACAGAAAGCCTAAAAATAAAATTCAAAGAAAAAAACATATATGAAGTATTAGAAATGAGAGTAAGTGAAGCAATAAAATTCTTTGAAAACGTACCAAAAATAAAAAGAAAACTACAAGTTCTAGAAGACGTAGGACTCGGATACATAAAACTAGGACAACCAGCACCAACCCTATCCGGAGGAGAAGCATCCCGCGTGAAACTAGCAAAAGAATTACAAAAAAAACCAACAGGAAAAACACTATTTGTTATGGATGAACCAACAACAGGATTACACCAACATGACATAAAAAAGCTCCTTGCAATAATCAAAAAAATAGTAGATAATAAAGATAGTGTTATAGTAATAGAACACAACCTAGATATGATAAAAGTCGCAGATTACATAATAGACCTAGGTCCAGAAGGCGGAGACGGAGGCGGAGAAATAATCGCCAAAGGAACCCCAGAACAAGTAGCAAAAATAAAAGAGTCATATACAGGAAAATATTTAAATAAAATATTACAAAAAACAAAATAAAGGAGCTTATACATGAATCCAGTATTAATAGAAATAGGGCCAATATCAATATATTGGTATTCAATAACAATGCTAATAGCAATCCTAACAGGATCATTCATATTCATAAAATCCGCAAAAAAACAAGGATACGAAGAAACATTCCTCTCAAACCTAATCTTTTATGGAGCAATTCTAGGCATTTTAGGAGCAAGAATATATTACGTATTATTTAACCTAGATTACTACTTAAAAGATCCCATTCAAATAATAGAAATATGGAATGGTGGACTAGCAATCCATGGAGCAATTATCACAGGATTAATCTGGTTTATATACTACTCAAGAAAACACAAAAAAAATCCTCTAAAACTACTAGATCTAGCAGTACCATCACTAATCTTAGCACAAGCAATAGGAAGATGGGGAAACTTCTTCAATAGTGAAGCACACGGACCAGAAGTAGCAAGAGAAACACTAGAAAATCTAAACATACCAAACTTCATAATAAATGGAATGAATATAGAAGGAAAATACTATCATCCAACATTTTATTACGAATCAGTATGGGATATCCTAGGATTTATAATGTTAATCCTATTAAGAAAAAAACTAAAACTAAAACCAGGACAACTAACAGGAATTTACTTCATGTGGTATTCATTCATTAGATTCTTTATAGAAAGTCTAAGAACAGACTCCCTTATGTTAGGAAAAATAAAAATAGCACAACTAATATCAATACTATTATTTCTTCTAGGATTATATCTTGTATTAAGAAAGAAAAAAGATACAAGAATAAATAGACTAAAAGAAAGGAATGAAAACAATGAACAATAAATATGATGTGATTATAATTGGAGCAGGACCAGCAGGCATAACTGCTGCAATCTATCTAAAAAGAGCAAACTTAAACTGTGCTATAATAGAAAAAGAAGTACCAGGAGGACAACTAAATAAATCATCATTAATAGAAAACTATCCAGGATATAAGTCCATAACAGGACCAGATCTAGCAATGAAATTCTATGATCAAATCAATAACATAAACATAAAACAAATCTTCTCAGAAGTAACAAACATAAAGTTAAACAACGATAAAAAAATAATAACACTAAAAAATGGAGAAAAAATCGAAACAACACATATAATCATAGCAATAGGAAGAAGTCCCAAAAAACTAACAAGTAAAAACTCAAGAAACCTAGAAGGAAAAGGAATAAGTTTTTGTTCATTATGTGATGGCAACCTTTACAAAAATGAAGACGTCTCCATAATAGGAGCAGGCAATAGTGCCCTAGAAGAATCACTATACCTATCCGATATATGTAAAACAGTAACAATAATAAACAGAGGATCAACCCTAAAAGGAGATAACATTCTAATAGAAAGAATCAAGAATAAAAACAATATAAAAGCAATATATAACACTACAGTAGAAAGCTTTAACGAAAAAGAAGGAATTCTAGAATCAGTAACACTAAGTAATAAAGAAGTATTAAAAACAAAAGCATGTTTCATCTTTATAGGATACGAACCAGCAACAAAATTTCTAAAAAA
Organism: uncultured Bacilli bacterium; assembly: GCA_934102055.1. Lineage (GTDB taxonomy): Bacteria > Bacillota_I > Bacilli_A > RF39 > UBA660 > UMGS1449. The sequence continues at coordinate 28,689 of CAKOSE010000007.1, read as the reverse complement.
CCTTGAAATTTTAGACGAAAAGGGTTATATTAAGGTAGATAACGAAAAAAGAACCAAAATAAAAGGAATATATGCTGCAGGTGACGTAGTAAAAAAAGAAGCATTTCAAATAGTAACAGCAACATCAGATGGAGCCCTAGCAGCAGTCTCTTGTATAAAAGATATAAAAGAGGTGTAAAATGAAACTTAACAACCACGGATGGGGATTAATGGCTTTCCTAATATTAGCATTTGTTATCTTTATGGTTATATTTCTAGTAGCAGGAGAAATATCAACACTAGGAAACAACTTTTAAAAACAAAGAACAAGAGGAGTAAGTTACCAAGTATCAAAGAGAGTTAGTGAAAGGTGTAAACTAACATACAAAGTAACCGAATGTAGCTTGGAAGTTGATTATTCGAAAAAAAGTAAAATAATCCGTAAGTATGCGTTATATACAAACAAGGTAACAAAAGTTACAAATTAAGGTGGTACCACGATTACATCGTCCTTTGGATATGTAGTCGTTTTTTTGTAACAAAAAGGAGGAATCAAATGAATAAAGCACTAGAAAACTATATAAAAAACTACGATATGACAGATCAAGATATAAAATATAAATACAACCACTCATATCGAGTCATGAAAAACTCAGAATACCTATCAAACAAACTAAACCTATCAAAAACAGATAAAGAACTAGCAAAAATAATAGGGCTCTATCATGACATAGGAAGATTCGAACAAGACAAAAGATACGATAGCTTTAACGATAAAAAAACATTTGATCACGGAGATTATGGAGTAGAAATACTATTCAAACAAAATCTCATCAAACAAATACCAATAAAAGAAAAATATTATCATATTATAGAAAAAAGTATCAAAAACCATAACAAATACAAAATAGAAGATAACCTAACAAAAGAAGAACTAACGCATGCAAAATTAATAAGAGATGCAGATAAAATAGATATACTATATGCAGCATCACAAAAACTATTAACAACCAAAGCACTAGATCTAACAAAAGACAAAACAACAATAAGAAATGAAATAAAAGAAGAATTCTATAACAATAAACAAATAAAAACAAGTGCATTACTAGGTAAAAAAACAGAAAGTGAAAAAATAATATCATACCTAGCATTAATATTTGATTTAAACTATAACGAATCAATAAAATACATATTAAAAAATAAAATAATAGACAATTTCTACAACAACCTAAAAAACAAAGAAAAGTATAAAGAATACTTTGAATACGCAAAAAAATATTTAAAGGAGAGAATAAAATGTTAGAAAAAAAATATAATCACAAACAAGTAGAAGAAGGAAAATATAAAAAATGGTTAGAAGGAAAATACTTCCAAAGCGGTGATAAATCAAAAAAACCATACTGTATAGTATTACCACCCCCAAATGTAACAGGAAAACTACATCTAGGACATGCCTGGGACACAACTATTCAAGATATAATAATTAGATATAAAAGAATGGACGGTTATGACGCTCTATGGTTACCAGGAATGGATCATGCAGCTATAGCAACCGAAGCCAAAGTAGTAGCAAAACTAAAAAGCGAAGGAATAAACAAATACGAATTAGGAAGAGAAGGATTCCTAAAACAAGCATGGTCTTGGAAAGAAAAATATGCAAAAAATATAAGAGACCAATGGGCAAAACTAGGACTATCACTTGACTATACAAAAGAAAGATTCACCCTAGATGAAGGACTATCAAACGCAGTAGAAGAAGTATTCATAAGACTATATAACGAAGGACTAATCTACAGAGGAGAAAAAATAATAAACTGGGACCCAGAAGCAAAAACAGCCTTATCAAATGAAGAAGTAATCTACAAAGAAACCAAAGGAGCTTTCTATCACATAAAATACTATCTAGAAAACGAAGATAATTACCTAGAAGTAGCAACAACAAGACCAGAAACATTACTTGGAGACACCGCAGTAGCAGTAAACGAAAATGATGAAAGATACAAAAAATACATAGGAAAAAATGTAATACTACCACTATTAAACAAACCAATACCTGTAGTAGCAGACCCTCATGCAGATCCAGAATTTGGAACCGGAGTAGTTAAAATAACCCCAGCTCATGATCCTAACGATTTTGAAGTTGGAGAAAGACACAATCTACAGAGAATCAACGTTCTAAACGAAGACGGAACAATGAATAAAAACGCTGGAAAATACGAAGGATTAGACAGATTCACAGCAAGAGAAAAAATAGTAAATGACTTAGAAAAAGAAAACCTATTAATAAAAATAGAAGAAATAACTCACAACGTTGGCCACTCAGAAAGAACCGGAGTAATGGTTGAGCCCTATCTATCAAAACAATGGTTTGTAAAAATGAGACCACTCGCAGACAGAGTACTAGAAAACCAAAAAAACAAAGACACAAAAGTAAATTTCGTTCCAGAAAGATACGAAAAAACAATGAATCACTGGATGGAAATAACCTATGACTGGTGTATATCAAGACAACTTTGGTGGGGACACAGAATACCAGCATGGTATAGAAACGACGAAATATATGTAGGAAAAACAAAACCAGAAGGCGCAGGCTGGAAACAAGACGAAGACGTACTAGATACATGGTTCTCCTCAGCACTTTGGCCATTCTCAACACTAGGTTGGCCAGAAGAAACCGAAGACCTAAAAAGATACTACCCAAATAATTGCCTAGTAACAGGATATGATATAATTCCTTTCTGGGTAAACAGAATGGCCTTCCAAGGATTACACTTCACAAACACAAGACCATTCAAAGATTGTATAATCCACGGTCTAATAAGAGACAAACAAGGAAGAAAAATGTCAAAATCCCTAGGTAACGGAGTAGACCCTATGGACGTAATAGAAAAATATGGTGCAGACTCTCTAAGATTTTTCATAACAACAACCACAGCACCAGGAATGGATCTAAGATATGATGAAGAAAAAGTAAAATCAACATGGAACTTCATAAACAAACTTTGGAATGCCTCAAGATTCGTATTAATGAACATAGAAAATATCAAACCAACAAAAGAAACCCTAAAACCAGAAGACAAATGGATCCTAACAAAACTAAACAAAACAATAAAAAATGTAAGAACAAGCATGGAAAAATATGAATTTAACAACGTAGGAACAGAACTATACAAATTCATATGGGAAGATTTCTGTGATAACTATATAGAATTATCAAAAACAAGCCTAGAAAATAACACCACAAAAACAGTACTCCTAGAAGTACTAACAAAAACCCTAAAAATGTTACATCCATTCATGCCATACGTAACCGAAGAAATATACCAAAAATTACCAATCAAAGAAACAAGTAGTATTATGATAAGTACTTATCCAAAGTACGAAGAAGATAACATTTGCAAAGAAGAACAACTAATAGACAAAGTAATCGAAGACATAACAAATATAAGAAACCTAAAAGTAACAAACAACATAACAAAAGAAGCAGCCATAGAAATAACAACAACAAAGGAAGTAGAACATATCTACAAAAACATGTTAAAAATAAAAGAAGAAAACCTATTCACACCAAAAGAAGGAGAAAAATACTCATACAAATCACAAAACATAGAAATAAACTATTACCAAAAAGGAAAAGAAATTAACAAAGAATTGTTAATAACTGAAATAGAAAAACTAGAAACATCAATAAACAAAAGAAAAAAGCTACTATCAAATGAAAACTATATAAACAAAGCCCCAGAAAAAGTAGTAAACATGGACAAACAAAAACTAAAAGAAGAACAAGAAAAACTAGAAACATTAAAAAAACAATTATAAGGTATAAAAAGAGAATAAGTTAATGTATCAACAACTTATTCTTTTAATATACAAGTTTATGATTTAAGAAAATGTTGATAATACTACTATTTAGCTTTATAATAAAACCAAAAAAACATTTAGACTGTGAAATAGACAAAAACACAAAAAAATTAGTCAAATGAATAAATACAACTTATAAAAAATATAATTGACAAACAGTTAATATTTTATGTATACTAGTAGAAAAATTGGGATAGGTTACCCTTGACTTTCAAAAATAAGGATGATTAATATGAAGAATGGCGACATTTCAGTCAATATTTTAAAAGATAATAATGAGAATTATAAGTTGTTAGAAAAATGGTATCAAATAGAAGAAATATATAAAAGTTTTGAACAAAGAAAACTAAATTTTAATGAAATAAAAGAAAAATATCAGCCCAGAACAAGTTCAAAAGCCAAGATTCCTGTATATATAATCAACTATAAAGACACACCGGTAGGAATAATACAATACAAACAAATAGATAAAAAAGATAAACAGCTATACGGTTTGATTGAAAATAAAATATATGAGGTTGATATATTTATTGGGGAAACAAAACTTCATAATTTGGGCATAGGATGCAGAAGTATAAAATTATTATCAGAGTATTTATTTTATCAAAAAAATGCTGATAAGATCATAATGTGTCCGCTTTCAGATAATAACAAAGCTATAAATTGCTACAAAAAGTGTGGTTTTTCTGAAGCAAAAAAAATTAAAACAAAAAATACAATTGGACAATTAAAAGAGTATGTGTTAATGGAAATAAGTAATAAGTAAAAAAATAAGGAGAATTAGATATGAAAACAATTTATTTAGTAAGACACTCAGTTCCATATAAAAACATTTCCTACAAAAATAGTTCATTAGACGACTACACAAAAAACATATTAATCCCTTTAAGTAGCGAAGGAGAAACAAGAGCAAAGGAAATAACAAATAAGTATTTCTCTAATAATATAAAGCATCTATATTCATCAGAATATTCAAGAGCAATAAACACCGCAAAATATATATCAGAAACAAACAATATAACAATCAATATTTTTCCGTATTTCAACGAAAGAAAACTAGGAAATACCAAAAATATAAAAGAAGATTTCTGGTTGAAACAACTAAAAAGCGAAGATATAAAAACCCCTAATGGAGAATCCCAAAAGGAAGTTAGAGATAGAATGTTAAAAGGAATAAAAATAGTTTTAAATAGTATTATAAATAATGAATCCGCAGTTATAATATCACATGCAACAGCAATAACATTTTTATTAATGAATTGGTGTGAATTAATAGATGCATCCCTAGAAGACAAAAAAAGACATTTAAAATACAAAAATAAAACTATTATCAACGATTCCTTCAAAACACCAGAAATTTTCAAATTAACATTTACATCAAAAAACAAAATTATAGAAATAAATAGAATACAAAATAAGTAAAAAAGTTAAATAAAAAAATTGACATAATATAGAAATTAATGTACCATAAATCACGATTATTTTGAAAGGAGATGATTTAATGTTTGCATTTCTTATAATAATAATATTATTATTAATGCCTCATCTGTTTTGCAAAACATTATTTTTATCATCTAAAAAAATAATATTTTTACTATGATTAATAACGTATATTAGCCCTTATAGAGTTAGTAGCGTTATTTTTTATTTAATAAAAGGAGGAATAAAAAATGAAATTACCACAATTAAGATTAATAGCAACAAATTATTGCGACAGCAAATGTGTTTACTGTCGTCCAACTGGAGAGGCAGTATGTAAAAACGGAGATGAAAACAGTTTAAGCTTAGAATCAGCTATCGAAATCTCAAAATTATATAAGGAGAGTGGGGGAAAAGATATTAAAATAACTGGAGGAGATCCTGTATACTGGAAACATTTATCAGAATGTGTTAAAGCACTAAAAAAGGATATTCAAGTAGAAAAAGTTGAAGTAATTACTAGATCTGTAAAAATAAAAAATATAATTGACAAATTAATTGATAATGGACTAGATAGTATTAATTTTAGTTTGGATACATTAGATCCAGAAAAATATTGTACAATTACTGGTAAAAATGATTTAGATGAACTAATTAAGGTTATTCAATATTGTTCTTCAAAAATACATTGCAAAATTAACACAGTAGTTATGAAAGATATAAACGATAATGAGGTTACAAATCTTATAAATTTTTGCAAAAACAACAATATAGATGAACTTAAGTTCTTGGATATTATTACAGATATGCATGAAAGTATAGAAAATAATTCTAGTAGACTAGACAAAGAATTCAATAAAAAACTACAAGATTTATATACTAATTTAAATTTTGAAGATAAATTGTGTTTTGACGCAGAACCTACTACAGTCTTTCAAGGTGGTTTAGGACATCCACTAAAAGTTTATAATATGGGGGCTTTAGATGTAATAATGAAAGACGCTAAAAATGGAGCTTGGTATGGAGAATGCTGTGAAGATTGTGATTTGCACCCTTGCCATGATGCATTAATGGCTTTAAGGGTTTTGCCAGGAAATAATTTACAGTTATGCTTAATGAACCAAGATAATATGTATAGCTTTACAAATGATGAAGAAGAAGACAGAAAACAATTCCAAAGATGTCTTAAAATATATGATAATGCAAAATTTAAAGGAGATAAATGATGGATAAGATATTATTGGTTTATCCAAAGATAGAATTTGAAGAAAACTATCCAAATAGCTGGATTCCTTATTCTGTGTTAGCGCTAGCAAGTTCAATAAAAAATAAAAATGTTGAAATAAAAATATTTGATCAAAACAAAAATAGTGATGATGAATACATAAATTACATAAAAGAAAATAAAAATGAAATTTTATGTGTGGGTTTTAGCATAATGACTGGAGGTGCACAAATAAAAAATTCATTAAATCTTGCAACAATAGCGAAAAATCAGAACTTAACAACTGTTTTTGGTGGGCCACACGTCAATGTTTTGCCAGAACAGACTGCTAAACATGAATTAGTTGATTATGCACTAAGGGGAATAGGACAATTTCAATTTCCTGTCTTCATTGATGCTCTAAGAGGTAAACAGAAAATGCAAAATGTTCCTAACATTTATTATTATGAAAATAATGATTTGAAAATTGGTCCTGATATATCTCCAAAAGGATTATATTTGCCAAATTATGATCTAAACTTAATAGATGTTTCACAATATATTCAAAATGACAATACTATTAATAGTAGAACAATAAATTATATTGCTTCACAAGGTTGCCCATACACATGTAAGTTTTGTTATGAAACATGTTATAAAAGAAAATACTTCAAGCTAAAAGAAGAAGGGATTATAAAAGATATTGACAGATTAATAAAAGAACATAATGTTAATGGAATTAAATTTTATGATGCAGATTGGTTTGTCGATGTTAAAAGAGCCATAAAGTTATGCGAAAGTCTTGAAAGTTATAATATTGGTTGGGCAGCTTCAATTAATCCCCGTGATATATTGAGAGCACAAAAAAGAAACGAAAATGAACTCTTGCAAAAAGCAAAAGATAGTGGTTGTACTAGATTATTAATGGGAATGGAATCTGGAAATAATAGAGTTTTACAAGAAATTGTTGATAAAAGAGTTAGTAAAGAAGAATTAAAGTATGTTGCCAATTTAATTTCTGATTATGGTATTTTAGGTTCGTATACATTCATTGTTGGCTTTCCGAATGAAAGCAAAGAAGAAATAAATGATACTTTAGAGTTTGTTAAAAGTCTATGGAATCTAGAAACAAAACCGGAAACTAGAGTACATATATATACACCATACCCTGGAACAGAGTTGTTTGCTGATGCTGTTGATTTAGGATTTAAAGCACCTGATAATTTGGAAGATTGGTCAATATTTGATTACTATAGAGCAATGACACCATGGACTGATAGCAGTTTAGAAAAGGAGGTTAAGGAATGTACAATGATGATAGAGAAAAAAAGAGTAAGAAAATAAGTAGTATATCTTCAACGAACGACAGTTTAAAGAATAGATCTAAAGTAGAAAATTATATACGTTCATTATTGCTAGAACAAGGGTATACAGAAGTAAGAACACCTATTATTAATAGATATGCGGATATTGCACCAATTACACAATTTAAAGTTCAAAGTCCTATTGAACAAGCAGAACTCTATTTACGAGTTGCTCCAACTGAACAATTAAAGAAGCTTATTTATTATGGACTGGATAAGGTATTTGAATTTTCAACAAACTTTAGAAATGATTCAGTTGATTCAAAACATTTGTTTGAATTTACATCTTTAGAAATAATGGATAAGGATAACTCAGTATTTGATAAAATGAATCAGGTAGAGTATATTTTGAAAAGCAGCATGGAATATTGCAAAAAAGAAATGCCAGAAAGTTTTTCAAAAAAATTTTGTAATACTGATAACAAAGTATGGCCACATATTGATATCATTAAATATTTATTAACAGAACATAGTATAGACATTTTCAAAGAAAGTTGCATATTAAAACTAAAACAATTATATGAAGATTTATATAATTCAAATTGTCCATATAATAATAAAAATGATCTTATAGCTAGCGTAGTAGACTATTTAGGATTAAAAACAGAAGTTCCTATTTTTATTGGGAATTTTCCTTGGGAAATGGAAGGACCGGCCAAATTAGGAAATGATAATACAGGAAAAGAAAGATATGAATTGTATTATAAAGGTATTGAAATAGCAAACATGTCTAGCACATTAGTCAATTATAATCAATTAATGGAATGGTATTTTGAAACACTTGGAACGAAAAATGAGTTGGAAGGCAAAGAATATAACATTGATCCAGAGTTGTTGTATATTTTTGAAAACAATATGCCAAAATCAGCCGTAGTAGGTATTGGCATAGATAGATTGATTATGTTATTATTAAATAAAGAAAAAATCAGTGATGTAGTTTGCTTTGATAACAAAGAAAAAGTAAAAACTAGAAAAATAGGAGGTACATATGGAAAAAATAAAACCAAATAAATTACAAAAAAATGATACAATTGGAATTGTTTCAGTATCTGCACCCGAAGCATATGAACAAAAAGCAAGATTTGAAAAAGGAATCGATTATTTAAAACAAAAGGGCTACAATGTTATTTTAAGTGATCATATTTTAGAAAACAAAGGATATATTTCTGCAGACCCAAAATTTATGGCAGAAGACTTAATGAAACTATTTGAAGACAATAATGTTAACTGTATTATATGTGCTGGAGGAGGTTCTAATTCTAATTCACTTTTGCAGTATATTGATTTTGAGAAAATTAAAGAAAATCCAAAAATTTTTATGGGTGTTAGTAATCCGACGACACTACTCAATGCAATAAATACTATTACAGGATTAATAACATTTCATGGCCCTGCCATTGTTTGGGATTTTGGAGAAGATAATGGATTATGTAAATTTACAGATGATCATTTATGGTCAGAATTGTGTTATGGTGATAAAGAACATAAAATAAATGATGAAAGTCATAACTGGTTATCAATTAGAAAAGGTAAAGCAGAGGGCTTATTAGTGGGTGGAAATTTAATTTCTATTCAAACACTATTAGGGACAAAATATGAGCCAGATTGGAATAAAAAAATTCTTTTTTGGGAGGACATTTGCAAACCAATTGAAAGAATTGACTTAATGCTTACACACTTTAAAGATGCTGGAGTATTTGAAAAAATAAATGGTATGATCATTGGACAATTAGTTTCCTGTAATCCAAGTGATGAAGAAATCTATAAAATGGTTTTAGAAAGGCTTTCAGAATATGATTTCCCAATTATTGCAAACATACCTCTTGGACATACACAAGATAAATTAACACTACCAATTGGTGCAAATATAGCATTTGATACAGAAAGACTACAAACAATTGAAGTTAAAGAGCCAGTAGTTAGAAGTAGGACTAGATGATGAAAAGTAAGGAATATTATGGAATAGTAATAAAAGAAAGCATAGTAGACAATGATTTGTTGGAAAAAATAAAAAGTTTATCTATTAATACTTATCCACACAAACTAAATGGTGTATTAGACACAACAATATATAAATTAAAACTAAATGAAACCTTAGTAAATGAAATCAGTACAGAAATTAGCAAAAACTTATTACCAAATAAATACTATGTTCATTTTGTAAGTGGTAATGAAATGATTGTAATTTATCCTAATAAAATATATAAATTTAATAGTGATGAAGTTGATACTATTGGCAAATGTAAAAAATATGGAGAGGGCATAGGAATAGATAAGAACATGATGAAATTTAATGAAATGTTCAAAAAAGATCATCCAAATGAAAAAAATGCTATTGTTTTTGGTGGTAGTGGTGACCTAGGATTAGCATTTTGCAAACTTTTTGAAAATGAAGGATACAAAGTTTATTCTAGTTATAGAAACAACAAAATTATTGAAAGTAAATATGAGCAATTTAAATTTGATGCTATGGCATCTAATGATAAATTATATGATAATTTAAATAAAAAAAATATTGATTGTTTAGTATTTTGTATTGGTACCAGATCATCTAAAAAATATGTTGTTGATACTGATATCAAGGAGTATGAAAAATTACTAAAAATTAATGCACTAAGCTTTCTTGAAATCTATAAAAACTTAGCAGAAAATTTAAGAAAAAATAAAGCCAAAATTTTAGTGGTAAGTTCTAGTGCTTCTTTAGAAAATAAAAAAACAAATGGAGCTTACTCATCAAGCAAAGCTTGCCTTGATAGTATTGTAGAAACATTAAAAAAAGAAGAACAAAAATTTGGCATCAATATAAAATTGATTCATCCAACATTATTTGATTCAAAACTTGCTAGAGAGATTGTAGAAATAAAAGGTTATAACGATTTTAATGAATATGTTGATGAACAATTAAATGGAAATATTAAAAATTCCCAAGATATAGCAAATGAAAATATAACATTTTTTAAAAAAAGATAGTCAAAATTTTTGTGTTCAACACTATACATGTTATAATAAAACCGAAAGGAGACTATCTTTATGAACTTATTTGATTATAATGAAAATCACGACTTCAAGCCATTAGCAGAAAAAGCAAGACCCAAGAATTTAAAAGATTTTGTAGGACAAGAAGACATAGTAGGTAAAAACTCACTTCTTAGAAAAACCATAGAAAACGATAACATTTCATCCATAATTTTCTATGGTCCTCCTGGAACAGGAAAAACAACTCTTGCCAAAATAATAGCAAACACAACATCATCTAGTTTTCACCAACTAAGTGCAGTAGAAAGCGGAGTAAAAGATATAAAACAAATCGAAGAAATTGCCAAAATGAATAAATTAAACAACAAAAAAACCATTTTATTTATAGACGAAATCCATAGATTTAACAAATCACAACAAGATACATTATTACCTTATGTTGAAAAAGGAGATATTACTTTAATCGGAGCAACAACAGAAAACCCCTCATTCGAAGTAAATTCGGCCCTCCTTTCAAGAAGTAAAGTTTATGTCCTTCGTGAACTGTCAAATGACAATTTAAAAACCATATTAAACAAAGCCTTAAAAGACTATTATCCAAATATAAAAATAGATAAAGAAGCAAGTGATATAATTATAAACTCTTCAAAAGGAGATGCCAGAAGTTTACTAAATACCTTAGAAAATACTATTAAATGCCTTCCGAAAACAAACACAAAAATAACAAAACAATTACTAGAGAAAATAATGGGAGAAGTAACTTTCCTTTATGATAAAAATGGAGAAGAGCACTACAATTTAATAAGTGCTTTACATAAATCATTAAGAAATAGTGATGTAGATGCAGCACTTTACTATCTAGCACGAATGTTTGAGGCTGGAGAAGATCCACTTTATATTGCAAGAAGACTCATAAGATTTGCTTCCGAAGACATTGGACTTGCAAATTCAAATGCATTAGTACAAGCAGTTGCAACTTTTGATGCTTGTAAGTATATAGGTTCACCAGAATGCAATGTTAATTTAGCACAAGCAGTAGTCTACCTAGCAACTTCTCCAAAATCAAATTCACTTTATGTTGCATACGAAAAAGTAAAAGAAGTAGCAAAAAAGACCTCTCATGTAAAAGTCCCTAATAGACTTAAAAATGCTGTAACTAAATTAGATCAAGAAATGGGATATGGTGAAGGCTATGAATATTCACAAGATTATAAATACAAAATGACAGATATGAAATGCTTACCAGATAACTTGCTAAATCAAAAATTCTTTTTTCCCAGCGAATCTGGCAATGAAAAAAATGTTAAGGCTAGATTAGAACAAATTAATAGAATTAAAGCTAAAATTAATGAAATCAAAAAATAAAATTATAGAAATAACTAGAATATAAAACGATTAACAAAACCTCAAAAATGACTTAAAGTAATAATTGTCATTAAGATTAACATGGATTTTATACCTTAATGCAAAGAAAAAAAGTATATATGAAATGCCTAATCGAGTTAAAAATATAAAAAATAAATTAATTATATTAAAAAAAGTAGAATTTCTTAAAATAAAAGAGGAAAAGAAATGAAAAAAGAGAATATTGATGTAAAAGAGATTGAAAAAATTCTAGGAGAATCAGTACAAAGCATAGAAAAAATTACTTATGGCTATACAAACAAAATATATTCAATTAATGGAAGATATATTTTAAAAATTTGTATTAATGAAAGAAACAGAAAAAATTTTAAAAGAGCTAGTATCTTTTGCCAAAAATATCATGAAAGTATTAATTGTCCAAAAGTTTTATATAGTTGTTTGAATACAAATAATCCCTGGCAAATTGAAGAACAGGTAGAGGGAGAAAATTTATTTTTTAAGTGGAATAGGTTAAATAAAGATGAAAAAGAAGATGTAGTAAGAAAAATTTGTAAAGAATTAAGAAAAATACATGAAATACCAGTAATGGATGTATTTAAAAACAATTTTAAACCTGAAGATTGGAAAAGCAAATTTAAAAAAGATATATTAAAAAAGATTGATTCTTTAAAAAATAAAGGCATAAATTTTACTAATTTATATGAAAAAATAAAGGAATATATAACTCAAAACTTAGAAGTTTTAGATGAGACCAATTTTAGAGTATGTCATACTGATATGCATTTTGATAATATTATGATAGATGATGATAACAATATAAAAATATTAGATTATGATAGGTTAAGAATATCATCCATAGACTATGAGTTAAATGTTTTTAACATTATGTCTAAAACCCCAGAATTAGTAGCAAACGAAAAGATAAAAAAACAAGTAAAAAAAGAAGATTATAGTGAGTTGTTAAGTATGATCCAAAAAAATTATCCAGAAATGTTTAAATTTGACTTTCTTAATAAAAGACTAAATATCTATGCATTAAAACATTATTTAGGATTATTAGAAACTGTAAAAGAAAAAGATATAGTAATCAATGCCTTAATGGAAATAGTTAACAAAAAAGATTTAACTAACGAAGATAGTACAACAATAAAATAAAGATAATAAAAAATCTCAAAAATTATTGACAAAAACAAAACAAAATGATATATTAACAACGTTGAATTTGCATTGGGTTTACTAAGTAAACCTAATAAAAATTAAGAAAAATGATACACCTGGGTATGTGTGTGGAAAGGAGAAGTTATGCCAACAATAAACCAATTAGTAAGAAAAAACAGAAAAAACAAAACAAGAAAGTCTAAATCACCAGTACTTGGAATTAGAATGAATACATTACAAAAGAAAGCTACAAATACAGCTTCACCACAAAAACGTGGAGTATGTGTACGTGTAGGAACAAAAACACCAAAGAAACCAAACTCAGCATTAAGGAAATATGCTCGTGTTAGACTTTCAAACGGAAAAGAAGTAGATGCTTATATTCCTGGAGAAGGACACAACTTACAAGAACATAGCGTTGTACTAATTCGTGGTGGACGTGTTAAAGACTTAATCGGTGTACGTTATCATATTGTTCGTGGAACAATGGATACACAAGGAGTTAAAGATCGTAAAAAAGCTCGTTCAAAATACGGAACTAAAAAAGGAAAATAAAATAAAAACAAAATATAAAGGAGGAAAACAAAGTGCGTAAGAAACAAGCAGTTAAAAGAGATGTTTTACCAGATCCTATATATAAGTCAAAAGTAGTTACTAAATTAGTAAACTCTATGATGATAGATGGAAAAAGAGGTAAATCAGAAAAAATACTTTATAGCGCATTCGACATGATAAAAGAAAAAACTGGAAAAGAACCTATGGAAGTATTTAATAAAGCTCTTGAAAATATCAAACCAGCACTAGAAGTTAAATCTCGTCGTGTTGGTGGTTCTAACTATCAAGTTCCAATTGAAGTATCTGCTGAAAGATCACAAACTCTAGGACTTAGATGGTTAATAAACTATGCTAGATTACGTGGAGGTCATGGAATGGCTGAAAACCTAGCAAATGAAATAATTGACGCTTCAAATGGTACAGGAGCATCAGTAAAAAAACGTGAAGATACTCATAGAATGGCCGAAGCTAACAAAGCATTCGCTCATTACAAATGGTAGGAAAGGAAATAAAATATGGCAAGACAAACTAGTTTAGATAAAACACGAAACTTCGGAATCATGGCTCATATCGATGCCGGAAAAACAACAGCAACAGAACGTATTTTATTCCATACAAAGAAAATCCACAAAATTGGAGAAACTCATGATGGAGCATCTCAAATGGACTGGATGGAACAAGAAAAAGAACGTGGTATAACAATCACAAGTGCTGCAACAACAGCATTCTGGAAAGGTTATAGATACAATATCATAGATACTCCAGGACACGTAGACTTCACAGTAGAAGTACAACGTAGTTTAAGAGTCCTAGATGGTGCAGTTCTATTACTTGATTCAAACGCTGGTGTAGAACCACAAAGTGAAACTGTATGGAGACAAGCAAATGAATATCATGTACCTAGAATTATCTTCTCAAACAAAATGGATAAACTAGGAGCAGATTTCTATATGAGCTTACAAAGCGTTAAAGACAGACTTGGCGCTAACACAGCAGCAATTGAACTTCCAATTGGTGCAGAAAACGAATTTGATGGAATTATAGATTTAATCACAATGAAAGCATATCATTATGATGGAGGGGCAGAAGAAAACCCAACAGAAATCGAAATTCCAGCAGATATGAAAGATAAAGCAGAAGAATATAGAACAACAATGCTTGAAACAATTGCAGAATATGATGATGAATTAATGGAAAAATATCTTGAAGGAGAAGAAATTTCTGAAGAAATGATTAAAAAAGCAATCAGAACAGGAGTTCTAAAAGCAGAATTCTTCCCATTCATGTGTGGTACAGCACTAGGAAACAAAGGTGTAAAACTATTACTAGATGCCGTAATAGATTATTTACCATCACCACTTGATATACCTGCAATCAAAGGAACAAACATTAAAGGAGAAGCAGATGAAAGACATCCATCTGATACTGAACCATTTAGTGCATTAGCATTTAAAGTTATGACAGATCCATTTGTTGGTCGTCTAACATTCTTTAGAGTTTATTCAGGAAAACTATCAAGCGGTTCATATGTCCTAAATAGTACAAAAGATACAAAAGAAAGAATAGGACGTATCTTACAAATGCATGCTAACGACAGAACAGAAATACAAGAAGTATTTACAGGAGATATAGCAGCAGCAGTAGGACTTAAAAATACAACAACTGGAGACACTTTATGTGATGAAAAGAAACCAATTATTCTTGAATCAATCGAAGTACCAGACCCAGTTATAGAACTAGCAATTGAACCAAAATCAAAAGCTGATCAAGACAAAATGGCTCTTGCTCTTCAAAAACTAGCAGAAGAAGATCCAACATTCAGAGTTCATACAGATACAGAAACTGGTCAAACAATAATTGCCGGTATCGGAGAACTTCACTTAGACGTTCTAGTAGATCGTATGAAAAGAGAATTCCATGTTGAAGCAAACGTTGGTAAACCACAAGTTGCTTATCGTGAAACATTAACTCAAACTGGAGAATGTGAAGGTAAGTATATTAAACAATCAGGTGGTCGTGGACAATATGGACATGTTTGGGTTAAATTCGAACCAAATCATGACAAAGGTTATGAATTTGTTGATCAAATCGTTGGTGGTGTAGTACCAAGAGAATATATCCCAATAGTAGATAAGGGATTACAAGATGCCCTACAAACAGGTGTACTTGCAGGATTCCCAATGATAGACGTAAAAGCAACTCTTTACGATGGTTCTTATCATGATGTCGATTCATCAGAAATGGCATTCAAAATTGCTGCCTCACTTGCACTAAAAGAAGCAAAAAATAAGTGTAAACCAGTAATACTTGAACCAATCATGAAAGTAGATATCGTAGTACCAGAAGAATATTTTGGTAACGTAATGGGAGATATCACATCAAGACGTGGTAAACCTCTATCACAAGAATCACGCGGAAACTCAATCAAGTTTTCAGCAATGGTTCCACTATCAGAAATGTTTGGTTATGCAACAAGCATAAGATCAAATACACAAGGTAGAGGAACATTCCAAATGGTACCAGATCATTATGAAGAAGTACCTAAATCAATTGCCGAAGAAATAATCAAAAAAAGCGGTAATTAATTAAAAAAATGGTATAAACAGTTGAAAAAAATTCAAATGTTAGATACAATTATAAATGTAATCAAAAAAGGAGGAAATAAAAAATGGCAAAAGAAAAATTTAACCGTAGTAAACCACATGTAAACATTGGTACAATTGGTCACGTTGACCATGGTAAAACTACTCTTACTGCAGCAATCACTAAAGTATTAGGAGCAGCAGTAGATTTCGCAGATATTGATAAAGCACCAGAAGAAAGAGAACGTGGAATCACAATCAATACTGCACACGTTGAGTATGAAACTGAAAAACGTCATTATGCTCACGTTGACTGTCCAGGACATGCCGATTATGTTAAAAACATGATTACTGGTGCAGCACAAATGGATGGAGCTATCTTAGTTATTGCAGCTACAGATGGTCCAATGGCACAAACAAGAGAACATATCCTATTATCACGTCAAGTAGGAGTACCAAGAATGGTAGTATTCTTAAACAAATGTGATATGGTAGACGATCCAGAATTACTTGAATTAGTAGAAATGGAAGTTAGAGATCTATTAAATGAATATGGATATGAAGGAGATGAAACTCCAATTATCTGTGGTTCAGCACTTAAAGCTCTTGAAGGTGACCCAGAATACGTAGAAAAAATTAAAGAATTAATGAACGCAGTAGACGAATGGATTCCAACTCCAGAACGTGATACTGAAAAACCATTCTTAATGAGTATCGAAGATGTATTCACAATCACTGGACGTGGAACAGTTGTTACTGGACGTGTTGAACGTGGACAATTAAAACTTAACGACGAAGTTGAAATCGTTGGTATTAAACCAACTAAGAAAACAGTTGTTACAGGAATTGAAATGTTCAAGAAAACATTAGACTATGCAGAAGCAGGAGACAATGCTGGAGTTCTATTACGTGGAATCTCTAGAGAAGAAGTTGAACGTGGACAAGTTCTTGCTAAACCAGGTTCAGTTACTCCTCATAAGAAATTTACTGCAGAAGTATATGTTCTATCTAAAGAAGAAGGTGGAAGACATACTCCGTTCTTCGCAAACTACAGACCACAATTCTACTTCAGAACAACAGATGTTACTGGTGTAATCGAATTACCAGCAGGTGTTGAAATGGTTATGCCTGGAGACAATGTTAACATGACTGTAGAACTAATCCATCCAATCGCTATCGAAAAGGGAACTCAATTCTCAATTCGTGAAGGTGGTAGAACAGTTGGTGCAGGTGTAGTTTCTGAAATTATAGAATAATAACCAAAGGCGACTAAGTCGTCTTTTTTTGTTCAACAAAAACTTGAAAATCAAACATAATATATGATAAAATGAAAACATAAAAAATAATAATGAGGAAATGCAGAAATAAAAAGAAAGGCGAGCAAAAAATGAATATTAATGAAAATATTGAAATATTTATAAATAAAGAATATGATTATTCAAATGCAATAATAGATGAGAAATGTATAGAATATATCGCTAGTTACTGTGCAAGTGTTTACAATCAATTTAACCTCTTGATTGAGGAGGATGAACAAAGAAATGAAAAATTAAAATACGACTGCCGAAACTACAACTACAAAAAAACATATCAAAAAAAATATGAAATAAGAATAAATGAAAAAGGCTACAACACAACATATTGTAAAAGTTATAGTTTTTTCCTTGAATATATCCAAAAACAAAAACTACAAAATATAGAAGGCTTAGAAATAGAGTTAAACTTAAGTTATAAAAAAGGAACAAATCAGTCATATAAAAATCATGAAAATCTATTCAAAATTATTTTTAAACCATATAATATAAAACTTATAAGAAAATCCAATTATAATGAGCAAATAATGAATCAAATTGAAATTAATTTAAATGAAATACTATCGTCATTCAAAACAGTAAATACAGTTTTTTGTAGCAAGTAGGATAATGTTATAATAGAAACATTAGGATCATAATACCAATAAATATAGGGTATTCGTATATGAAATAATTAAAATGGAGGCAATAAAAATGTATAATGATACAATAAAAGTAGCAAATAAAATAATTTCTTATGATGACTTATTTGAAATATTCTCCAAAATGCAAGAAAAATTAATGTATTACAAAAAAATAAGTGCAAATGAAGAAATGAAAAATAAAGCAATAGATTATAAATATCAAATATGGACATTTAGAGATAGTGATAGCAAATTAACATTTATAGTAGATTTTAAAGACGATACAACAATAAGATTTGATAATTACAACAGTTTTATTTCAGTATTTAATACAAGACTAGAAGAAATAAAATATATTCGTGTTAACTTTATATTAAGTTATAGAACAAGTTCAGAAGGGTTCAAAAGCAATTCATATTATCAACATATCAATATGACAATATACGAAAACAAAATGCAAATAGAAGTGAGACTAAGTAGTGAGGATAAAAAAATAGATGATGTATATGAACTAATAAAAAGAAAAATTTTAGAAGCACCTCCAAAATATGATAAAGTAGTAGAGAAAAAAACAACAATAAGTACCACAACAGCAGTAGCAATAGGATTAATACCATCATTAATAATTACAACATCATTACTATTAATACCAGCAGTAAGGCATTTCTTTTCATCAGGATATGTCATATTTCCATTACTATCATTCATTTTATCACTCGCAATCGGAGGGTCAATAAGTGCCAGAAAACTAGATAAATTGTACGATTCAATCAAACCAGAACAAAAATATGCTGGTTATGATGCAAATAAAGGAAAGAGCCTATACAAAGATGACATAGATAAATATGTAGGCACAAGCGAAATCCTAATAGGAAAGAATATTAACAATTTAAAAAATAGAAAAGAAATTATTACATATTATAATAAATATAAAAAATATATTCCCTATGAGTTAGGAATTATGCTCATATTATCCATAATAGTATTATTTTTATAAAATAAATTTATAAAGAGATAAAATATAAAAAAATTAAAAAAAGGAAGGAAATAAAATATGAAAAATAACAATATATTTTCAAAAGAAAAAATAAGTAGAATCAAAAACCAAGAAAACCAAGAAAGGATAAACATCGTAAATGAATTAGTAAAGGAAAGAAAAAATCAGCTAGAAAACGACTTAAAATCACAAGAAATAAAAGAAGTGTTTAAAACAGTAAAGAATCGAAAGTATAGATATTATTACAACAAAATGGATGATTTAAAAATAGGAAATAATCTAACTATAAAAATGAATAAAGACGAAATAATAAAAAATTTAGATACAGACATAAAAAATGGCGAAAAAACAATTGGATTTACAGTAAATATATCATTTAATGGAGAATTTATCTGTACAAAAAGAAAGACAAATGAAAAAAGATTATCCAGTAAAGAAAGAACAAAAATGGCTTCAAATTGCCCATATACAATAAAAGTTGATTATCCAGAAAGAGAAATAATAGATTTAACAGATAATGATGCCTACATTGAATTTTATGTTATAGAAAAATTAAAACACAGTCTATTCTGCAACGCTATTATAGATAATAATATGGAAAAGTTTAAAGAATTGGGTCAAGAATTATTAGAAGATGCTACATGTTATGAAGATGAAGAAAGATTAGCGCTTTTAACGACAACCACCTGTCAAAAAAATAATATTGATGATGAACCATATATAAATATTTTAGAAAAACTATATGAAACATCAAAATACGGAAAAGAAGTAATAAAAAACAATAGAACTCCAGATGATAATACAGGAAATCCGGAACTAGATAGAGAAAAAAGAAAAATAAATGAGCTGAAAAGTGAAATTTTATCAAAAATTATAAAATTAGAAGATGCAGAAATAAACTATAAGAGAAACCTGAACAATTATAAAAAAGAGAATTAAATAAAAAATCACCATTTAAGATGCTATTTTTATGAAAGCTTCCAATAATTAACAATTTCTATCTTAACTATTTGATTTTAATATAATATTATGTTAAAATACATATATCAATCAAAGGAGGGTTACTAATGGAAATAATGGAAATAGTAAAAATAATCTTACTAGTAATATGTGCAGTCCTAATAACACTAGTACTACTTCAAAGTAGTAAATCTGGAGACATGGGAAATATAATGACCGGAGGAACAAGCGATTTATTCAAAAATAGAAAAGAACGTGGTTCAGAATTAGTAATAAGTAGATTAACACTAATCCTAGGACTAAGCTTTGTTATTATATGTTTAGTAATTTCATTTATTTAATCAAAAAGGTATCTTAGAATATCTTTTTTTTTCATATTATGTTATTATATTTACAGGTGATAAACATGGAAGAAAGAATATTAGAAATATTAAAAGTATCAAGAAACAATGGCTTATCAAAACAAGAAGTCTATAAAAAACTAGCATATACAAACCTGTCATTCGAAGACTTTGAAGAAGTATTTGATGATCTTAAAGAAAGACAAGAAATCTATCAAACAGGAAAAGACAAATATACACTAAATCCCTTTAAAGAAGCAGAAATTCTAGTAACAAGAAAAGGAACAATCCTAGCAAAAACACAAACAGAAACATATGAAATATCAGAAGATCAATTCGGTTGCTTAACCGGAGACAAAGTAAAAATAAGAATAACAGACTTTAATCAAAACAAAGGAACAATCAAAGAAGTTCTAGACAGAAAAGGAACCCTAGCAGAAGTCAAAAAAGAAAATGGTAAAAAATATGCTCTAGTAAGAAACAAAGAAACAATAACAAAATACGAACTAAAAACAGATCAAAATCTAGTAGATGGCATCCTTGTAGGAATAAAACTAGAAAAAGGAAGAAAAGATAAAAAACCAGTAGCAATCATCGACAGAGTATTCGGTCATAAAAACAAACCAAGATTAGACGAAGAAATAATCTTATATGAAAATAACTTCAACTATGAATGGCCATCCGAAGTCCTAAAAGAATTAAAAAATATACCAAGTGAAGTAACAGACCAAGATAAAAAAGGAAGAAAAGATCTAAGAGATAGAGAAATATTCACAATAGATGGAGATGACACAAAAGACATAGATGATGCAGTAAGCTTAGAAAAATTAAAAAATGGCAACTATCTTCTAGGAGTCCATATAGCAGACGTAACCAACTATGTAAAAGAAAGAACTGCAATAGACCAAGAAGCTTATCAAAGAGCAACAAGTGTCTATATGAACACAGTAGTAAACCCAATGTACCCAGTAGAACTATCAAACGGAATATGCTCATTAAACCCAGAAACAGACAGATTGGCACTAACCGCAGAAATGGAAATAACTCCAAATGGAAAAATAATAAATTATGACTTATTCGAAAGTCTTATCAACTCAAGAAAACAAATGACATATAAAAACGTAAACAAAATACTAAATAACGAAGAAATACCAACAGACTACATTCCATACGTTGAAACATTAAAAGAAATGTATAACCTATCAGAAATACTAAAAAAGAATAGACAAGAAAGAGGTTATCAAGAATTTCAAACATCTGAAATGAAAGTCTTAACAGATGAAAAAGGAATCCCAATAGAAATAACAAAAAGAGAAGACGGAAAAGGTCAAAAACTAATAGAAATGTTCATGCTCGCAGCAAACGAAACAGTAGCAACACATATCTATAATATGGGAATACCATGTATTTACAGAGATCATGACAATCCAAATGAAGAAAAACTAAAAAAAGTAACAGAAATAATAAGAAACTACGGAGAAAACTTCAAAACAAAAGGAAAAGTATTAAGTTCAAAATACATATCAAGTCTTCTAGAAGAATTAAAAGAAACAGAAAAATATGAAACTTATTGTAATATGATCCTAAGATGTCTAGCAAAAGCAACATACGAATCATACAACATAGGACATTTCAGTATAGGAATAAATAGTGATAAAAGAGAAGCATACACCCACTTCACATCTCCAATAAGAAGATATCCAGATACAACAGTCCACAGAGTACTAAAAATGATCTTTAAAATGGAAACAGAAAAACTATATTCAAACGAACACAAAACAAAAATGGCCTCAATCGCAAGACACTCAAGCATCCAAGAACAAAATGCAGACAAATGTGAAAGAGAATCAAACAAAATGAAAACAGCAGAATACATGGAAATAAACCAAGACAAATACAAAAGCGAAGTATATGAAGGAAGAATATCAGGCTTTACTCAATCAGGAATGTATGTAGAACTACCAAATCTAATCGAAGGAAGAGTAGGATTTAACACAATGGACGATTTCTATCATTACGACGAAGAACAAGAAATAATAACAGGAGAAAAAACAGGAAAAATCTATAGACTCGGAGACACAGTAAACGTAAAATTAGTAAAAGCTTCAAAACTCCTAAGAGAAATAGACTTTGAAATAGAAACAAAAGAAAAAAACAAAGAAACATCAAAAACAAGAAAAAGGAAAATAACATATGGAAATACTAAATAGAAAAGCAAATTATAACTACTTCATTGAAGAAGAAATAGAATGTGGAATAGAACTCCTAGGAAGTGAAGTAAAATCAATAAGAGAAGGTTCCTGTAACATAAAAGATAGCTACGCCAGAATCAAAAACAATGAAGTATTTGTAATAAACATGTTCATAAAAAACTATAGCCATAGTGCAAAAATATTTACCCCAAATGAAACAAGACAAAGAAGATTACTACTTCATAAAAAAGAAATAAAAAAAATAAATGAAAAAACATCAAAAGAAGGATACACATTAATTCCACTAAAAATATACTTTAATGAAAAAGGAAAAGCAAAACTATTACTAGGAATATGTAAAGGTAAAAAAAACTATGACAAAAGAGAAACAATCAAAGAAAGAGATCTAAAAAGAAAACTAGAAAAAGATCTGAAAAATTACTAATGCAAAAAGATATAATAAGTAAAGAAACAAAAACCCTAGTAAAAGGAACTAAAACAAAGATAAAAACAAACATAGAACATCTAAAAACATATAACGAAAAAATAATAAAAGAAAACACATTCCTAGAAACAGAAAAAAATTCTCCATTTGACCTATATATAATAACAAATAAAGGAAATAACCTAGCATACATAACACTAGAATCACAAGAAACATATACAGTAAAAGAAAACCAGTATCTAGGAACAATAAAAACAAAATAAGACTCCAATAACGAGTCTTTTAATATACAAAAAAACTTATCATATAATTAAATATGAATAACCAAGAACTAATCAAAAGACTAAAAACCCTAAACATAGAAGATTTCATCTGGGTAATATATATAGGAATAATAATAGCAAGCTGGTACTCTAACAATCTAGAAAGAGACTATTTCATAAATGGTAATCAAACAAGTAAAGAAAAATATAGAAAAATAATGATAATAATCTTTACAATACTAGTAATATGTTACTTCTACTTCTTATATGATTCATATAAAGATCTAACAGAACTAAACAATAATACAAGCAAAAAGACAAAAGATCTAGCATACCTATCATTTATATGCTCTTTACTAATAGCAATAAGTGGAGTAATATTCTTATATATAGCATTAAAAGACGAAGAATTAGACATAGAAATAGCATTCAATTAAGGAGGTAAAATCATGCTCCCAAACATTCCTCCAAAACTATTCACACTAAGTGCAGTAGCAGTAGGATATATCCTCTTAGACGATGCAACAGCAAACGAACAAAATGCCTTAGGAAACTGGCTCATGCTAGTAGCACAACTCCTTTGTACAAATGCTTTCTATAGACAAGTAAGAGAAGAAAGAGGACTAGAAGAAAAACCAAAAAAACCAAACAAAAAACAAGAAAAAGAAGAAACAATAGAAATGTTAGAAAAACTACAAAAAGCAATAAACCAAGAACTAATCAATCTGAAAAACAAGTGAAAACACTTCAAAAAAACCAAAAAATAGTATATAATATAAAACCAAGAAGGTGACATATTATGTACTGCAATCACTGTGGTAAACAAAATGACCAAGACGCATTATATTGTAAAGAATGTGGATTTAAGTTATTAAAAGAATATCAAATAAACCAAGAACAAAAACACAAAGACAAAACCCAAAAAGTAAAAACAAAAACAAAACATAAAACAATAAATAAAACAAAATACAAAACCAAAGATAAAAAACAAAAAAATAAAACAACAAAAAACAAAAACCAAGAAATAAAAAAAGGAATGACAGCAACACAAAAACTACTAATGCTTATCTTATTTATAATGGTCTTTTTCCTAACAGGAATAATATTCCTTGGAGGATACATTTACCATAAACAAGACCAAATAAAAGTACCAAATCTAATAAATATGACATATGAACAAGCAGAACTAATACTAGCAAAAAAAGATCTAAATATCAAAAAAATAGAAACAGAAACCCAAGATCAAACAAAAGATAACATAGTCCTAAAACAAAATAAAAAACCCGGTACAAAAACAAGAAAAAACAAAACAATCAAAGTATATATAGGTAAATATACAAAAACTTATATAACTGAAAACTACACAGGAAAAAATATAAACGAAGTAATGAGTATTTTAGATAATAACAATATAAAATACGAAATAAAATACAAAGAAACAAATGACTATGAAAACTACATAGTAATATCACAAACACCAAGCAAAAATACAAAACTAAAAGACAAAGAAGTAATAGTCCTAACAGTAGCAAAAAACAAAGAACCAATAAACGAAAACAATCAAACCAAAAACGAAGACAAAACAGAAGAAAACAATCAATAATTAATAAAAATATCATAAAACATTGACATATAAATATAATTTATGTATAATAAAGAGCGTAAAAAAGGAAAGAGATGTCTAAATCCACCTGATAGCACCAAGCTATAGGTAAAAAGCCAAAATAACTATTTGTTAATGTTTTATGGTGGATTAGAGTACATTTCGTACTCTTTTTATATTTTATGGAGGTGTTTAGTATAGCTAAAAAAAGTAATGATTTGTTATGTAATGAACAAATAAGAATTCCCCATGTCTTAGTAATAGGACCAAATGGAGAACAAATGGGAGTAAAGCAAATAAAAGATGCTCAAACAATTGCAAACTACGCTGGTTTAGACTTAGTTCTAATTAATGCAAATGGAAATCCTGCGGTCTGCAAAATCATGGACTATAACAAGTTCAAATATGAAAAAGCAAAAAAAGAGAAAGAAAACAAAAAGAAACAACAAGCAAACAACGTAGAATTAAAAGAATATCGTCTTTCTCCCGTAATAGATGTAGGAGACTTTGAAACAAAACTTAGAAACGCTTCAAAATATCTAGAAAAAGGACACAAAATAAAACTAAGTATCAGATTCAAAGGAAGACAAATTATTCACCCAGAACTTGGAGAAGAAGTAATGAACAGATTTGCAGAAAAAACAAAAGAAATAGCAGTAGTAGAACAAAAAGCAAAATTAGAGGGTAGAAGCATGACAATGTTACTAGCACCACTAAAAGAAAAAAAGTAGGAGGTATATTATGGGAAAAAATAAAATAAAAACTCATAAAGGAACTAGAAAAGTTTTAAACATAAGACAAAGTGGTTCAATTACTAAACAAAATGCAGGTAATAATCACTTAACAGGAAAAAAATCTCCAGCACAATCTAAAAAAGCCGGAGCAAAAACAAATCTAAGTAATTCAGATTACAAAAGATTCAAAAACGTAATATAGGAAGGAGTAAAAAAACATGGTAAGAGTAAAAAATAGTGTTGCAACACGTGCAAGACGTAAAAAAGTACTAAAAAAAGCCGAAGGTTACTTTGGTAGTAAACATAGACTTTATAAAACAGCTCATGAACAAGTAATGCATTCAGAAAGATATGCATACAGAGATAGAAAACAAACAAAAAGAAACTTTAGAAAATTATGGATAACAAGAATCAATGCAGAATGTAGAAACAACGACATAAGTTATTCAAGATTTATTGATGGATTAAACAAAGCAGGAGTAGAAATTAACAGAAAAATGTTATCAGAACTTGCAATCCAAGATAAAGAAGCATTTGCTAATTTAGTTAAAATAGCAAAAGGAGAAAAAGTAGAAGTAAAAAAAGCTACTCCTAAAAAAGAAACAACAAAAAAAGAAGAAAGCAAAGATTTAACTAAACTTACAGTTGCAGATCTAAAAGCAATGGCAAAAGAAAAGAACGTTGAAGGATATACTTCAATGAAAAAAGCAGAATTAATAGAAGCTTTAAAATAAACATACTAAAGAATTGTAATATCTAGTGCCAATAGGTGATATTATTTAGAACTTAGTAGAAGAAAAAAACAAAGGAGGAAATTATATGACAGTAGTGTCAATGAGTTATTTATTAGAAGCAGGAGTTCACTTCGGACATCAAAAAAGAAGATGGAACCCTAAAATGAAAGAATTTATCTATACATCAAGAGATGATATTTATATTATCGACTTACAAAAAACAGTAAAACAAATCGAAGAAGCATATGCAGAATTAAAGAAAATTGCTTCAAATGGTGGAACAGTTCTATACGTAGGAACAAAAAAACAAGCAATGGAAGCAATGGAAGAAAATGCAAAAAGAACAAACATGTTCTTCGTAAACGAAAGATGGTTAGGAGGAACACTAACTAACTTTAGAACAATCAGAAGCAGAATCAAAAGACTAGAAGAAATAGAAAAAATGGAAGAAAACGGAGTATTCGAAGCACTTCCTAAAAAAGAAGTAATCAAAATCAAAAAAGAATACGAAAAGTTAAACAAAAACCTACGTGGTATAAGAGAAATGAAGAAACTTCCAAGTGCTCTAGTTATAGTTGATCCAAGAGCAGAAGAAACAGCAATCAAAGAAGCAAGAAAATTAAAAATACCAGTATTCGGCATAGTAGATACAAACTGTGATCCAGATATGGTAGATTACGTAATTCCAGCAAACGACGACGCAGTAAGAGCAGTAAAACTAGTAATTAATGCTTTAACAAACGCCGTAGCAGAAGTAAATGGAAACGAAATAATAGATTGCATTTCTCCAGAAGATCGTAAAAAAGCACAAAGAAAAGAAGAAAGACAACAAGCAAACAACAAAAAAGAACAACAAAAAGAAAGAACAGAACAAAAAGAAGAAAAGAAAACTCCAGAAAAAGCAGAAGTTAAAGAAGAAATAAAAGAAGAACAAGAAGACTTAAATACAAAAACTTTAACAGAATTAAAAGCTATAGCAAAAGATAAAGGAATAAAAGGTTATAGTACAATGAAAAAAGCAGATCTAGTAACTGCATTAAAATAAAGGAGGAAACTTAAATGTTCAGTGCACAAGACGTAAAAGCCCTAAGAGAAAAAACTGGGGCAGGAATGATGGATTGTAAAAAAGCTTTACAAGAATCAAATGGTAATATGGATGATGCCATCACTTGGCTAAGAGAAAAAGGAATTTCAAAAGCCGCAAAAAAAGAATCAAGAATTGCCGCAGAAGGACTAGCAAAATCCTTAATAAAAGGAAATAAAGCAGTAATTCTAGAAGTAAATTCAGAAACAGACTTCGTTGCAAAAAATGAAAATTTCCAAAACTTCGTAAATGAACTTGCAGAAATTATCATAGATAGCAATGCAAAAACAATGGACGAAGCATTAAACCTAGAAAAAGATGGAGAAAAAATAAGCGACAAAGTAATAGCAATAACTTCAAAAATCGGAGAAAAAATAAGCTTCCGTAGATTCGAAGTAGTAGAAAAAACAGACTCACAAAACTTTGGAACATATTCACATATGGGAGGAAAAATTGTTGTACTTACAGTTCTAGAAGGAGCAAACGAAGAAGTTGCAAAAGAAGTAGCAATGCATGCCGCAGCAATGAGACCACAATACCTAAATGAAAACGAAGTTCCAGAAGAAGTCCTAAATAAAGAAAAAGAAATCATGAAAGAACAACTATTAAACGAAGGAAAACCAGCAGAAAGAATAGATCAAATCATGATTGGAAAAGTAAAAAAATTCTACGAAGAAGTATGCTTAGAAAACCAAATCTTCATCAAAGCAGAAAACAAAGAAACAGTAGGAAAATATATAGCTAATAATGGTGGTAAGTTAGTTAACATGATAAGATACGAAGTAGGCGAAGGAATGGAAAAAAGAAACGAAAACTTTGCCGAAGAAGTAGCAAATCAAATGAAATAAGGTTATCAAAGGATGAAGTGATAAAGTAAAAGTAGACACATAAAAAGAATGTGATCTACTTTTCTTTTGTTATAATTAAATTAAGGAGA
>CAKOSE010000006.1 GCA_934102055.1 uncultured Bacilli bacterium | reverse complement strand
AAGAGGAACATTGTCATAAGATTCTCCTCGTGAGACACTATTAGAAAACACACTTGATAAATATACTAAGTTTCTAACAGGAAGACTATTATAATAACCATTATTTATTTCTACTATTATATTTCCTATATCTGTTTTTACATTTATATCCAGAGTTTTACTTCTTATAGAATAGTTTTTCTTTGGCATTTCATTAGGAATTATTTTATAGTCTTTTATTTCTCTTTCTAAAGATAGTTTTAGAAAATCATGAAATACTCCTCTATCATTTGCAACTGCATTTTTAAATACTGCATCATATCTTGCATTATAAAATTGTTCTTTTGACATATTAATCACCAAGAACACTATATACTATTTGAAAGTGCTTGTAAAATGACCAAAATTAAGTATTGATATATAAACACTAATCTAAATCAAAATATTCATATAGGTAAAATACTATTTTGAAGTGATAAACGTATTATAATTGTTACAAAGTATATAAATTGAAAAACTTTTACAAAAAAATAACACCTTTTTAAGATGCTACTCTTCTACTTATTTTTTTATAATACAACTTTATAAAATTATTCTTTTATACTTTTTGGTTCTTGTTGAAGACAAAAACTTTACTAAAAACATAATTAAGTACTACTATTATGAATTGAACTATTATTTTTGATACTTTGTCGTTTATTTTTAAAGGTGAAGTGAAAAGCCACATAAAACTCATATCAATAAGTAAAGTTGTAACTCTTGATAGAAAGAATTTAAGCATTTCTTTGAAATGTTCTGTTCCTTTACTTTTTGATTCGAATACGTATTTTTTATTGGTTCCAAATGCGAATAGTACTGCACATATCCAAGATATAATGTTTGATATTTGTATATCGAGCTGGGTATTTGAAGTAAAGATGAATATTCTGACTAAATAAAAAGATAAAAGACTAACTAATGTGGTTAAGCCTCCGATTATGAGGTAATTTATTATTTCTTTGTATTTTTTATAAAAGTTGATTGTTTTATTTTTCATTAGATAATTCTTCCTTTATGACATAAACGGGTCTTTTTTTTGTTTCCATATACATTTTTCCGATATATTCTCCGATTATTCCTAAACAGAATAGTTGTATTCCTCCGATTAAGAGGATACAAGTAACTATAGTGGGATATCCGGGTATACTTATTTCGAAGAATAGTTTTTGTATAATGATTATTATTAAATATAATACTGATAGGAATGATAGTATAAATCCTAGGAATGTTGCGAATTTAAGTGGTTTTGTTGAAAAGGAAACTATTCCGGAAAGGCCGTATTTCATAAGTTTATATGGTTTCCATTTTGAACTACCTGAAGCTCTTTTGTTTGGGGTATAAGGTAGATAACAAGTATTGAATCCAACCCAAGAAAAGATACCTTTTGTAAATCTACAGTATTCTTCTAGGGATAAAATAGCTTCTCTTACGTTGGCTCTAAACATTCTAAAGTCGCTAGCACCTTCTTTTAGTTCTACTTCTGATAATTTATTCATAACGTTATAAAACATAGATTTTACTTTTGTCATGAGTTTTCCTTCGATTCTGTTATTTTGATAATAACAAACACAATCGCAATTGACATCATTATCAAGAATAGAGGCCATTTTAAGAGTTAGTGATGGTGGTTGCTGCATATCCGCATCTATTAGAACTGTATAATCTCCAGTTGCTTTTTTTAGTCCTGCATAAATAACGGATTCTTTTCCAAAGTTTCTAGAAAATGAAATAACTTTTATGTTAAATTTTTTTTCTTTGGAAATTTTTTTTAGTTCGAACAAGGTATTATCATTTGATCCATCGTCTACAAATATTAATTCTATTTCGTAGTCTTTGCTTTCATTATAAGTTTTTACAACATCATCGTAAAATAATTTTACATTCCCCTCTTCATTATAACAAGGTACTACCATTGATATTCTTTTCATTTTTTACTACTCCTTTTATTTCTAAAATAAAAACTGGTATTAAAGTTATTATTCCAATTATGGAAACTATTTTCCCTATGTTTAACCATGGTGAAGTGTATTTTATTTCTATGTTGTGGAAACCTTTATCTATTTTAAACCCAATAAATGCGGTGTTTGTTTGTTCATATGAGATTTTATTTCCATCTACGTATATATTATAACCCTCATCATAAGGTACTGCAAGGTTAAAGTAACTGTTATCCTTGGTTACGTTTATAGTTCCTTTTATAATATCTCCTTTTGTTTCTTTTTTGTTTATTTTGAATTCATCATGTGTTTGTTTTATGTTTTTTAAGTCGTTATAGTTTATTTCATAGGTTTCTATGTTAGAGATTATATATTGTCCTTTGGATATATTTATATTTAGCTTTTCAGATGGTGATAAAACATAAGTAAATATATAGTTTTTATTGTGATATTTCCAGCCTTTGCATGTTAGTTTATTGGATACATTGTTTATTGTTATCATAGTGTCTCCGATTTTACAGTTTTCTGTGTAATCCATGTTAAATTTAATAATTTTGATATTTTCGTTGTGTTCTGCTTTATTTATTTTATAGCTTGTGTCTTTGTCTAATTTAAATTCATATTTATTATTAGTTACCTTAGCATTTGCCGGGTTATATATTTTGGGACTTGTTTTTATTAAATTGTTTTTATAAGTTGTTTTTGTGTTACTTGTCTTTGTTATTATGTTATTTAATAGTGCTAGGTTATTGTATGGGTATTTTAGTTTGTTATAATCTTTTTCATTCATTATGTTGTTAGTAGCATATCCTAGGGTAAAGACATCATTATTGGTATATAATTTTATATTGTTTTGTTCTTTTATTTTTGTGTATCCTACTGGAGCTTTATCTGTTGTTATATAGTATTTGTTTCCAAACATTATGTTAAATATAGGGTTTTCTATGTCACTAAAGATGGCATCGTTTCTATTTGGGTTTTCTGTTTCTTCTGTGTACCAATAGAATTGTTTATAGTTTTTGTTTGTTAGAGATGAGTACATAGTTGTTTTGTACTGGGATATGTCTCTTATGTTATTAGAGTTAAATAAATTATTTGTGGTATCTACTGTTCTATAAAGGTTATTATCTTTTGTTGTTTCTTCTTTTATTAATTTTTCTATTGTTTTATCATATTGATTATTTACTATTTCTTTGTTTGCTAACTCATCGTCATTATTTACTATTAGACATGATGTCAAGCTTATAATTATTAAGGTTATAATAAGAGGTGTTTGTTTGTTTTTTTTGTGCATAATTATTAACATTATTGTAGTTAAGATATAGTCTATTAGATAAAGATAGAAATATTTGTAGTTGATACATCCTAGTATACTTATTATAGTTCCTGTTATTAAGAGATATTTTAGGTTAATTTTACTTGTTTTTACATCTTTTAAAAGTTTTATTATTAGGAGGATTCCTAGTGGTATAAATGGGATGAATACTTTGGCATTTAGATACATGAAACCATTTAATATATAATTAAAAATAGGAAATAGCATCATAAGTGAAAAGATTATTCCTAAGAATTTATAGGATTTTTCTTTGGATAGTAAACTGTTTATTATTGCTAAAACTGTTATACTTGTTAATCCCATGGAATAGCTACTATAAAGAAAATATGAGAAAGATATTTTGGGAATTAATAATTCTGACAGTGGAATTAAGGTTGAAGAGCCAAATCTACTATTTAGTATAGCCTTTAAGGTTGGTAGAAGTAAGACTCCAGAGATTAATATTGGTATTATGAATATTAATGCAAGTTTTAGATGTTGTTTTATAAATTCTTTTGTTTTTATGTTTTTGTTTTGTTTTAAATATATAAATATAGCATAGATGAATAACACTATTAAAGCAGGAATACTAAAGAAGTAACTTGTGGTTATGATTAGTAAGATACTTAAGATTAATAATAGTTTCTTATTTGTTTTAAAGTAATTATCAATAGAGATTAATCCTAGTATTAGAAATGGCATATAGTTTACAAACATGATGTGTCTATGGCTATGTAATATTATAGGAGAGGCCATGGCAAATAAAAATACTGATATAAATCTTATTTTTTTAGAGTCTGTTTTAGTAGATACCCAGTAATATAACATGATTATATCTAATATTATTACTAAGATTGATATTAGTTTTAAATATGTAGCCATTTTTATAAATGGTAATAAGTAGGATATTAAAATCAAAGGATTAAATAGTCCATAGTAAGAAAAATTATAAATATTTTGACCCATTCCTAGATTGAGTGCTAAAGATGGGAAAAAGTTATGAGTATCATAGAATAATGTTCTAAAATATTCAGGAATCATATAGTGTTGATTAGCATAGTCCATAGTAGATCCATATATAACATTACCTGATCTTAAAATAAATAAATAAACTATAAAAAAAGAGAGAATAATCATGAATATATTTAAGTAATCAAACTTATTATATTTTTTCAATATTATCACCTCTTTAAGTCAGTATAATATTACTATTTTTTAAAGAATTTGTCAAATTGTTAAAAGCAAGTTTTTAATATAAAAAGTATTGTTATTTTTCATCTTTTTCATTTGCCATTTCAATCAAATTATCTTCTGATATTACTTTGACCCTTGCTTCTTTTTCTTTTGTCTTTTTGAAAAGTGAAATATAAGATAGAAGGCTCCTCCTAGGAGGACAAATATATAAAAACTTATACCTCTAAATAGGATCATACCAGATGTTGCAAATATGGTTCCATATATTACTTCGTTTACTTTAAGAAGAAGACTTTCACTTACTCCTACTCCTCCTGGTAAGGGAACGAAGTCAC
This sequence comes from uncultured Bacilli bacterium, assembly GCA_934102055.1. Classification (GTDB taxonomy): domain Bacteria; phylum Bacillota_I; class Bacilli_A; order RF39; family UBA660; genus UMGS1449. The sequence goes on along the minus strand of CAKOSE010000006.1, from coordinate 43,969 downwards.
TTGCTAGAGTAATACATATTTGAAAGGCTACGAGACAAAAGAAACTGTAACTATTAAGTCCAAATGATGAATAGATAAAAAAGCTAATGGCAAAGATACTCATTCTTTGAATTAACATATAGAAGAGTCCTTCTAGAAGAATGATTGGTCTTTTTTTTGTAAGATCAGAACACTTTTTATAATCCATGATGGCATTATTAAATTTTTCTAGTTTTGAGGACTTATCTTGGATTATATGAATTTTATAACCAAATGAAATAAGTGATTTGATTATTTTAGGCATAACTTTTCTTGAGTAGACCATTGAGATAAATAAAATAACTACAAAGATATTGACGATAAGTCCTAGTATAATAAGTATAGAGAATAAATTACTTATATTAAATATATCTAGTAAATAAAATGGTACAATTAAAAAAGCTAGTAGAATAAGTGCTAGTTTATATAGAATTGTATTTAGTAAGACTACAACACTACTTGTTCTTACTTTGATTCCATCTTTGTTCATTTCGTACATTTGAACTGGTTGTCCTCCTGTACTAGATGGTGTTATTGCAGAGAAATAAACTTCTGTTGCTAGATATCCTATTGCTTGACGCCAAGTTATTTTTTTTCCAAAGTAATAAAGCATTCTTTTTAAGAAAAGTGATCCTGATAGGACAAATAAAATAAGCATACTGAAAGATAATCCTATATAGAAAAGATTACAATCAGTAAGAGAGTTCTTAAATTCTAAAAATGAATAATCTCTAAGTACAAAATAGTATGTTCCTAGTATTAAAAGTATAAAAAAAACGATAAAAAACGTGTATTTCTTTTTTGATTTCATACTTATCACCATTGTAAGAATAACACGTTTTAGGGTAAAAGACAAGTTAAAAGAATCTTCTTATAGTTGCTTTCTAACTCTTTGAAGGGCATTTTTTTCTAGTCTTGATATTTGGGCTTGACTGATTCCTATTTCTTCTGCTATTTCCATTTGGGTTTTCCCTATTACGAATCTTTGATCGAGGATGAATTGTTCTCTTGATGTGAGATTGGAAATGGCTTTATTAACTGCTAGTCTTATATCTAGATCTTCTGATGATGATTTATCTGGGACTTGATCAAATAGATAAATTGTGTCTCCTCCGTCATTATAAATTGGTTCAAATAAGCTAACTGGAGGACGAAGGGCTTCCATTGCATTAACAATATCTTTTTCTTCTATGTCTAGGAGTTGTGCTAGTTCTTTGTCACTTGGTTCCACTCCATTTTTTACAGTTAGTTCGTCTTTTAGTTTAAGTACTTTATATGCTACGTCTTTAACACTACGGCTTACTCTTATACTGGAATTATCTCTTAAATAACGTCTTACTTCTCCTAGAACCATTGGAACGCAGTAAGTAGAGAATTTAACTCCGTAAGATAGATCGAAATTATCTATGGCTTTTAAAAGTCCTACACATCCTATTTGGAATAGATCGTCCATATTTTCATTTTTTTTATTAAATTTTTTTAGGATTGATAATACTAGTTTTAGGTTTCCATTAACTAGTTCATTTCTTGCGTTTTGATCTCCTTCTTTAAGTGCTATAAATAATTGCTCCATTTCTTTACTAGATAAAACTTTAATAGAACTTGTGTTAATTCCTGTTATTTCAACTTTATGTTTTGCCATTTAAAAAACTCCTTTCATATCTATATTGATATAAAAGGAGTAAATCTATTCAAAATCATTTAAAAATATCTTTTAGTTTAAGTCCTGCGTTATATAAATCTTTTTTGGATAAGGAATTGTTTTCTTGTCTTATGATGTTTATTGCTTCTTTTAGACTGATTGATTCTTTTATCATTTTATCTATAATAAGAGCTTCTAGTGAGAGATTATTTTCTGTTTTTTCTTTTTCATTATAAAGAATAAATGTATATTCTCCTAGGGAACTATCTTTATCATTTAATAGTTCTTCATAAACTTTGGAAACTTTTCCGTAATAGTTTTTTTCGTGAACTTTGGTTATTTCTTTAAAAACACTAACTAAACAGTTAGGAAATATATCATTTAAGAACTTGAATGTTTTTATTATTCTTCTTGGTGATTCGTAAAAAATATGGGTGTTAAATTTAGAATATATTAGAGAAATGATTTCTTTTTTTCCTTTTGTGTCTCTTGGGAAGAATCCATGAAAGACAAATTTATCACTATTTATACCACTTGCTGATAAGGCACTTATTGAGGCTGATATTCCTCCGACTGGGACTACATTTATATTTTTTTCTCTAAGTGCTTTTATTAGGATATAGCCTGGATCTGATATACATGGTGTTCCTGCATCTGATATTAGTGCTATGTTATTTCCTTCTTCTAGGTATGTGATTATTGAATGCACTCTATCACTTTCGTTAAATTTGTGATAGGAAATTAGTTTATTTTTGATATTAAAATGATTAAGTAGTTTCATACTGGTTCTGGTATCTTCACATAAGATGATATCAACGTTATTTAGGGTTTCAACTGCTCTATAGGTTATGTCTTTTAGGTTGCCAATAGGAGTTGCTACTACGTATAGGGTTCCCATTTAATCACCACTTTTCTTATTTTTTTCTTTTTCTTCGATTTCTTTTTTTAAACTATCTAGGATATTTAGTGCTTCGATTGGGGTTATTTCTAGAGGATTTATTTTTTTTATTTTTTCTTCTATGATGTTATCGTCTTTTCTATCGAAATCAAGAAATAAACTTGTTTGAGTATAAACTTGTTTCTTTTTTTCTTTTCCTTCGTACATGTTAAGTATTTCTCTTGCTCTTGTGATGATTTCTTCTGGAAGATTAACGAGTGATGCTACGTGGATACCGTAACTTTTATCTACTGCTCCTTTTTTTACTTTGTGTAGGAAGATGATTTTGTCGTTTTCTTCTTTGGCACTGACGTGAACATTTTTTAGATTTCTTAGATTACTTTCAAGGGAAGTTAGTTCGTGATAGTGAGTTGAAAATAGTGTTTTTGCTCCGATATGATCGTGGATATATTCTAGAATTGATTGGGCAAGGCTCATACCATCATATGTGGCAGTACCTCTACCGAGTTCGTCAAATAGGATTAGACTGTCTTTAGTAGCATTACTAACTGCGTTATTAGCTTCTTTCATTTCAACCATGAAAGTAGATTCTCCACTTACTAGATCATCACTTGCTCCGATTCTGGTGAATATGTTATCAAAGATTGGTAATGTGGCTTTTTTGGCAGGGACAAATGATCCTATTTGGTTAAGAATAACTATAATGGCAAGCATTCTCATATATGTAGATTTACCACTCATGTTTGGTCCTGTAATTAGGAATATATTGGTTTTTTCATCCATAATTACGTCATTTGAAACATAATCTTTTTTTGATACTACTTCTACGACAGGATGTCTTCCATCTTTTATATAGATACTTCTTTTATCAGTTAGTTCTGGTTTTACGAAATTGTTTTGTTCGGCGACTACTGTTAATGAAAGGATAACATCTAGTTCACTTATAATGTCTGCTATTTCTTGTAGTTTAGACACATATCCTTTTACTTTATCTTTTATTGATACAAATAGTTCATATTCAAGAGAAGTTATTTTTTCTTCTGCATTTAGGATAAGATTTTCTTTTTCTTTTAGAGCAGGGGTAATAAATCTTTCACAGTTAGCAAGGGTTTGTTTTCTTTCGTAACCGAATTCATCTTTTACTAAGCTAGCATTTCCTTTTGAAACTTCAATATAGTATCCAAAGACTTTGTTATATCCTACTTTTAGGTTTTTAATACCTGTTCTTTCTCTTTCTTCTTGTTCTAGATTTAGAATAAAATCTTTTCCTCCGCTTGATAGTCCTCTTAGGTCATCTAGTTCTTTGCTAAATCCTTGTTTGATTATATTACCTTCTTTAATGGTAATTGGAGCATCTTCCATAATGGAAGTATCTAGTAATTCATATAAATCTGTTAAAACATCAAAGCTTTTATCATAGTTGATGGAACTTAGTATTTTTTTTATATCTGGAAGTACGAAAATGGAATTTTTTAGTTGTAAAAGGTCTCTTGCATTGACATTTCCATATGTAACGCGTCCTGATAGTCTTTCTAGATCGTAAACATTATTAAGTAGTTCACGTAGTTCTTCTTTATAAATGAATTCTACTAGGAAAGTTGAGATTAGGTTTTGTCTTCTGATTATTTCTTTTTTTGATACAAATGGGTTTTCTATTTGTTGTTTTAAAAGTCTTGAGCCCATAGCAGTTTTTGTTTTATCAAGTAACCAAAGAAGTGAATATGTTCTTTCTTTTAGACGTAGTGTTTCGGTTAGTTCTAGGTTTCGTTTTGTATGGATATCTAAATGTAGGGTATCATTTTTCTTTTTGAATTTTACCTTTTTAAAATGAGACAAGTCCCCTTTTTTGGCATCTTCTATGTAGTAAAGTAAGTGTTTTACTGAAGTACTAATTCTTAAATCGTTAACATCTTCATAGATATAGGAATAGTTATCAGATAGTCCATTACTTATAGTTACTAAAATATTATAATTATCCCTTAGTGAACTAATAATTTCACGGTTAATTTTTGAATTAACGATAACTTCTCTAAGATCTAAGCGAATTATTTCACTTATTAGATCTTCATTGCTATAATCAATTAGGGTTGTGAAAAAGGCTCCTGTTGTTATATCTGTATAACTAAGAGCGTAACAGTGTTCGAAATCATAAACACTACCAATATAATTATTTACTTTTTCGTCAAGGGATGATGATTCCATCATGGTACCTTTTGTAACAACTTGAGTGACTCCTCTTTCTACTACTCCTTTTTTATCTGGAGGTGTAAGTTGTTCACATATTGCAACTTTATATCCCTTTTCTACTAGTTTTTCAAGATAACTTTCATAAGCATGAAAAGGAATACCACACATAGGTACTCTTTCATCAAGACCACAGTTTCTACCTGTTAAGGTTAGTTCAAGAACACGTGAAGCTAAAATAGCATCTTCAAAAAACATTTCATAAAAATCTCCAAGTCTAAAAAAGACAATTGTATCTTCGTAATTATCTTTTATCTTCATATATTGCATCATCATTGGAGATAATCTATTTCTGTCAACTTCATTTCTTTTCATATACAACACCTTGTCTTATTATACAAAAAATTTATGCATTTTTCAAAGGAAAATAAAAGAAAAACCAAAAAGGTTTCACTTTCTTGTTCTAGTTTTAAATTTATTTGAGCTAGATAAAAAATAAAAATAAAAGTCATCGGAATTAAAGTATTCATCTTTATAAGAAATATCTATTAATTTTGCTCTAAAGTCTTCCATTAATTGAAGTTTATGAGATGTGTCTAAATCACTTCTAGAACCATATACTCCGACTGTGAAGTCACAGGAACTAGAAAATGGTAAATATTCAAAATTAGAGATAGATTCTTTATTGTATGGATTTTGTGTAAGTATTCTTTTAACACCAATATCTCTTAGGTTAATTAAGTAGTTGTCTCCGATATAACATTCACCATCATTTGAGACTCCTAGAGAGGAAGGAATTAGTATTTTATTTTGATCAATTCCTTCATAATAAGGGGTAATCATTAACATATCATTTGAAAGACAAATACTATCAAATCTCCCCTTACCTATTTCTGATGCGTAGGACTCCTCACGAGGAAAGTTAGTGCTATCTTTTACAAAAGATAGATATAGATCTCCTGCTTTTCTTTGACTTTGTAACCATGAAGCAAATTCATTTTTAAATAGCGATGAATTAATATCAATGTTTTTTATTCCTTTTGCCATAGCAAATTGTTTAATTAATAATGCAATGTATTCTTCCAAAAACAAAACCTCCTAAAACTGTTAAATTCTTTCTAATTTTTCTTTTCCACCCATATATGGTCTTAGTACTTCAGGGATAGTTACACTTCCGTCTTCATTATAGTTATTTTCTATTAAAGCGATAAGTGCTCTTGTTGAGGCTAGTACTGTGTTGTTAAGGGTGTGTGGATAAGATGTACCATTTTGACCTTTCACTCTTATACCAAGTCTTCTTGCTTGAGCATCTCCTAGTGTTGAACAAGATCCTACTTCAAAGTATTTCTTTTGTCTAGGACTCCATGCTTCGACGTCACAACTTTTAACTTTTAGATCGGCAAGATCTCCTGAACAACATTCTAAAGTTCTAACAGGAATATTCATATTTCTGAATATTTCAACAGTATAACTCCACATTTTGTTATACCAATCCATGCTATCTTTTGGATCACAAATTACAATCATTTCTTGTTTTTCGAATTGATGAACTCTGTAAATACCTCTTTCTTCAATACCATGGGCTCCTACTTCTTTTCTAAAACAAGGTGAATAAGAAGTCATGGTAATAGGAAGTGTATTTTCTTTTAGAATTTGATCTTTAAATTTACCAATCATAGAATGTTCACTTGTTCCAATAAGATATAAATCTTCTCCTTCGATTTTATACATCATAGCATCCATTTCATCAAAACTCATAACCCCTGATACAACATCACTTCTAATCATAAAAGGTGGTATGCAATAAATAAATTTTTTATCGATCATATAATCTCTAGCATAATTAAGCATAGCAGTACTAAGTCTAGCAATATCTCCCATTAAATAATAGAATCCATTACCACTAGTTCTACCACTTGATTCTTTGTCTAGTCCATTAAAACTAGTAAGAATATCTGCATGATAAGGAATTTCATAATCAGGAACAACTGGATCTCCAAATTTTTCTATTTCAACATTACAAGTATCATCTTTACCAACTGGAACACTAGAATCAATAATATTAGGGATTTTCATCATAATATCTTTGATTTTTTCGTTAATTATAGATTCTTCTTCTTCAAGAGAATTAATAACATCATTAATCTTAGAAACTTCAAGTTTTATTTCATTTGCACGAGTAACATCCTTATTTTTCATAAGAGTACCAATTTCATTACTTTTGTCTTTTCTTTCTTTACGAAGTTTATCTCCTTCTAGTTTTAGTTTTCTTGTTTTTTCATCAAGTAAATAAACTTCATCTACTAAACTAATTTTTTCATCTTGAAACTTTTTACGAATATTTTCTTTAACAAGTTCTTTATTTTCTCTAATTAATTTTATATCTATCATATTATCACCTTTCCTATCTATACACGTTTTATATCTTGAAGTTCAAATCTATATTTTTGTTTTACATCTGGATATTTTTTCCTATCAACTTCACTAAGAAACATCGAAAGAGGTCTAGCATATAAACCATTATCTCCATAAAGAGCACGATATATAACAAGTTCTTCACGTGTTTCAGAATGGACTGCAACATCTACTACTAAATAATAATTTCCTTTGAAATGTTTATAAACACCATTTATTTTTAACTTATTCATACTTTCCTCCTTAAAAATAAAAAGAATGGTAAGGAGTCATGAAGACGGTACCATCCTTTGTTTAACTTATCACATAACGGTAATAACCGGGAATAATTAATTCCACTCAGAAGTAGATTCATAAAACATTTATATTAGTTTTCACCAGGCACTAACTCTCTATAAATAAATAATTTTATTACTATTCTTCATCAACGAGATAAGCTTATTCTAACACCATTTGTTAAGTTTGTCTATACTATTTTGTATTTATTTTAAACTATTTATTTCTTCTTTTGTTAAGCCTGTTGTTCTAGATATAATGTCTATACTGACATTTTCCTTCAATAATGCTTTTGCAGTTTCAAGTGTGCTTTCTCTTTTTCCTTCTTTTATTCCTTCTAGTTTTCCTTCTTTTATCCCTTCTTTGATTCCTTCTTTCATTCCTTCTAGTTTTCCTTCTTTTATAGCCTCATTCTTTAAGGTATTTATTACCATTTCATTATCTTTATCTGGAGATATTATACTGACAAATTCTGAATCTTCATTTAATTCTTCAACATTCTTCATATACTTTTTCATATACTCATGTCCTTCCTTTTCACACAAATAATTTAAGTCTTTTTTATCTAGTCCTAGCATTAAAAAATGACTATATTTTTGTGCTTCTTTCTTATCTTTATGATACCACGTATTAAGTAATAAATCCATATTTATTTCTCTTATTATGATTCTATCACAATATTTTATTTTTTTATCTGACTGAACATAATAATCTGTTAATATATCTCCATTTAAACCTTTTCCCCATGTTATATTAAGAAGTATATGAAGAGGAACATTATCGTAAGATTCTCCTCGTGAGACACTATTAGAAAACACACTTGATAAATATACTAAATTCCTAATAGGAAGACTATTATAATAACCATTATTTATCTCTACTATTATATTTCCTATATCTGTTTTTACATTTATATCCAAAGTCTTACTTCTTATAGAATAGTTTTTCTTTGGCATTTCATTAGGAATTATTTTATAGTCCTTTATTTCTCTTTCTAAAGCAAGCTTTAGAAAATCATGAAATACTCCTCTATCATTTGCAACTGCATTTTTAAATACTGCATCATATCTTGCATTATAAAATTGTTCTTTTGACATATTAATCACCAAGAACACTATATACTATTTGAAAGTGCTTGTAAAATGACCATTTTTAAGTATTGATACTTAGATACTGGTTCAAATAAGAATATTCATATAAGCAAAATACCATTTTAAAGCAATAAATATATCCAATTGTTACAAAGTATATAAATTTAAAAACTTTTATAAAAGATATTTCTTTATTATCACATAAACGAAATCTTATATAAAAAGCAAGTTTTCATAACAAAAGTATTAAACTTTTGTTATGGGAAAACTATTACTATAACTCATAGTTTTAGATAAAATTATAGTTTAATTTACATAGAAAAAATCCTATAAAATTTATTTGTTATAAGACTTTATATTTAAGCTTAAGGGGTTATTATAAGGCGAGTTGAGTAATAACGGGAATTGCTACCATCATCATTAACAGAACTAAACAAACCAGCAGTCAAATCTTCATCATTTAAACCGCCACGTTGAAACCAAGCACCATCCGAAGAAGCTAAGACAGATAAATCACTATACCAACTAAATTCATCTGAATTATACACTTCTTTTATTGCATCTCCTAGTTTACTTCTTATTCTAGAAGAATAACTTGTACTATAACTATATATATCATAATATTTACTATCTGGATATTCTGAATTATTATAACCAGAAGAAGATGATATCATATTAGTTCCAGATGTATTAACTAAACTAGCCATTACATATTCGTAAGCCCCTCCACTCATATCGTATGCACCATATATATTACTCGTCGTTGATGCTTTTTGACCTGTAGCTGTATTGTAACTATCACACGCTTGAGATGAACCGCTTCCAGCTTCATCCCCACATCCTGTTTTAAAACCAGAATTATTATTTATCCCTGCTTCTTTACATGTACCATTCTCACATGTCCCATATTTTGAATGTGATAAGTATGCTACTGCTCCCCATTCCATGTTTTTTATCATATGTGTATCTGTTGTTGTTGATAGTCCATAGCTATTACCACTATTTTTCATATTCATTATATTTGTTTCAAATGTACTTACATTTTGACTTCTTATGCTTTGTATATCTGGTTTTGTTGATATACTATCTATTGTTCCAGTAAGTTCAAACTTTCCTATCCAGAATCCTTTTATTTCTTCGTCTCCAAAGGTAAATGCTGGATGAGTATAGTATTTATTATTACATGTTGAATCTGTACAAGTTGTACTTCCTATTTTACATGTCTCTGATGCTGCACCATCTGTTCCTGATATGGTATCAGTACATGTTATTTCTCCTGTTTTATCTGTGCCGTCTTCAAATGTTATTTCTATTTCTTGAGGTTCACTTGCTTTTGTTCCATCAGCATTATAATTCCACAATTTATACTTATACCTTGGTATCCATACTTGCATTGTTAATATATCATCCATTGGTATTGTTGTACCTACACTTGCACTTTGATAAGTACTTCTGTTAGCACTACTTACAGTTGCACTATTAGCCCACATCTTATTATTATAATCATACCATTGATACTTTTTATTTTTATTTGTTTCATCTGCTTTTTTCCATGTTTCTGCTTTTTCATCATAGTATACTGGTATCATTGCATTATCTAGTACTGGTTTATTTGCTCCACTTTTATCTAATGTATCTGCTTTTACAGTTATCTCTATTGTCTTAGTACCCATTATTGTATCCGTAAATACTGCATATGTTGTATTTACTTTGTATGATATTAGTCCTACTAAAACTAAAAAAATTATACTTAAAATAGATAATATATAGGGGTTAAACTCTTTTATATTTTTATTTAAAAAGTTATATAATTGCTCCCCCCCCCCTCCCAGACGAATGTTTGTTTGGTTTTTGTTTTTTATTTTTCATAGTTTTAACTCCTTTTTATGATCATTTATTTTTAAGTCAATTTTATAATAAAAACAATACTTTTTCAAGCATTATTTTTATTATTATTTGGTTCTTTTTAGGACATGTTTTGAATAGTCTTCGTAATAACTATTTATTCCTACTATTCTATCGTTTAGGTATTCTACTTCTTTGTTTAGGAAGTTTTCAAAGTCTATTGTTTCTCTGGTGTTTGGATTACCAAAATAGAATTTATCTATACAACAATTTGCTAGTATATCTGCATATCTTCTGTTTGGGGATGTTAGGTGTGTGTAGTATCCTAGTCCTAGGGCATCGTGACTTCTGCTTGAGGTTGAGTAACTTGCTCCACTTCTTTCGTATGAGATTTCTTCTAGGTATTTTTTATATACGTCTTTATCACTTTCTGGAATTGCGTCTACTACGTTTTTAAATGATGAGTTATCGTTTTCGTCATAATATCTATATACGAATGGATATCCTTCTTTTGCGAAGTATTCTGCTACTTTACTATTGGTGTATATCATAAATGATGCGGCCATTCTAAGGGCATAGGAATCTCCACAGAAACCATCTAGGTTGTTATATTTGTTTTTAAATAGTGTGCTGTTTAAATGACTAAGATTGTTTACGAGTTCTTCATCAAATGAGGACATAGTTTTATCAAAGATACTATTGAATTCTTCATAGGAATAGTTTTTGGATATTTTTGGGCATTCTTTTGTTATTTCAAATGCTACTAGTTTACCGAGATTATCTATAAAGAAGTTATATACTTTTACGTTTCTATTTTTTCCTTCGTCTAGAGATAGGTAATTTTTTATAATACCTGGGTGAAACATATCTATTTTTTTATCTTCTAGGTATATAGTTTCGCAATTGTTTCTAGCACATTTAATAGGAAATGAATTCATGTTAAACATACTAGTTGGATCAGAAATATAGATTTTTAGGTTATATAGATCTGGTGATAGTTTTGAGATTGATATGGCATCATCTTTGTTTACTGAGATATCTTCATCTACTGTGAATATAAAATCTTTACTTGGGGTTGTTTTTTTATTAGTACTGCTTTCGTATCTTGGTATAATTACATTATACATATTGTTTATGTCGTTTTCTTCTAGGGTTTCTTCTTTTGTTAGGACTGAGGTAATGTTACTACACCAGGATTTGATGAAATTGTTGTCGTTACCTTCTTTGTTTACTTTTTTTATATTGTTTTTTAGACACTCATCACTAATATAAATAACTTTATTTGAGACAAGAAGTTTTAACATTTTGTTGTAATAACAAATCTTTTTGTAGGAAATGTTTGGATCTTTTATATAGGTAAGGAGTCTATCTACTACTTCATTTAAAACGTTATCTGAAAGGACGTTATATGCATTAATTAGGTATGGGTTGTTTTTAATTAGACTTTCTGAATAACTCATGTTTTCAAGTTCAAACATGATATATCTAATGATATTATAGTTATCTACTATTAGAGAGGATTTTACATTATATGCTATGTTCATTTCGATATTTTCTAATCTATTGGCTATATCTTTAAGATAGTAATATCTTTTATGACTGTTTCTTGTTGTTTTTTTTGTTGCTTTTATTTCGTTAATAATACTAATACGAAGTCTTGTAATTGCTTCTAGGTCTTCTAGGTGATCATCGTCTAAGTTTAAGATTGAGGCATCTAGAAGTTCTAGGCTTTTGTATATTGATGAAACGTTTCTGAAGGAAAAATCATTAATAAGACTGGTTAAGTGTTTAACTAGGTATTTGAAACTACCTTTGTCTCCTTGAAATGATGTGTCTTTGGATACATTATTAGATATATTACATCCTATTTTATCAAGTACTTGGTATATGTAACTTAGATTGTTAGCATCACTTTTTTCTTTTTTTGTGTATTTATCTGTTTCGTTAATTCTGTCTCCAACGTATTTTTTTAGTGTTAATATACTCGATGTTCTATCTAGGGTATCTTCTGTTACTTTAGATGAGTGCTTTTCTAAACTATTAAGGAGTCTATTTATAATATCAAAGTTGTCTAAGCTTTTTTTCTTTAATAGGATTCCTAAAAAGTCTAGGATTTCTTCGAATAGGAAGTCTCCTTTTATTTTACATTCTTTTACTTCGTTATCGAAGAAAGTATCTATGGAATCTAGTGCTAGTAAGATATTTAGATCTGTGCTATAACAGTCATTATTCTTTTTTGTTCTTTTATAAAGGACTTGATATATATTTGAAAAGTGATTTCTGAATAAAATTATTTTGTTAAATTTTTCTAAGTAGTTGTCTGTTTTTCTTATGTCTATTTCTAGTATTTCTATTAGTTTGTAGATAAATTCTGTATAACATTCTTTATAGTTGAATATGGATTTTTCTAAGTAATCAATGACTACTTTGAAATAATCTTCATCGCTTTTGACTTTTAATACTTTTTTTAATAGTTCTTGGTTATCTGCTTTTAGGACTCCAAGTATTATGTCTTCTTTGATAGGATTCATCTTCTAGACTTCCCTATTATTTGAATGTCACAAGTAAGAGCTTTTATTCGTGAGGTTATTCTTCTTGCTTTTACTTTTTCCATTTTATTAGAGGATGCTGCTAGGTGATCTTCTAGTTCTTGAATAGTTAAGTTTGAAGTAAAAAAGGTTGTTAGATTTTCGTTCATTCTATATTGAAGAAGTGTTCCTAGAATTTCGTCTCTTCCCCATGCTGTAACGTTTTCTGCTCCTATATCGTCTATTAAAAGATAGGGAATGTTTTTTATATACTCATACTTATCTCCGAATGAGGCTTCTTCTTCATTATTGTTTCCGAATGAAACTTTTAATGATCTTAGAAATTCTGGAAAGTATATAATTGCACTTCTTTCTCCTCTTTTTGCAAGTTCATTAAAGAGTGCTGCTACTAGATAGGTTTTTCCACATCCGAAATTACCGTGTAAGTACATTCCTTTTGGTTTTTTTTCTTTATAATTATTTAGAAAATCTATAATGTACCTAATAGCATCTCCTCTTGATACATCGTCTGTATATATTCCTTTTACTTTGGCATCTTTTAAGGAACTTGGTACATCATATAAATTTAGGTTTTCTTTATATTTATTAGATTCTAGATCTTTTTGTTTAAATCTACATGCTTTATAAACAAAGGTAATATCTTCACCATCTACAACTGGTAGGTTACAATAACCTTTTAGTTCATTTTTACAATTTGAAAGGCCTTTGCAGGTCATACAGTTTTTATATTCTAAGGATGAGTTTTCTAAACTTGAGGTATGTTTATATAATTTATCTTGTTTTATATCAAGTAGGGAAACTATTTCTTTAAAGTATTCCTTGTTCATATTATTTAAAAATATATCTCTTAGATTATTTTCTCTTTTTTCTATTAAAGTATTTACTTTTTTCACTTAAACCACCTACTTTAGAGTATAACATGTAACAAAAAAAATAGCTATTAAACTAATGCTATTTTTGATGAAAATTTTCCATCTGATGGTTGTTTTGTGTTATCTAACCATATTTTTATTTTATATATAGATGATTCTTCTTTTTTTAGTGTTTGTTTTGATAAGTAACCATTTTGACTTAGGTTATCAGTTTTTATGAAAGTATCATCTCTTATTATTTTATATTTAATATTATTGTTAGGAATAGTGTTTTCGTTTGAGGTTATAAGTGCGATAGTAAAAGTTCTATCGTGGTTATCATAATTAGTTATTTTAATTGTGTAATCGTTTTCTTTTTTGTTTTGACTTAGATTTTCTACTTTTAAATTATTTGATAAAGAACTGGATATATTTTCATATGAAGTATAACTATTAATAAGATTAGTTCTTAGGAAAGATGCTACTACTAAAAAACTAATAACTGTTATTATTCTAAAAATTCTATAAAACATAAATCCCCCTTTGAATGCTTCGTATTATATCATAAAGTTTTAAAAAAGTAAAGAAATATTATAAAAGGGTTAAAATATATGTTATACTCATATCAGAGGTGATATGATGAAGTATATAAGTATTTTTATTGGAAAAATAGTGGCAAAGTTATGTGTAATGATAGGAAGAGGTAGTGCTTTTCCTGGGACTGTTTCTAAAATGATAGATAAGAATATACTTAAGAAGTTTATACTTCCTGAGAAGATTATTGTGGTAACTGGATCAAGTGGTAAGGGTTCTACTACTAGAATAATTGCAAATGGTTTGAGAGAAGCTGGTTATACTGTGGCTCATAATAAAGAAGGGGGAAATGAAACAAGTGGTGTTATAACTACTCTTTTAAAGAACTGCGGGTTAAATGGAAAAATTAAAACACAAGCAATAGTTCTTGAAATGGATGAGAGATATATAAAGTATGTTGTTCCTATAATAAAACCTAGTGATATAGTGATAACGAATATTACAAGGGATCAGCCTCCGAGACAAAGGCATACTGATTTTATAATTGATGAAATAAATAAAGGTTTAACAGAAGATGCTCATTTATATTTAAATGCAAATGATCCGATTCTTCAAAAGTTTTTAAAAGATAGAAAAAATGAGGTAACATATTATGGTATAGATAAGTTAAGTACATCGTATAAAAAAAATATGTTTAATAGTTTGAATTGTCCTAGATGTATAAAGTGTAATCATAAACTTAAATATGACTATTATTTGATCGAGGATTTAGGATCTTATAAGTGCTCTAATGAGAAGTGTGATTTTAAAGAACCAAAGGCTAAGTATATGATAACGGGATATGATGATTGTAGAATAACTATAAATAATAAGTATAGTATTACTTTGAATAATGATATGTTATATAATTTTTATAATACTTTGGCAGCTTTTTCTGTTTTAGCGGAACAAAACTTGGATAAGGATAAAATTGCACAGGCTATTGAAAATCAAAATAGAGATAAGAAGGTATATAATAAGTATAGTGTTAAGGGAAGACGTGTATTTGTTCTTAATAATAAGTGTGAAAATGCTTCGACTTATAATCAATCAATGCTTTATACTTATCAAAGTAAGGAAAAGAAAACTATTGTTATTGGTTGGGAAGAGATATCAAGAAGATATCTTTGGGATGATTTATCTTGGTTATATGATATAGAGTTTGAACTGTTTAACAAGCAGGATATAGATAGAATAATAGTATGTGGTCCACAGAGATATGATTTAGCAGTTAGACTTAAGTATGCTGGAATCAGTGATGATAAGATAAAAATACATAAAGATTTATATGGAGCTAAAGATGACATAGAGTCTTCACAAGGAGATATATATGGGATATTAAATTTTGACTATGTAAATGATTTTAATAGAGTTATGGAGGAATTAAAATGAAAATGAATATTCTTTGTCTATATAGTGACATAATGAATTTGTATGGTGATACAGGTAATGTTAAAGTAATAAAGTATCACTTAGATAAACAAGGTATAAAATATAATATAGATTATAAATCAATAGATGATACTCTAGATATAAAGAATTATGATTTAATAATAACTAGCCAAGGAACAGAAGAAAATAGAAGACTATGTTTAAAACATTTATTAAAATATAAAAATGATGTAAAGAAGTATATTGAGGATAATAAATTCTTCCTTGCAACTGGTAACTCTTTGGGGTTATTTGGAAAAACTTTATATGGTGAAGAAGCTCTAAATATTTTTGAATTTGATACTATAGAGACTGTGCAACGGGTTTCTAAAGAAATTATTTTAGAAAATGATATATGTAAACCTATATATGGATTTGTAAACAATAGTGATAACATGGAAAATAGTAAACCATCATTGTTTAATGAAGAAGGAATTAAGTATAAAAACTTTTATGGCACAACTACTCTAGGACCAATTTTTGCAAGAAATCCAGAGTTTTTGGAATATTTCTTAAAGGAATTAATAAGATTTAAAGATAATGATTTTAAGTTTAAAGATTTTGATTTGGCACTTGATGAAAAGGCATATAATGAATTTATAGAATTTAAAAAGACTAAGGTTTTTAATAGTCATAAAGCCTAGTCTTTTTTTATTTTACTTGGAATTATATTTTTTAGAGTTGTTTGTATTTTTGGGAAAGCATTAATTAGTCTTCGATGGAGTAATGACTTTTGTGAGATTAAGTTTTTAACATATTTGTTTATGTCTTCGGTTCTGTCGTCCATAGTAACTTTTTTAACAGTTTTCTTGAAGTTATTAACTATATTAAAGGATGCGATTATATCACATAGGAATAATATAGCAATAGTTATGGCACTAATTTCAAGACCAGTTGTAGGTATTTTTCTAAGTAGTCCTTCGAAGAATGGATTTATAAAGTAAACTAGAACGCATGCTCCTAGTCCGAAAGGGATCATTGTTTCTAAACAGATCCTACCGTTTATGTTGTATTTATTATTGGAATAGTCCCACCATCTAGCTTTGAACAGTTTTTCCATGATATAACTAGTAAAATATTCTAAAACACTACATATTGCTATAGCAAGGATAAATAATGCCACTGGATGATGAACATATTTTGATAGGAATAATACTACAGAGACTGCTCCTATTCCATATATAGGACAATAAGGTCCTATTAGAAATCCTCTGTTAGACCAAACTTTATCTGTTAGTCTAGTATAAATAGTTTCAAGACACCAACCAATCATTGAATAAACAATAAAAAGTAAAAAATAGATACATATTTCATTAAACATATACTTCACCTAAAATAATTATATAAATAATAGAAAGATATAGCAAGAAAAAATAGTTAATTTTAAACAAAAAGAGAAAAGTGTATTAAAAAAAAGACTATAAGAGTCTTAAAATTCACAGTTTCCAGGGGTTCTTGGGAATGGTATTACGTCTCTTATGTTATTAACTCCAGTTAAATAAATAAGTAATCTTTCAAAGCCCATACCAAATCCTGAGTGGACACATGTTCCATATTTTCTTAGGTTTAAGTACCAAGAAAGTCCTTCTTCTTTTATACCTAGTTCTTTCATTCTTTTTACTAGTTTTGAATAGTCTTCTTCTCTTTGAGAGCCACCGATTAGTTCTCCTGCTCCTGGTACTTCTAAGTCTACTGCAGCAACTGTTTTTCCATCTGGATTTTCTTTCATGTAGAATGCTTTTATATCACGTGGCCAATCTGTAATAAATACTGGACCATCAAAATACTCTGTTATATATTTTTCATGTTCTTTTGCTATGTCTTCGCCATAAGATGGGGTAAATTCAAAGTCTTTACCAGAGTTCTTAAGAATAGTTATAACTTCTTCATGAGTTATTCTGGTAAAAGTACTATTAATTAATTTTTCTAGCTTTGCGATTAGTCCTTTTTCGACGAATTTGTCTAGAAATTCCATTTCATCTTTTGCATTTTTAAGAACATATTTAACTATATATTTAAGCATATCTTCTTCTATATCCATGACTTCTGATAGGTCGCAGAAGGCTATTTCTGGTTCTATCATCCAGAACTCGCTAGCATGAGTTTTTGTATTTGAGTTTTCTGCTCTAAAAGTAGGGCCAAAAGTATAGGTTTTCTTAAAGGCCGTGGCAAATGTTTCTGCTTCTAGTTGTCCTGTTACGGTAAGACCAACTTTTTTTCCGTAAAAGTCTTTAGTGTAATCTACTTTTGAGGGAAGTTTTTCTAGATCGAGTGTTGTAACTTGGAACATTTCTCCTGCACCTTCTCCATCATTTGCGGTTATAAGTGGGGTATTTACATAGACGTATCCTCTTTCTCCAAAGTAGGTATGAATAGCAAGGGCTGCAATGCTTCTTACTCTGAACACTGCTTGAAATAAGTTGGTTCTAGGACGTAAGTAAGCTTGTTCTCTTAGAAACTCTGCAGAGTGTCTCTTTGGTTGGATTGGATAGTCTAAAGGACAGTCTCCAAGAAGCTTAATGCTACTTACTTTTACTTCATACGATTGGCCTTTTCCAGAAGACTTGGTAAGGGTTCCTTTTACTTTAATAGAACTACCAATATGATATTTTTGAATATCTTCAAAGGTTGATATGCTATTGTCATAAACTAGTTGCATATGCTTGAAGCATGTACCATCAGAAAAATCTATAAATCCAAAGTCTTTTTGTTTTCTATGGTTTCTAATCCAACCTTCAAGAATAACTTCTTTGTCTTTGTAGCATTCAATTTCACTAAATATTTTTTTTAAATCCATTTTTGTTTCCTCCTAATAAAAAAATCAAATAAACAAAGGGACGTAGATAGACGTGGTGCCACCCTTCTTTATCTGATTGATATCTCATTAATATAACGGTTTAACCGGTCTTTTCTACTTTATTCAAAAAGACTCTCAATGGTGTTATTCATATAGTTACAATATCCATTTGCACCAAACATGGACTCTCTAAAATTAATATGCTATATTACTTCTCCATTTCATCGAATTAAATATATTTTATCACTTACCTTGAAAAAGTCAAGAACTTTTATTTAGGCCAGTACATAATAACGACAATAATAACTCCTATAAGGGCAATAGCTACTAGAATCATTTCTCTAATTGAAAGTGGGAATTTCTTTTTTTGTGGTTGGTAACTAGAGCTTACTGAATTATCTTCGTATGAAGAGTTAAATGAACTATTGTTTGAATTAATGCTTTGATTTAAACTGTTTGTGTTACCTATGATATTATCGTTATTTTGATATAAACTTGATTGATTGATACCTGAATTCATTCCATTATCCATGGAAGTATCATCTTGCATTGTTTTAATTTCAGTATGAACACTATTAGAGGTTCTATTATTGTTGTCAGGAATACTATTTTCATATGTATTATTGTTCATGTAGGTATTGTTGTCGTAACTATTGATGTTATTTGTATAGTTATTTTGTCCGTATAGGTTATTAGTAGGTGTTTCTACTGAAGATGGGTTTTCATAGTTTTGAGTAGTTTCGTTTTCATATATGTTATTGTTTTGATAACTATTTTGCATATAAGAATTGTTTGGATTTGTTTCTAATGATGAAGCATTTCCATAATTAAGAATATTTGTGTTTTCATATGAAGGTGCATTATTTTCATATACGTTATTATTTTGATAACTATTTTGTCCGTATAAAGTATTTGGATTTGTTTCTATAGAAGATGGATTTCCATAGTTAGAAATGTTTTCATTTTCATATGAAGGTGTATTATTTTCATATATGCTATTATTTTGATAACTATTTTGTGTGTATAGGTTGTTTGTACTTGGTTCTCCTGATGAGGCATTTCCATAATTTTGGGTAATTTCGTTTTCATGTGAAGGAGTATTGTTTTCATATAAATTGTTGGTTGTGTAATTATTTTGTCCCATATAATTATTAGAATGCGATTCATGTTCATTATTATAAATTGAATTATTTAAGGAATTGTCATGGTCATAAGAGTTTAAGCTATTATAACCAGTATTATTATTTTCAGTAATATTTTCATTTATACTATTATAATTGTTAACACTATTTAAGGTGCTATCTACTCGATCGAAAGCATTCATGTTGTTAAAGTTATTTTGGAATGTATTATTTTGGCTATAACTAGATTCATTATTTCCCATAGAATAGTTATTTTCGTATGAATTTGTTTGATTATAAAAACTGTTATTTATTTGATTGTCAAAGCTAGGAGCAGCATTAAAGTTAGGAATATTTATTCCACCATAGTTACTTTCTTGAGCAGGATTACTACTAAAACCTGGAATGGACACTACTGATGGATCTTCCTTATGTTCTTCAACTTTTTGATGAGTGTAACTGTTTATGCCAGAGTGTCCTTGTCCTGGGATATTAATTTGATTACTAGATTGTTCTTGATAAATATTTCCTTGCATGATATTTGGTTCTTTTGGGACATTATTCATTCCTTGCATAGTATTTCTTTCGTTAGAAACTCCAGAGAAACCTTGCATCATAGAATTATTATTTGTACTTTGGTTTTGACTTTGTCCTTGTACTAATCTAGAATCAAATTCGTTACTCATAGTATTATTTCCTGTGCTTGAATTTCCTCCATAAGGAGAATTATTAAATCCTCCATTAAAACCATTAGGTATATTATTATTCATTATATCTCCTTCTTCCTACTCATATCATATTACTATTATTATATCTAATTTTTTTTCTTTTTACAATCATGTTTTAATTCTTGTTGACACTTTTTACATATTATTTATTAACTTCAATTGTAATCCAAGCCATAATTAGATTTACAATATAATTAATTTCATTATTGGTTAAGTTTCTATCTTTTTGTATAGCGTGCCATTTATAAAGACAAGATCTACAACAGGTGCCTGTTGCATGTTGTGCTATGAAAACAGGATGTCCTTTCATTGGTGTTTGTTTTCCATCATTTATTATATCACATGGTGCAAGTCTTTTGTTGATAAAATCAGTAGCATGAGATTTTATTTTTAAGTAACCATTTTTTTTACAATAAGAAATGTCTTTTTCTTTGAGATGAAAGCTATTTCTGAATTTGGATTTTTTAAGTTTTTGCAGAATAAAATCTATGTTATTTGTATTCAAATTTAATACTTCCTTTTCCGTCTTTGCAAGAGACGGTCGCAATGGAACCGTTTATAATAGTTACTCTTGGGGCAATATGTCCAATATCGGCATCTATAATAATAGGAACATTTAGATCTTTTAAAATGGACATAATTGAGGATATATATTCTTCTTCTTCAAAAATTGTTAGACTTCTTCCAAAAATAAAGCCTTTTACATATTTAAAATAACCACTTTCTTTAAATTTCCATAAGAATCTAGTTATATCGCTTAGTGAATAAGAAAAATTTTCAAAGTACCATAAAATTCCATCTTCTTTATATTTCTCGATGAATGAAATGGTCTTATCGAACTTTGTGCCAAAAATATCTCCGAGAACATCCATGCAACCACCGATGATTCTTCCTTTGATGATACAAGAAGTAGAGTTAATTACTTTAAGATTAACGTCATTAGTTAAGTTATATCCTTCAAGACCTGTAATTTTTTCTCTTCTTGTTCCTTCATATTTAGAAAAACTATTTTGTGTGATTTGATTACCTTTTAATACTGATAGATTGTCAAGAATGGACTTATCAAGAATATCCATTCCAAAGGCTTTGTAATTGTTGCTATAAACGGTTGCAATGTCTAAATTAGTAGTTATGGTATATGTAAGCCATGTTGGATCGGAATAGCCTTGGAACCATTTGGGATTATTTAAAATAATGTCATAATTAAGATAAGGTATCATTTCCATGATGTATTCTCCTCCGCAGGCTGAAATGATTAAGTCAACATCAGGATTTAGATACAGAGACTCTAGATGGGAAGCTCTATCTTTGGCTGAGGCACTTCTTTCGTTGATACTAGTTCTGACATTGTTAGTTTCAATAACTTTATAACCTAGTTTTTCAAGATTTAACTTAGCATTATCTAGTCTTTTTAGATCGAGTTCATCACTTATTCCATCAGAAGGAGCAGTTACTCCTATGACACTATTATCTTTTAGAAATTTTGGATATATCATTTTATAAACCTCCTAGATGATTTAATAACTGTTTTAATTATACAATATTATAGATAGAAATAAAAGGTTTTGGAGTTTTTATAAAAGTTTGGGTTAATAATAGTTTTTTTGTTTTTGGATTTATATTAATAATTTATTTTTTATTGGTTTATCTATAATTTTTTTAAACAGATTGCTTGCTATATCTACTATTTTTTCGCCTAATTTTTCTTTTGGAATAGAGCCTATGACAAGTGAGTTTTCTTTAATAGCGTTTATTATTATATCTTTATCTATTATTTCTTTTGGTATGTATACAATAGCAAAACCATTATTTTTTACTGCTTCTAGGGCTATTTCTTTATCTATTATGTCTGTTGGAATGTATTTTAGAAATATTCCTCGTTCTTTAACTAAATCCATTGCTAATGTTTTGTCTATTTTGTCTTTCTTTAGATATTTCATTGCTCTTTTATCTTTTTCTTCTAAAAGTAGTAATAATTCTTTATCTATAAGACCTGGTAATGTTCTGTTTAAATTGTTTTCTTGCATTTCTTTCAATCTAGGATCAATGTCCCAACCCATTGTCTTTACTTTATTATCAATTTCATATATAAATTTTATATCATCTTTAGTTAAAGGTTTATCATTTTCATACTTTGTATATACATATGTTAACATCTGAGTATCTTTTACTCTTTTTTGGTAACTTTCTGCATCTGGAAATCCTTTTAATTTTTTAGAAAGTATATCTTCAAAATGTGGTTCTATATTTTGATCTTTTGCTACTCCTCTTATTTCTCCGATTCTGTTTTTTCCATTCATTCTTATTGCAAGTCTTGGATTTGTAGCCTTTCCTTCTTTATCATAAGTATAATATACATAAAAATCTCCATTTTTTACTTGCTTTCTACAAGTTTCTTCTCCTGCTGTACACCAACCAGTATTTTTTCCTTGAAGTGATTGATGTAACTTTTGATAATTATCTCCTTGTTCATACTTTACCCATTCTCCCTTTGTTTCTTCTCCAAAGTTACTTTCTCTTTTATCTTTTAACTGAACTGTATAAAGCTTAAAGAAATTACCATTCTTTACTAATTGTTCTAAATCTTTATCTTCGATTTCTTCTTTATTCACTTCTTTTATTATTAAATTTATTGATTTAGCAAGTACTTCTCTATTTAACTCTGGAAAAGGTGCTACTGTTGCTTTACTTCTTTTATTATAAATTCCTTTATTTGTATCATAATTTCCTACTGTAAGCATTCCTTGAAAAGCCCAGTACTTTGCCCATGTTGGATAAAATTTTGAATCTTCACTTGTAAAATAATCTATCCATTCATCTAAAGACTTCTTTTGATCTTGTATTATTAAGTCCTTTTGATCTTCTCTTTGACTTTTACTCATATGAACACCATATTGATCAAACTGTACTTTATCTAAATAATCTATATATTTCTCTGATATATCTTCTCTTTTGATTACATATTTATCATAATAATAGTTTTTCAAAAGATTCATTCCTGTATCTGTTTTATGATTAATTGCTTTCTCATGTACTCTTTCAAGTCTTTCAATATATTTCCTTACTGCTTCATACTTATTATCACTTTTCGTACTTGAATGTTTTACACTTTCATCATTATACATATCGTTATATAATTTTAGTAAAAACTTTTCTCCATCATAGTTCATATCTATACCTCTTTTCTATACTCTATAAGTTGGTTTTAACTTATTGTTTACCATTTTTCTTGTGAAGATTTTCTTAAAAGACATCTGAATTGTATCAAAAAAAGTTAAAAATGGCAATAAAGCAAAAATGGCTTATTACTTTAAGTAATGATATGTTTAAGTATTTATCATTGTTTTTTATAGTTTTAGAAATTAAAATCATTAATTTTTTATCAATTGTATATTGAATTGATAGTTTATCTATTTCAAATGGTTTCATATTATTTCATAATAAAAGTAAACAAAAATGCACAATATTCTCGATATATTGTGCATTTTTGCATTTTTTAGACAACTTTTGCACAATGATTGTGCATTTTTATATATGAACTCGAATAGTTCGAACAAATTCACTTAGTGGTGCGTCAGTATTAGACGTTTGAAAATTGTTATTAAGGTTAATTTCTTAACAACATTGTGCTACATTATTTACTTTTTAGGGTTTCAAAAGTGAGTATTTTCTTTGCACACTTCTCTATTGGAAATAGATATTATTGATGAACAGTATTCATCTTTTTTATTCTAAACTTATTTAATACTACTTACTTTCATTAGAACACAATTCATCTAATTGTTTTTCTTGATTCAAAATAAGTATCTTTATTTCCTTAATTTTTTCTTTAATTTTATTTATATCTAATAATATTTTTTCCTTATCATTCATATTTATCACCTTAAGTTTTTATTTCCTTGCAAAGATTTTTGAATCTCACTTATTCTATTAGCAATTTCTGAACTTCTTTCACATAATTCGTTTAACTCTAATAGCAATTTTTTTTCTTCCTCAATTAAATCTTCAGTGTTAATTTCTGACCGAGTGTTGTCTTTAATATAATTAGCAATTAGATTAATTTTTTCTAAAAAAATTGATTGTTCAGATTTATTTGCAAACAGTACTTGGTTATATTCCTTTAAATCTTTTGTAATATGTTCATAAATTTCTAAAAATGCTTCATCGAATTGAAAATTATTACCTTTTAATTTATAAGCATTACAACATAATATCTTTATCTCATTATCGTTAAATCCTAAATTTTTAAAATCTTCATCTATTTTTTTCCCCTCATTAGATCTATGTAAAAATTTACAACTAAAGTCACTACCTAAAAAAAGATACCTGCTAAAATCTGAAACATACTTTATATTTGGATCCAGGCTATATTTATTGCTATACATGGTATCTACAAAAAGTGGTTCATTAAGATATTTATATCTCAATAATTTAATTATTCCACGAATTTGTGCCCTCATATAATGACAATCTCCATAAGTATTTCTACCATAATCAATAGATAACTCATCGTCTAATCTAAATAATTCATCTAGTGTTTCAATATTATTCTTTTTAAAAACTCCCCCAACAAATGAAGATTTTCGTATTAAACCAGTATCATATACACTAATTTTTCCTAATTCAATATAAGATTTTTTCATCTATAAATCACCTCTGTAATTAATTATATCATACTTTTTAAATATTTTCATTTTATGTCATCAAAGTTCTTATCAATTACATATTTTTTTTGAATATAATCGTTTATTTTTACTTTCTAGGGTACGTCAACATTATTTTTATTTCTATATGAAGAAGTTTACTTATCAAATTTAACTTATTTACTAGTAATAGTAGGAGTTTTTCTTTTATTATTTGTGTAACTATTAACTTCTTTCAAAGCATATAAAAAAGATTAACCTAAATTAACCTTTCATATATTGCAAGTCTATTAGTTCGAGGAATTTTCCTATAGTGTGAATGTCGAAGTAATCTATATTTTTTTCAAGGACGATTGACATGGGAATCAATCATTATATTAATTTTAAGATAATTTGAAAAATTATGATATATCTTTGCCAACAAAAACATTATAAATTTCATTATATCTATAACCTAGTTTTGCATGATTAGAATCTAGTTCTAATATATTAAGTTCTACTAATTTATCGATTAAAGTTGAAACTGTATTTCTTGATACTCCAGACTCTTCTTCTATTTCTTTTTTTGTGAAAACTATTTGTCTCATTATTGCAGGCATAATTCTATAAACAGCATTACTTTTTAAAATTTCTACTTTTTTCATATCTTTTATATATATTTGTTTTATTCTATTTATTTTTGCTATGTAATTATTGCATTGCTCTATTATACATTGTAAAAAGAATTTGATAAATCCAATCATATTCCCCTTTCTGCTCTCATTTAAGAATTTATGATAACTAGGCTTATATAATTCTATTATTTCTGACAAAAATAAAATTGGTTCTTCTTCTGTTAATAAAGCTAATTGAACAGGAATTAATGCTCTACCTAATCTTCCATTTCCATCTCTATATGCATGAATAGTTTCAAATTGTGAATGAGAAATTGCTAAATTTATAAATATGGGATCAATATATGCATTATTCATATATTCAAATGAATTTTCTAATAGAATAGGAACATCTTCTGGTATTGGCGGAACAAAAATAGCTTCATCAATAGTGCATCCTTTAGGGCCTATCCAATTTTGTATATTTCTAATTTTCCCTGGTTCTTTTTCATGACCTCTAACACTATCAAGTAATATTTTATGAATATTATTTAAAAATTTAATATTTATTTTATTATTTTCTTTTAAATAATTCTTAGAATATTCGATAACTTTTTTTAAATTTTGTATTTCTAGATTATCATCTGTTTTAGGCATATATTTTAAATAATACATATCATCTTGAGATATTTGTGTTCCTTCAATTTGTGTTGACTTTAAACTTTCACTTAAAATAATAGAGTCTAAAAAAAATCTTGAGTCAAACTGACTATTTTTTAAATTTGATTTGTACTCTCCGTATTTCAAATTGGCTTCTGAAATTAAACTTATTAATTCTTTATCAATTGTATATTTAATTGGATAATTTATCTACTTCAAATGGTTTCATATTATTTCATAATGGAAGTAAACAAAAATGCACAATATATTGGAAATATTGTGCATTTTTGCATTTTTTAGACAACTTTTGCACAATGATTGTGCATTTTAATATATAAACTCGATTAGTTCGACTAATTTTCCTATGGTGCCTGTGGCCGGACTCGAACCGGCACGAGCTAGGCTCACTGGATTTTGAGTCCAGCGTGTCTACCAATTTCACCACACAGGCATAAAGAACTTATAATTGTTCTATTTCTTCTTTATATTTTGAGTTATATAAATCAACTTCTTCGTCGTTTATATTTATATCTTCTATTTTTGGAAGTCTATCTTTGGAGTCGAGTCCAAAATAATCAAGAAATTCTCTAGTTATTCCATATAGAATAGGTCTTCCTATTTTATCACTTTTTCCTACTTCTTTTATGAAATCTTTTGCTACTAGGTTTCTTATTATTTGAGCAGATCCTACTCCTCGTAACTCATCAATTTCATGACGTGTTATAGGTTCATTATAAGCTATTATTGCTAAAGTTTCAAGAGCAGATTGTGATAATTTTTTAACTTCTTTTATTTCAGTGAGTTTTGAGTAGTATTCTTTGTGTTCACTTTTAGTGGTTAGTTTAAACATGCCTCCTAGATTTTTTATAGTAATTCCTCTGTCACTTTTTTGATAATCTTCGAAAAGCTCCCTCAAATAATCTACAACTTCGTTTTCACTAATTCCTATTATTTTAGACATGCTTTTTACGTCTATGCCTTCTTCTCCTACTAAGAATAGTAAGCCTTCTACTACTGGTTTCATTAAACCACCTCACAATATATCTTATCAAAATTATTATCTTGTGTTATGACAAGTTCTTTTTCTTTGGCTAGTTCAAGTATGGAAAGAAAAGTTGCTACTACATATGATTTGGAAAAATTTTCGAATAGTTCATAGAATTCTGCTTTTTTCTTATAACTTAAAATCTTTTTGATAGAAGCTTTTCTTTCTTTGACGGAAATTTCTTTTATTGTAACTTTAGTTGATAGTGGTTTTTCATAGTTTTTTCTTTCTAAGTATTTTTTAAAAGCGTTTACTAAATCCTCTAAAGTGACTTCATTTCCTAGATTGATGGAATTGTTTTTATATGGTGTCATACTTGAAGGGGTTTTTGTATAAATATTTTTTCTTTCTTCTTCGAATTTTTTTAAGTCGTTGGTTACTTCTTTATATTTTTTATATTCGATTAATCTACTTATTAGGTTTTCGCGAGTTTCTATGTATTCTTCTTCCTCTTCTTCGTCTTTTAGACTTGGTAGTAGTGTTTTTGATTTAAGATACATAAGATCTGATGCTAGAACTAGGTATTCTGATGCTATGCTTAAATTCATGTCATTCATATTATTAATATAATCTAAGTATTGATCAGTTAATTTGACTATTTCAATATCCATAATATCCATTTCAGATTCTTTTATCAAATGAAGTAAAAGATCTAATGGACCTTCGAACTCATTAATTTTAAATTTATACTCCATATAATCACCTTTAAGCCATAATAATTATATCAAAAAAAAGTGCTAAACAAAAGCCCTAATCCTTAGGTTTAAAGATTAAGGCTATAAAGAAACTGAATACAATTGCTGATGTTATACCTGTTGCAGTCATATCGAACATACCCATTGCAAGTCCAAAGAAACCGTATTCTTGTCCTCTTAGAAGTGCTGCATGTATTAAACTATGACCAAAACTGGTAATTGGAAGAAGGGCTCCTCCTCCTACGAGGTTAATGATTTTATCATATATATCAAATGCATCTAATAGTACCCCTAAGACTACGAACATGGAGGTTACATGTCCTGCTGATAATTTAGTGTTATCAATAATTATTTGTGCTATTAAGCAAAGAAATCCGCAAAATAGAAAGGAGTAAACATAGGTCATTTTATCGCCTCCATACTAACTGCATGTGCTATTCCTAGGATATTTTGTTTTTGGAATAGGAAAGTTGGAGAAAAGAGAGCTCCTGTTGTAACGAATAGTACTTTTTTGTATTTACCTTTTTTTAGCATATCGTAAATATAACCATAATTAATAAGGGCACTTGCTACAGGGCCTGAGCCTCCGGCAGTTATTTCTTTTTGGTTTTTCATATCGTAAATCATTGAACCACAATCATCATAATTGTTCAGATTGATATTATAATTTTCTTTCATATAATCCTTAAGTATTGCTTTTCCATATATACCTAGATCTCCGGTTAGGATTAAATCATAGTAGCTTGCTTCAATGTTTAAGTCTGTTAGGTGTTTATATATAGTGTCTCCTGCTGCAGGGGCCATAACTGCTCCCATATTGTTAGGATCGTTTTGGCCCATATCAACAATTTTGCCTATTGTATAGTTTGAAATTTTTACTTTACTAGGTGAGGAACTAAGAAGAATAGCTGCTCCTCCTGTTGATGTGAATGTTGCAGTTTTTGGTTTTGTATAACCGTATTCTGTTGGGTTTCTAAATTGTTTTTCTTCTGCTAGGTTATGGGAACTGGTAAGACAAATAGCATTGTTACAACTACCATCTTCGATAAATTTTGAAGCGATTATGATACTTTCCATACTTGTTGCACATGCTGAGAATACTCCTAGAAATGGTACACTTGAAGTTGATATGGCATAACTAGTTGCACATATTTGATTAAGCAGATCTCCTCCTACTATTAGGGAAATATCTTCTTTGGAAAGTTTAGCTTTTTTTAGGATTAGTAATAGAGCATCTTTTGATAGTTTAACTTCGCTCATTTCGAAAGATGAATCTATGTTATAGTTATCATAACATTTATCAAAGTATTTACTATATAGTCCATCTCTTTCTAAAAAACCTCCGACTAAGGAAGTTTCTTGGATATAAACATTATTAAATTTTCCTGTCATATCTTAACCTCCAAAAAATAAGAATCTTATAATTGCAAAAACATATGCTGAAACTACTCCATATAGAATGACGGATCCTGCTAGTTTGAATACATTTGAACCGAAGCCATATACTGGTCCTTCGTTTTTATAGTCTAAAATGGCACTTTGAATTGAATGAGCGAATCCTGTTATGGGGATAATTAATCCCATTTTGCCTTTTTGGACAAGTTTATCGAAAACACCAAATCCTGTTAAAAGACAAGCTAGAAATATAAAGGTTACTAACATAAGGGAACTGGATAATACTTTAGAAATATGAAAAGCATAAGAGTAAAAATCAATTAAAAAGTTGCCTAGTAGTCCAAGTAAACCTCCGGTTATAAAGGTGCTAAATAGATTTAATCCTTTGTTATCACTAGAAGAGTGCTTATCTACTATTTTTTGATATTTTTTTATTTCCATAAATTCCTCCCATTTCTATTATGATGAGTTTTGTTTTTTTTATACAAAAAACAAGGCTACTTGAGTCTTGTTCTTAGTCTTGTTAGGATTTGTTTTTCTTCTCGTGATACTTTTACTTGATTGATACCTAGTTCTTTTGATACTTCGCTTTGGGTTAGTCCTTGTTCATATCTTTTTGTGATTAGATCTCTTTCGAAGTCATTTAAGTTGCTTAGTTCTGATTTTAAATCTAGGATGTCTTCTCTATAACAGTTTTCTGTGTATCCTAGGGTGTCATATAGTTTGATATCGTCTTCGTTTTCGCTATCTAGGGACATGACTAGGTTATTGGCATTTTTGGCTTCAGTAATTTTATTGACATCTATTTCAAGGAATAGTGCTATTTCGTCATCACTTGGGATGTATCCTAGTTTTTGCATAAGTGCCTCTCTTGCTTTGTTGATCGAGGTATTTAGTTTAACTAGTTCTTTACTGACTTTTAATACGTTTGATTTTCTTATATATTCTTTTACTTTTCCAAGCACGTAGAAGTATGCGAAAGAGGAAAACTTGGTGTTTTTATCACTTTTATAGTTTTCGTATGCGTCTAAAAGTCCCATCATACCTACTTGATACAGGTCGTCTTTGTCAAAATAATAAGTATATTTGTTAATTATGGAATAGACAATCTTCTCGTTTTCAAGAAGCATATTTGTTTTATCTGTCATATGTTTATAACCTCATAGGCCATGATTTCTTCGTTTACTTGATATAAGTTTTCAAATATTTTTTTGTTGTATGAGAAAAGACGTTCTATTCCGCATAGGATTAGTTTTCCTTTGTGTCTTATTATTTCACTATAGCATTTTTTTATAACTTCAAGACCATAATTATCAATGTAGTTAAGACCTTTTAGGTTGAGTAAGACGTATTTTATACCGTTATCTTTTATGACCATTTCAAAATCACTTTTGAAGAGATTAACGGTGTCACCGTTTAGGATTCCTTTAAGTCTAACTAGTAAGATACCTTGTTTAAATTCCATATCAATATCTAACATAAATCTCCTCCTTTGTTTACTAAATATACCAAAGAGGAAAAAACTATTATGTCGATTATTGAACTTAGTTATATAATTAATGTGACATTTTTCTAGTAAAATATTGTTAGAATAGTTTATTTGTTGCTTAGTTCATAAAGAATAATGCTGGTTGCTACTCCGACGTTTAGACTTTCTACAGTACTTGTTTTTATATAAATGTTTTTATCTATTATTTGTTTTACTTTTTCGCTTATTCCGTTTCCTTCGTTTCCCATTACAACACAAAAACTGTTGTTATTAATATTTCTAACATCGATGCCATTTCTAACATCTGTTCCATATATGGGAATATTTTGTTTTTTTAATTTATTAATTGCTTTTACTAAGTCTTCTTTTATTATGTTTATTTTGAAGATTGCTCCTTCACTTGCTCTGATTGTTTTATCGTTATATACATCACAACAGTCTGGGGATAGGATGATGTTATCTACTGAAAAGGCAACAGCACTTCTTATTATGGTTCCTAAATTGCCTGGATCACTTATTTTATCAAGCATTAGATATTTTTTTCCATTTTGATTTAACTTGTTTTCTTTACGTACTATGCCAATAAAACTGGAAGTGTTAATGTTTTTTATTTTATTCATTACTTTATCTGTTATATAATTTACAGGACAATTTACATCAAAGGGCAAGGTTTCTCCTTCTAGGACATATACTTCTTCTAGAACTTTGGATAAATATGCTTCTTTGATTAGGTTTAATGTTTCTACGATGAATTTTCCTTCGCTATCACGATATTTTTTTTGTTTTAGTTTCGTGATGTATTTTATTTTTTTATTTTCAACACTTTCTATTAACATAATTTCTCCTTATAAATTTTTCATTTCTTTTCTTATATTTTTATAATCTGGAATATAGGTTTCTACTAATGACCAAAATTTTTTTGAGTGATCGTGGTGTTTTAAGTGACAAAGTTCGTGAAATATGACGTAGTTTAGATATTTATAGTCGTATTTGATTAGTTCTATGTTTAATGTAATTGTATTACTTGTTATATTACAGACACCCCATTTACTTGTCATCTTTCTTATTTTTAGTACTGGTTTTGTTTTTGATTCTTTAAATTTTGAAAAGCATTCTTCATAGCAATTGGTAAAGACTTCTTTGGCACGTTTTCTATACCAAGTGTCAATGTTTACTTCTGTTCCTATGAAAACACGGGAATCTCCGAAGTAGATACTTTTATCATTTATCATGCATTTATCGTAAAGCTTTCCCATATATTCGAATTTACCTGTTTTCTTGTTTTTTATTGCTTCTTTTTTTTGAATAACTTTGTTTATATAATCTATGTTAGAATTAATGAACTTTTTAATGAATGAGAGAGATGTTCCTTTTGGTGCTGTTACTACTATTTTTAAGTTATCTTTGATTCTAAGGTACATGTTTTTGTTGTTTTTATAAATTATATCTATATCGTAAGATTTGTTGTTTAATTCTAGTATCATGTTTACCTCTAAAATAAGCTTCCCTGTCTAAATTTTCCAAAGTATTCATAGGCTTTTTGGGTTGCAATTCTTCCTCTTGATGTTCTTTTGATCATACCTTTTTGGATTAAAAATGGTTCATACATATCTTCGATGGTGGAAGTTTCTTCTCCGACTGCTGTTGCTAGGGATTCAATACCAACTGGGCCACCATTAAATTTATCTATTATAGTGAGTAAAATTTCTTTATCAGTTTCGTCTAGACCAATTTTATCGATTTTTAATCTATCAAGGGCTTTATTAGTGACATCTAAATCTATAACTGACTTTCCTTCGACTAGTGCAAAGTCTCTAACTCTTCGAAAAAGTTTGTTTGCTATTCTTGGAGTACCTCTACTACGAGTGGCAAGCGATTTAGCGGCTTCTTCATCGATACTTGATCCTAGTACTTTACTAGTTCTGTTAATTATTGAGGTAAGTTCTTCTTCAGTATAATACTGAAGTTTATTAACAATACCAAATCTGTCTCTTAGGGGTGAGGTTAAATCACCAGCCTTTGTTGTTGCTCCAACTAGGGTGAATGGTGGTAAATCTATTTTAATGTTTCTGGTAGAGCCTTCGCTGCCAATTATTATATCTAGGGTGAAGTCTTCCATAGCTGGATAAAGTATTTCTTCTATGAATCTGGGAACACGATGGATTTCGTCGATAAATAAAACGTCTCCAGGTTCTAGTGATGATAAAATGGCGGCAAGATCCCCAGACTTTTCTATTGAGGGACCACTTGCGGTTTTTATATTGACCCCAAGTTCATTGGCAATAATATAAGCCATAGTAGTTTTTCCTAGTCCAGGGGGGCCATATAAAAGAACATGATCAAGAGACTCCCCTCTCATTTTGGCAGCTTCGATAAAAACTTTCATATTTTCTTTTACTTCAGATTGTCCTATGTACTCATCAATAAGTGCAGGTCTTATCGATTGTTCAACTTTTTCTTCATCCATAATTTTACCTCCTAGAATTTAGTTAATAAGCTTAGTTTTTACACTAGATAAATCTATTTTTTCTACTTTACTTAAATAACAGGCTCCACATAAAGGAACATAGCTAACATTATCTGTTCCTTTTATAATTACTTCTTCTCCGTCTTTAACAAACTTATTTCCAACTTTTCGACCGACAAATCTAGCAATTTTACCACATTCACAAAGAGTGGTTAATTCTTCTAAGACTTCTGCTAGTTCAAGTAATCTTTTGCTTCCGGCGAAACTTTCCATCTTGAAATTTGTTCTAAGTCCATAACAAATAACTGGAATGTCAACGGCTTTAGAAATGAGAAATAATTCTGATACTTGTTTTGATGATAAGAACTGGGCTTCATCTACTAGAATAACGGAAATATTAGAAAGTTTTCCTTTAAGGACTTCTAAAACGCTATCTGAATATAAAAGAAGAATATCTGCTTGTTTACTTAGACCGATTCTAGATGAGACATAACAACTGGAGTCCATCTTAACATTTGGAGATATTATTAGTGTTTTATATCCGTTTTCTTCATAGTTATAAGCTGTTCTAATTAAATCAATACTTTTACCAGAATTCATGCTGGCGTATTTAAAATGCATTTTTGCCATTTATATCACCTACTTTAATAATAACTTTAATGATTCTTTTACTTGTTCTTCTATGGATTTAGAACCATCAACTTTAGAAATTATTCCTTTGAAGTCTTTGTCTTTATAACCAAGACCTTTAAGTACTTCGATAAGTTCTTCTTTGCTGTCTCCTGCACTTGAATCTATTTGTGATAATTTTCCTTTTAAATCAAGGATAATTTGTTTTGCTACTTTATCTCCTATTTTTGGGAATTTTTTTAAATATAATATGTTTTCCCTTTCGATTGCATCAACTATGCCATTAATAGAACCTGTTGCAAACATTGGTAATGCCATTTTTGGGCCAAGTCCTTTGACATTGATTAGCTTAAGGAATAGTTCTTTTTCATGAATATCCTTAAAGCCATATAAAGTGTGTTCATCTTCTCTGATGTGTTCATAAATATAGATAATTGCATCTTTGTCGATTTCAAAAGAATAAGGATTGGAAACACTTATTTCATACCCTATTCCCATAACTTCTAAAATAACTTGATTAGAATTTTGGGAAATTATTTTTCCTTTCATATATGCGTACATAATATCACTCCTATAAACATTATATCATACAAACATGTGTTTGCACAGAACAAAAAATAAGTAAACTTACCTTGAGAACCTCACGGTTCTCTTTTTCTGCTTCATAGATATCATTCTTGATATTCTCCACAGACTTAAATTCCGATAGTCGCTACCGTACTTTATATTTTATTTTTATATTTGTTTGTTTTTTTTAAACTCTAAGTTCTTTCATATACATACTTATTCCTTCATTCATTATATTTATACTAGCATTTAAATCTCTATCCATTCTAAGTTCACAACTATTACATTTATACTCTCTTTTACTTAAATCTTTATACTCATCATTTCTATTTCCGCATAAACTACATATTCTAGATGATACATAATATTCATTTGCTTTATAAAATTGTTTTCCTTTATATTTACATTTGTATAATAGTTGTCTTATTATTTCATTAAAACTAGCATCACTTATACTTTTTGATAGATTATTTTTCTTACCTTTAATTATCATTTCTTTTGAATGAAGTGTTTCTGTTACTATAATATCATAAATATCTGTTATTTCTTTTGTTATTTTATGAATGTAATATTTTCTTGCGTTTTTTAATTTTGTATATAAACTTGCTAGTTCTCTTTTACATTTATAATAATTATTACTATTTTTCTCTTTTCTTGATAACTCTCTTTGTTTTGTTTTTATTCTTTTTTCATATTTCAGTATATATTTATTATTATCATAACTTATACCATTTGATAATGTTATTAATTTTTTAACTCCCAAATCTAAGCCTACAATACTTTTTGGGTTTGATGAGACCTCTACCTCTGGAATTTCATAAAGAAGCGATACATAATATTTACCATTAACATCTCGTGATATAGTTGCACTTTTTGTTTTTCCTTGTATCTTTGTTTTATTTCTGTACCCTCTTATTTTAACCCATTTAAGTTTTGGTAACTTCACTTGTCTTTTTATTAAATCAAGTTCTATATTGCAATATTGCTTATCTTTATAAGTATTATATATTGCATCAGTATTATAACTATTTTTACCAAATCTACTCTTAAATACTGGAATACCTTTTCCTTCTTTATACATTTTCTGATATGCTGAGTCTAAATTAAATATACTTTTTCTTATAACTATACTATCAATTTCTTGCAAAAATACAAACTTATATTTTAAGTTACTTACATAATCTTTAATATTGTCACATGCATATGTATAGCCTTCTTTTTTCATTTTTTCTAAATAATAATTATAAACAAAACGAGTACATCCAAACATCTTATTTATTAATTCTTTTTGAATACAATTCGGATACAATCTAAACTTATAAGCCTTATACATACACATATCCCCCTTGATAGTTTAATTATAACAAATAAAACATATGTTCGTCAATAGCTAATAAATTATTTTCATAACTAATCGAGAACTTTCCTATAAGATAAAAAAGAAAAAAAGATCAAAAGATCTTGCTTAAAATATGAAAAACTCTATTTAATATAGTCATCAAGGTTATCAGGGACTTTGTCGTTTAGAATTGTGTTAATAATTTTGTCTTCCTTCTCTTTTGGGACATCTCTACCTGTTAGGGAACTTATTTGTTTTATAACATCTCGAAGTGCATCTTCGTTTTTCATGTTATCATCTTGAAGTTTTTCTGCTAAGGATAAAATAGTGTCCTTGTCAACATTAGTTTTCTTTTCAACCTTTTTAAAAAAATTATCTGTTAATCTCAAAATAAAACCTCCTACTATAATCTATGTAAAAGGCCTATTTTTGCTATTAAAATATTAAGGTTTATATAATATCATTTTTGTTTTTAAAGAGAATTTCTATTGGGGTTCCTGTAAAATCAAAGCTTTCTCTTATTTTGTTTTCTAAGTATCTTTCATATGAGAAGTGGACAAGTCCTTTATTGTTGACATTAAAAGTAAATTTTGGAGGTTTTACTCCGGTTTGAGATACGAAATAAATTTTAAGACGCTTACCTTTATAGGATGGTGCTGGATTAAGTCCATATGCTTCCATAATGACGTTGTTTAGGACACTAGTTTTAATTTCTTTGGTGATACTTTCTCTGACACGTTTAACTTCAGGCATAAGAGTATGAATTCTTTTTTTTGTAAGTGCTGATAAAAATACTATAGGGGCATAGGAAATGAATTTGAATTCTTCACGAATTTCTTTTGTAAATTCTTTTAGGTCGTTTTCTTTTTCAGTAACAGTATCCCATTTGTTGACAACGATAATTATTCCTTTCCCTTTATCAAGGGCATATCCTGCGATATGTTTATCATGTTCTATTATTCCTTCTTCTCTATTTATTACAAGAAGACAAATATCTGCTCTATCGATGGCTCTCATACTTCTTAGTAAACTGTATTTTTCAATTGATTCGAAAACTTTTCCTTTTTTTCGCATACCTGCTGTGTCTATTAAGATATACTCTTCTTTTTCATATTTGAATGGTATATCTACGGAATCTCTGGTTGTTCCTGCAACATTACTTACTATTACTCGTTCTTCGTTTAACAGAGCATTTATAAGACTACTTTTTCCTACGTTTGGTCTTCCAATAACACATATTCTTGTTCTTTCGTCAATTTCTTGGCCTTCTTTAGTAAAGTCATGTGTTACTTCGTCTAGAAGATCTGCTATTCCACGGTTATGTTCCCCGCTTATTGTGACATATTTATCAAAACCAAGTTCATAAAAGTCATACATGTTGTCTTCGGCTTGTTTGTTATCAACTTTGTTTATTGCTACAATTACTTCTTTTCCTGATTTTTTTAACAAATCTTTAACTTCTAGATCGTTTGAAGTCATACCTTCTTTGGCATCTACTACGAAAATTATTTTGTC
The DNA here is from genome assembly GCA_934102055.1 of uncultured Bacilli bacterium. GTDB lineage: Bacteria > Bacillota_I > Bacilli_A > RF39 > UBA660 > UMGS1449. The sequence continues at coordinate 6,512 of CAKOSE010000006.1, read as the reverse complement.
TGCTTCTAGAACTCCAATTTCAACTTGTGTTTTTATTTCGTTGTTAAAAAGTTCTTTTGCAATATCCAGTCCACCAGTATCGATTAAATTAAATTTTTTCCCATGATAAGAAACTTCTCCATATATTCTATCTCTGGTAACTCCTGGAGTGTCTTCAATTATAGATATTTTTTTTCCTACTAATTTATTAAATAGGGTTGATTTTCCAACATTAGGTCTTCCTACTATACAAACTGTTGGCAAACTCATAATATCACCTCTTTTTTCTTCTTTAAGATTATAACAAAAAAAAAGGAAAAAATCTAGTTTTTTCCGAAAAATCTTATCCTTGGTATTTTGCTTCTCCAAAGGCTAGTATTGCATTTGTGATAATTGAAAAGAATATTGAAAGAACTCCGAATGATGTTGATTTTCCAAATACTTTAGCAAGCCTAAGTGGGATAAGAATAGCATATACAACTGATGCAAATGGCACGAATACAAAGATTAAAACATGCCACCAATCAAGATTAACAACCTTTAATAAAACTATCAAATTATAGATAGGAATTAAAATTGCCCATCCTGGTTGACCAGCTTTTTTAAAGATTATCCACATAGTTACAATTGAGAATACTGCAACAGCAAGAGCAGCAATCCATGTACCTGCTCCAATACTTGCAAATGCATCACTTGTACTAGTAGTTGTGTAATAAGTATAATCCATATCATTTTCCTCCTTTATTGTAATAATTATACAATATAAAAAACTGTATGTCTATACTTTAAAGTTATTATGATTGTTTTCTATAAATTACAAGTTGTCCTGGTAATAAGTAAATGTTGTTATTGCTATAGATGATATCTGATGAAGGTGCATTAAAGAATTCTGACAGGGTTTCTATGGTATCACCAGTTTTGGTTATATATAAGGATACGTCTCCTTTTGGAACGAGAATAGTTTGTCCTTCGTATATGTATTCATCTTTTTCTAGGCCGTTTACTTGAGCTAGTAAATCAACACTTATATTATTGGATTTGGCGATTTCATATAAGGAATCTCCTTTTTTTACTTTGTAATAATTAAAAATATTATAAAGACCAGTTGGAATGGTTAAGCTTTGTCCTTCTTTTAATAGATAAGGTGCGGTTAAATTATTGGCCTGGATTATTTCTATAACGGGAATATTATACTTTCTACCAATGCTTTCAATAGTATCTCCTTTTTCTACTACATACATGTCCATATAACAATACCTCCTTTTTTTAAATATATGAAAAAGAAGAGTAATAATTACTCCATATATATAGCAATTCGATTATCCCAGTTGAATGATAATTCTTTGTATTTTAAAAGTTGTTTTATTCCTTCTTGTTGATTGTAAGAATATAATGTATCGTCTGATATGAAGAATAAAGTTTCATTAACTAGTTTAAAGTCACTTATTTTTTTATTAAAAAGTTGTACTTTAATTTTACTATTGGTGTTATAGTAATAGACATTGTTTGAATCTGTTACATAGTAATATGTATCTTTATCGTTTTCTATAAACTTTATGCTGGTGCTTCCCTCGATTTTTTTTATATAATTGTTATTAGTTTTAAATTTTAAGTTGTTATCTCTAAAGGAATAAATGTCTTTTGTTTCAAAGCCTAAATTATAATAGAGTGCACCATTTTTTTTGTTTCCTACTTCTGTTACTTTTTTGCCGTTTTTTGATATTTTATATTGTTTAAGTTCATCTTTGTCAAATAAGTATATCTCATTATCAATAACGCCATTTATGTAAGAATCTTTTGATATTTTTTGTTTTGTTGTTCTGATTTTTGTTTTATTTTTTTTCATGTCAATAACATAGAATTCGTTGTATTCATATTTTTGGTTATAATTTGGTATTATATAGTACCTGCCAAGTGAGACTCCTAGGTTGTTTTTGTAGGTATCATTTTTAAAAAGTTTAATTATTTCAAGATTGTCATTTGATACACTATAAAAACCGTTATATTTATAGATTAGGATATGGAGTCCTTTTTTGATATTTTTTTGGTAAACTGAGAGGGTTTCTAAGTTTTTTGTACTATCACTGTTTTTTGCCCATGAGGGACTAGAAATACCTTCTTTTTTTAGGGTTTCAATAAATTTGGAAAGTTTATCTTTGTATGAATCATATGAAAATGATTCTTTGGAATTACTGCATAGTATATTGGTTTCTGTGTTTTTCTTATCTTTTGTTTTAGGATAAATGCATTTAGTATTTTCGGCATTATAAGTATATATTTTTTTTATTATCTTTTTTCTTTTATGAAAGTTGTCATTAATTTCGAAAGAGTATTTATAATTTTTATTTTCTATTTTGATGTAATATTTTTTGTTTTTATAGACTTCGTTTATTTTATATACTATTTTATCGTCTTTTATGTCATATGTTATTTCGTGATGTGTTTTGAAAAGGTATGTAATTAATTCGAAGAATAGGATTAATATAAATAAACATATTAAAAGTTTTATTATTTTTTTCATTATTGTACTCCTCAATAAATTATTATTCTGCAACACTTAGTCTTATTATTTCGTCTATATTATCGTCGATAGCAGCTTTATTTTTTGTTTTGTAACCACATTTTTCACATTTGTACAAGATTTTATAACTATCTTTTTTTGATTTTTCTATTCCTATTGGTTTTAAAATGCCATGACAGTTTGATTTCCTATCACCGGGATTTATGTCTAAATGCATGGAATATAAACAGTTTGGGCAATGATCTCTTGCGGTGTACCCTAGAGGTTTAACATTTGTATTGCAATTGAAACAAATAAATTCTTCATCTATCATAGTAAATCTTTTATCTTGCATGTTTCCCCCTTTTTATCAAAGTGATAACTTTGTCTAAGTCATTTTTACAGGTTAAATGGGAAATGCTTATTCTTACTGAGGTTTCTGCTAGGTGTTTATTTTCTGTTAAAGCATATACTGCCCTGGAATAGGAATTTGAACTTGAACAAGCACTTTTGGTGGATATATAAATATCATCTTGTTCTAAATAATGTAAGAATGTTTCAGGCTTGTAGTTTAAAATGCTTATATTTAAAATATGTGGTATAGAGTTTTTGCTTTGGTTAATAATAATATTAGGAAGACTTTTTAAGTTATCTTTTAGATAATTGTTTAAGTCTTCTACTTTTTTGTAATTTTGATTTAGATCCTTTAGTGATATTTCTAAAGCTTTTGTGATACCTTTTACTAGACCTAGATTATATTTTCTTTGGCCATATATTATGGTTTTTAAATCTGTATTTTTATTTTTTAATAATAGTCCTATTCCTTTTGGACCGTATATTTTATGGGCGGAAATACTTATTAAATCTATATTGTCAAAAGGAATATTTATTTTTCCTATACTTTGGGTCATGTCACAGTGGAAAGGTATTTTGTGCTTTTTTGCTAATTTTACTATTTGCTCTACTGGTTGTAAAGTGCCTGTTTCTGAATTTACGGAAGAAATGGTTATTAGAGCAACTTTATCTGTTAATAATGGTTCTAGTTTTTCTATATCTACTGTTCCATCGTTTAATGGGGCATATAATATTTCATAGCCTTTTGTTTCTAGGTATTTTAGTGATTCATTTATTGAGGAATGTTCCATTTGGGTTGTTATTACTTTGTTTTTATTGTTATCTTTTTCATGACATATGCCTTTTAATGCCCAATTATTTGATTCTGTGGATCCACTTGTTATGTTTACTTCTAAAGTTGTATTTAAGATATTTTGAATTCTTTTTTTATATTTGTTTAGTTCTTCCTCTGCTATGCTTTCGAAGAGAGACTCTCCTATTTCTTTTAATACTTCATTATTTATCATTGTTGTAGCTGAGTAGTCTAAATATGTCATAATATCACCTTTTTCTTAGTCAATTATAACATATTGTTGCATTTTTTTGAAATTTTTCCATAGTTTTTTACTATAAAGGCTTGACATAGGCTAAGGTTTTACCATATAATTAGTATTGTCAATTGTTAATTGATTGCTTGCTGCGGATGTAGTTTAATGGTAGAACCTTAGCCTTCCAAGCTAACTACGGGAGTTCGATTCTCCTCATCCGCTCCAATTTGTAGATTAAGAACTTGGTGTTTACTGAGTTCTTTTTTTGTGTCCTCCCGTAGTTAGCTTGGAACATTAAACTAATTTTCAGTTTGTTTGATTCATGATCAAATTAGTTTTAAGTTAGTTTATTATTCTTTGTGTTATTTTTTATCAGTTTTGAGATAAATTCATTATTCATTTTATAAACCTTACATGTTTTGGTTTTTTATTACTAATTCATTCATATACCAAATAATATGATCAGTAAAATTGAACCATTTTATTTGGACACAATATCTATACTTTTCATATTTTTTGTTGTAATTAAGATTTCTAGTATGTGGTTGTATAAATAAGGGGCCTATATGCAATCCTGTTGTTTTGATGTCAATATACTTGTTTACTAGATATTTAACTTCCTTGTTTGTTATAAATAATAAGTCATTTACTTTGCCGCTTATTACTGCATCTACTTCTCTTGAATTTTTAATTCTTCCTTTTAGGATAAATCTTTCTATACATTTATTTATAAATTCTTTGTTTTTGAATTTTTCATTTAGATAATCAATATCTTTTTGATAGTGTTCTTTATATTCTGAAACACTCATTCTTCTGGTACCTGTACCATTTGTTGTACCATCTGCATAATGAAATTTTAGGTATTTTTCTATTACTTCTTTTTCGAAGCCATTTTCTATTAGGAAATGTATAAATTCTGAGATTGGTTCCATGTGAAAAGAGTTCTTGTCTCCTATTTTTAAGCTAAAATTTCTTTCTTCTTCATTTATTGTTACAATAATATCAGTTTTTTCAGCTAGATCACTTCTTCTTGCTGTTACTGTGTTATTGTCATTAATTTTGTTGAACACTTTATATAATAGTTCTTGGATTAGTGGATTTAACTCACTGACTTTTTTATTGTTTAAATAGTTAACGTAAATGAGTTCATTTTTTATTCCTATATTTATCATTTTATTTTCCTCCCTCATATATAATATAGGCATAAAGTTTTTGGTTTTCCTAACGTTTATAGTTTTTTTATAGAAAATATTATTTATATGCTGGTTTTATTGAAAACTAATTTGTAAACTTTTGCTTGAACTTTTTCGTCTTATATATTATAATTTAATTAAATCTTATAAAGAGTGATGGAGGGACTAGCCCTAGGAAATCACACCAACCTAAATAAGTTAGGTGGTAATGCTAGATCTATAAGATAACTATTTCACTTGGGATTTAGTTATCTCGGGTGTTTTTTTATAGAAGTATGTGAATTAGTATTTCTTCTTAAGATGTAGAAGGAGGATTTATGAAAGTTTTTAGTAATGAAATAGTATTTAGGGGACATCCTGATAAAGTGTGTGATCAAATTAGTGATGCTCTTTTAGATGCGTATTTAGAAAAGGATAAAGCTTCAAGATGTGGTATTGAGGTAATGGGTGGTAAAGGTAAGGTTTTTGTTACTGGAGAGGTAACAAGTAATGGAATTGTTAATGTTGATGATGTTGTAAAAAGGGTTTTAAATGATATTGGTTATAGTGTTGATGTAGAAGTTGTAAATAATTTAGGGCATCAAAGTAGTGACATAGCTCTTGGTACTAATGATGAGGTTGGTGGGGCTGGAGATAATGGAATGATGTTTGGATATGCCTGTCGTGATACGGATGAATTTCTTCCACTTGCTATGGTTATTTTGCAGAAGCTTAGTATGGCTTATGATGAGCTTAGAAAAAATGATAAGAGATTTTTGCCTGATGGAAAGGCTCAGATAACTGGGTATTATGAAAATAATAAATTAGTTAAAATCAAGGATTTTGTTGTGTGTTATCAAAATACTGAGGTGGAACGTGACAAGACTGATAATATAATAATTGATATATGTAAGGATATTTGCAATTTATATGATATTTCTGTTGAACAGTTTTTAATTAACCCAACTGGTAAGTTTTTAATTGGAGGTTTTGAGGGCGACGCAGGTCTTACTGGAAGAAAAATTGTGGTTGATTCTTATCATGGTTTTGCTCCGGTTGGTGGAGGAGCTTTTTCTGGAAAAGATCCTACTAAGGTTGATAGATCTGGCGCTTATAAGGCTAGAGAAATTGCTAAAAATATATTAAATAATAACGATAATTTGGATTATGTTCTTGTTCAAATTTCTTATGCTATCGGTCTAAGCAAACCTCTTGCTATATATATTACTTCGAATATTGGGGATTTAGAAGTATGTGATGGTTTATATGATGAGTGTTGTGTTTCTAATATAATTAATGATTTAAACTTATTGAATATTAATTATGAAGAGAAAGCTAAATTTGGGCATTTTATTAGTTAGTTTTATTATTTTTTAATATAAAAAGATGACAATTTTATTTACTTATGATATGAACCCCGTTTCTTGGACAAAATAGAAACGAGGTTTTTGTATGACTAAAATAAGTTATGAAGAAAGA
>CAKOSE010000005.1 GCA_934102055.1 uncultured Bacilli bacterium | reverse complement strand
CCTAGTTCCTTTAAAAGTTCATGAGCTTCTTCATTTGTCTTAGCAGTAGTAACAAGTACAATATCCATACCTCTTACCTTAACAACATCATCAAATTCAATTTCAGGGAAGATAAGTTGTTCTTTAATACCAATAGTATAATTACCTCTACCATCAAATGCCTTAGAAGATAAACCTCTAAAATCTCTAACACGTGGAAGAGCAACAGCAATAAGTTTATCTAAGAAGTTATACATATTTTCACCTCTTAAAGTAACCTTACAACCAATATTATGTCCTTCACGAATTTTAAATCCTGCAATTGACTTACGAGCTTTAGTTATAACTGGTTTTTGTCCAGTAATAGCTTCCAAATCATGCATACAAGCATCTAAAACTTTAGCATTATGAGCAGCATCACCAGCACCAATATTAATAACTATTTTATCTAATTTTGGAACTTGCATAACAGACTTATATCCCATTTTTTCTTTTAAACTAGGAACTATTTCCTTAACATATTTTTCTTTTAGGCGGTTCATAAATACCCTCCTTCCAACTAATCAAGTTTTTCGCGGGATTTACCCACTCTAACTTTTTTATTTGTTTTCTTATCTACATCATGATAAATTCTTGTAGGTTTATTTGTTTTCTTATCTAAAATCATAACATTTGAAGCATCTAATTTAGCTTCTACTTCAATGATACCACCAGTTTTATTAGCATTATCAGGTTTAACATGTTTCTTAACTAAATTGATACCTTCAACTATTACTTTGTTTTCATTCTTAAAAGTATGAGTAATTTTTCCTTCTTTACCTTTGTCTTTTCCAGACATTACTCTAACTTTATCTCCAACTTTAAGTTTCATAAAAGACCTCCCTATAATACTTCTTTTGCAAGAGAAACTATTTTCATGTATCCTTTATCACGAATTTCTCTAGCAACTGGTCCAAATACACGAGTACCAACTGGACTCTTATCATCCTTAATTATTACACATGCATTATCATCAAATTTAATATAAGATCCATCTTCACGACGAACTCCTCTAACTGTTCTTACTACAACAGCTTTAACTACTTTACCTTTTTTAACAGTACCATTAGGAGTAGCCTTCTTAACAGTACCTACTACAACATCACCAATATTACCAAATTTAACTTTACTTCCTCCAAGCACTCTAATAACAAGTAGTTCACGAGCACCAGAATTGTCAGCGACTTTTAAACGAGTTTCTTGTTGAACCATAACAAATACCTCCTTATAGTATTACACTTTCTTCAACTATTTCAGCTAAATAGAATCTCTTAGTTTTAGATAAAGGTCTAGTTTCAACTATTCTTACTCTATCTCCCATTTTAGCCTTATTAGTCTCATCGTGAGCAGTATATTTTTTACTATATTTAACTCTCTTACCATACTTAGGATGTTTCTTATAAGTTTCTACAAGTACAGTAATAGTCTTATCATTCTTATCACTTACAACTCTTCCTACAAGTTCTTTTTTAACTGTATCTTTCATATGTTACTCCTCCACTTTCTCTAATTCACGTTCACGAATTATTGTTTTCATTTTTGCTACTTGTTTTCTTAGTTCTCTAAGTCTAACAGGTTTTTCTAAATTACCTGTTGCTTGTTGGAAACGCAAATTAAATAATTCTTCTTTATTTTCCTTAATTTTATTATTTAATTCTTCAGTGGATAGTTTTCTTAATTCTTCCATTTTCATGCGTTTTCACCACCCATATCTTCTTTTTTTACAAATTTAGTCTTTATTGGTAATTTATGTGAAGCAAGTCTAAGTGCTTCTCTGGCAACTTCTTCAGAAACACCAGATATTTCAAACATTATTTTTCCTTCTTTAACAACTGCTACCCATTTATCAACAGCACCTTTACCAGATCCCATACGAACTTCTAGTGGTTTAGCAGTTTTAGGCATATGTGGGAAAATATTAATAAATACCTTACCACCACGTTTCATATAACGAGTCATAGCAATACGAGCAGCTTCGATTTGATTATTAGTAATCCAAGCACCTTCACGAGCCATAAGTCCATATTCTCCAAAATGAAGTTCTGTATTTCCCTTAGCCTTTCCTTCGTATTTTAATCTATGCACCCTTCTATACTTTGTTCTAGACGGTATTAACATAATTAATTACCTCCTTTTTCCTTTTTAGAAGGTAAGATTTCTCCTTTATTAATCCATACTTTAACTCCAAGTTTACCATAAGTAGTAAGAGCTTCAGCAAACCCATAATCAATATCAGCACGAATCGTATGTAAAGGAACATTTCCTTCAGAATAACCTTCACTTCTAGCCATTTCAACACCATTAAGTCTTCCAGAAACCAAAGTCTTAATACCTTTAGCTCCAGCCTTCATAGCAGCTCTTATAGCCTTCTTTTGAGCAGCTCTAAATGGTGCACGAGCTTCAATTTGTTTAGCAATTGATTGAGCAACTAAAGTCGCATTCAAATCAACATTCTTAACATCCATAATTGAAACATTAATATTTTCATCAACAAGTTTAGAAAGTTTATTTTTCAAAACCTTAATTTCTTCTCCACCACGTCCAATAACAACACCTGGTTTAGAAGTGTGAATAATAACCTCACATCTCTTATTATTTCTTTCAATTACTATCTTTGAAACACCAGCATCTTTCAAATTCTTTTCTAAATATTCACGAATCTTTATATCATTACTTAAATACTTAGCAAAATCTTTTTTAGGAGCCATCCATTTAGATTCCCAATCTTTATTAACTCCGATTCTAAGTCCAGTTGGACTAACTTTTTGTCCCATAAATAACCTCCTAAATTACCTTTCTGATACCACAATAGTTACATGTGATCTTCTATGATAAAACTTATCAACAGAACCACGAGAACCTGGTACCCTTCTTTTTAGTGTAGAAGCTTGATCAACTACAGCAGTTTTAATATATAATTTATCCTTATCAAGACCATTATTATTAACAGCATTAGCTATAGCAGAGTCAAGAACCTTCTTAACAACTCTTGCTGGTTTACTATTATAATTAGTTAAAATATTTAAAGCATCATTAACATTCTTACCACGGATTAAATCCACCATAAGACGAATTTTAATTGGACTAATTCTTACATCCTTAGCAATAGCTTTTACATCCATTTTCTAAAATCCTCCTCTTGTTATTTTTTCTTCTTCTTATCAGCGCCATGTCCACCAAATGTTCTTGTAAGAGCAAATTCTCCTAACTTATGTCCTACCATATCTTCAGTAACATAAACTGGTATAAACTTATTACCATTATGAACTGCAAAAGTATGACCTACAAATTCAGGAAAAATTGTAGAACGACGTGACCAAGTTTTAATTACTTCTTTTTTTCCAGTTTCATTTAACTTTTGAACCTTAGCAAGCAATCTATCAAATACATAAGGTCCCTTTTTAATACTTCTTGCCATATCTATATCCTCCTACTTTCTTTTCTTTCTTCCTCTAATAATTAGTTTATCAGACGCTTTTTTCTTTCTAGTTTTATAACCAAGAGCTGGTTTACCCCAAGGAGTCATTGGTCCACTTCTACCAATAGGTGCACGACCTTCACCACCACCATGAGGATGGTCATTAGGGTTCATAACAGAACCACGAACAGTAGGTCTAACTCCCATATGTCTTTTTCTACCTGCTTTACCAATTTTAACTAAAGAATAATCTTCATTTCCCACTTCACCTATAGTAGCCATACAAGTCCCAAGAACTTTTCTAACTTCACCAGAGGCAAGTCTAATAAGTACATATTTACCTTCTTTACCAAGAATTTGAGCACTAGCACCAGCAGATCTTGCAATTTCAGCACCCTTTCCAGGTTGAAGTTCAATATTATGCACAAGTGTTCCTTCTGGAATATTCATAAGAGGAAGTGCATTTCCTACTTTAATATCAACATTTTCTCCAGAAACAATCTTCATTCCTACCTTTAACCCTTTAGGAGCAATAATATATCTCTTTTCACCATCAACATAGTTAATTAAAGCTATGTTAGCACTTCTATTTGGATCATATTCGATAGTAGCAACAGTACCAACTATATCAAATTTATTTCTCTTAAAATCAATTAAACGGTACTTTCTCTTTTCTCCTCCACCTTGATGTCTTACTGTAATTCTACCTTGATTATTTCTACCAGCTTTATTACTCTTAGAAACTAGTAAACTCTTTTCAGGTTTATTAGTAGTAATTTCAACATTGTGAAGTCTGCTCATACCACGTTGTCCAGGAGTAGTAGGTTTCATATTTTTAATTGCCATTTCTTTTTACCTCCTTACTCTAAACCAATTGTTTGCCCTTGAGCTAATTTAACAATTGCCTTTTTCTTACGATTAGTAAGTCCAGTATAACGACCTACTCTTCTCTTTTTAGGATGAACATTAATAGTTCTAATACTTTCTACTTTAACACCAAATATCTTCTCAATAGCAAGTTTAATTTCAGTTTTATTCGCTTTAGGATCAACATAAAATGCATATTCACCATTTTGACCCATAACAGAAGCCTTTTCAGTAACTACTGGTGCTTTAATAATTTCTAAATATTTAGTATCCATTATTTAAGCCCCTCCTTTATTTTTTCAAGAGCTGCTTCTTCAATTAAAAGTTTTTTAGCACTTACAATATCAAGTACACTTACTTCCTCAGGAAGAGCAATCATAATATTCTTTAAATTACGAGAAGCAAGAATAACATTTTCATCATATTCATTAACAACAACTAAAGTCTTAACATTATCTAAATTCAAACTCTTAAGAACTGAAACCATTTCCTTAGTTTTAGGAGTTTCAAAACTAAGTTTTTCTACTACAACAATATTATTATCTTTAGCTTTATAAGAATAAGCAGATCTAAGAGCAAGTTTTCTCTCTTTTCTGTTTTGTTTCTTACTATAATCTCTAGGAACTGGTCCAAAAGCAATTCCGCCTCCAACCCATTGAACTGCTCTAATTGAGCCTTGACGAGCATTTCCTGTTCCTTTTTGTCTCCAAGGTTTTCTTCCTCCACCAGAAACTTCAGCTCTAGTTTTAGCCTTGTGAGTCCCTTGTCTTAAAGCTGCACGTCCTAAAACAATAGCATCCTTTAAAACAACATCATTAGGTTCTATTCCAAACACTTCTTTACTTAAGTCAATATCTTTCACCTTTTTACCATTAAGATCTACAAGTTCAAATTTCATATTAAGCCTCCTTAACCTCTTCTACAGTATTTTCTGCCGAAGCTTCTAAAGTAGGTTCAACTACTTCTTCTTCATAAGTTATTAGATCAAAAGCATCATTAACTTCATCAGTCTTAACAGCACTTTTTATAATAACCATACCTTTTTTAGGCCCAGGAACACTTCCCTTAACCAAAATACAATTATCATCCATATCAACTTTTATAATTTCAAGATTTTGAATAGTAACTTGTTCAGCTCCCATATGCCCTGGAAGAGCCTTACCAGGCATAACCCTCATTGGTCTCATAGTACCAAGAGATCCTACACCTCTATGATATTTAGAACCATGACTCATTGGTCCACGATGTTGATTATTTTTCTTAATTACCCCTTGGTAACCTTTTCCTTTGCTGATTCCAGTAACATCAACCATTTCACCAGCTAGAAATAAATCAGCTTTTACTTCTTGTCCCAAAGTATAAGCATTAGTATCTACTCCTCTTATTTCTCTTAAGAAGCGCTTAGGAGTAGTGTTAGCTTTCTTTGTATGACCCATTTTAGCCTTATTACTAACCTTTTCCTTAACTGAATCAAAACCAAGTTGTACAGCTTCATAACCATCATTATCAACAGTTTTAATTTGAGTAACAACATTAGGCTCAACTTCAATCACAGTTACAGGAACAAGTTTTCCATTAGTACCAAATACTTGTGTCATACCAAGCTTTCTACCTAAGATTCCTTTCATTTTTCTTTTCTCCTTTTACTTATTTTTGTTTGATTTGGATATCAACACCACTAGGTATATCTAGTCGTTGCAGAACATCCACAACTTCCTTACTAGGATTTTTGATGTCGATCAATCTTTTATGAGTACGCATTTCATATTGTTCACGAGAATCTTTGTACTTATGAACAGCTCTTAAAATCGTAATTTTTTCAATTTCTGTTGGAAGTGGTACAGGTCCACTAACTACTCCACCAGCTCTCTTAACTGTTTCAACAATTTTAGAAGCCGCACTATCTAGAATTCTGTGATCAAAACTTTTAAGTTTAACACGAACTTCAGATTTCGCCATAATCCTAACCTCCCTTCGCCTATATCTAGTATAGACTCGCTCCATGCAAAAACCCAATATTCCCACACAACTACGCCTGGTGTATCGGCAACCTTGCACATCTCAGCAGTCACAACATGACAATAATACCATACTATCCTATTAAAATCAAGCACTTTTTACGGTTTTTAATAAAAAAAAGCACCAAACCCAATTGATACTCAAAATATAAAACAAACTATTTATTAGAAAGACCATACATATCTAATTTTTTATCATAATCACTACTATATAAAACTTCATCTTTTAACGCACGTTGTCTAACTTTTCTAAGAGCCTTACCCTCAATTTGTCTAACTCTTTCCCTTGTTATTCCATAAATATCGCCAACACATTCAAGAGTTCTAGAAATGCCATCATTAAGACCAAAACGATACTCAAGAATCTCTCTTTCTCTATCAGATAAAACATCGATAATATTTCTAATATCTTCACTAGTACCGAGTCTTTCAATATATTCTTCTGGCGTCTCATTAACCTCATCTTTAACAAAATCTCCTAAATTAGTAGTCTTGTCTTCTCCAACAGGAAGTTCTAACGAAGTAGGAATCATTTCAGCTTTTTTGATATCTTCAATCTTCTGAATATCAACTCCCATACGTTCAGCTATTTGCACATCAGTAGGCTCGGTAATACCAACCTTAAACATTTCCTCTTTTATTCTCTTATATTTCCTTATAACCTCAACCATATGAACAGGAACTCTTATAGTCCTACCCTGATCAGCAATAGCACGCCCCATCGCTTGCTTAATCCACCAAGTAGCATAAGTAGAAAACTTATAACCAAGAGAAACATCAAATTGTTCCGCAGCACGATTAAGTCCAATACTTCCTTCCTGTATCAAATCAAGAAAATCAAGACCCCTATTAACATACTTATTAGCAATAGAAACAACCAAACGAAGATTAGATTCAACCATTTTTTGAATAGCAGCCCTATCACCCCTTTTAGCTCGCTTACCTAGCTCAACCTCTTCTTCCCTAGTAAGAAGTGGATACCTCCTCATATCAGCAAGAAACAAAGCAACATTATCAGCAGAATCAGCATAATACTCCTTACTTGTTTGAACCTCTTCCGAATACCTAACATCAATCATCTTAACAACTAAAAGATAATCAATCAACATATCCTTTACATTATTATCAAGACCAAGATTTTCTATAGCATTCTCATCAACAAAACCATCTCTTATCTTCCCCTTAGCAGAAAGTTTCCCAATAATTACATCAAATCTCTTCTTAATCTCACTATCAAGATTCTTAACATCATCAAAACTATCTGTAGTAACTATCAACTTTTCAAAATCACCATTCTTATTCATATTACCCCTACTTTCTAACATATTTTTTTACCCCCTTCTTATATAAAGTTAAATACTTATCAATCGCACTATTTATTAACTTAAGCTTAAACTCATCATCATAAGGACTAAGTTCCTCAAGTTTCATTACCTTATTAACACTAATTGGCCCACCAGAAGAAAACAAAGCCTTTATAATACATATCTCCTCAGCAGTTATATCATCAAGATCACAAACATTAGAAATAACAGAATCCATAAACCTAATTTTCTCATTTTTTTTGTGAGAAACCTCATAAGAAGATTCCTCTCTATCATAATCAGGATGAAGCCTCTTAACCTCAACAGAATTCTTAAGTCTTTTAAGAACCCTGTTTTGAGAAGCCCTGACACCTTCTTTAGTAATACCAAGCACTTCAGAAATCTCTCTTAAAGTCTTATCATGACCATCGTCAAGACCAAATCTCATCTTTATAATTTTCTCTTTTCTAGGAGAATAACTCTTTAATATATTATCAAAAGAAGATACAAGCTCCTTTTTATAAAGAATATCAGGAACAGAAAAATCATCCTTATCAGAAATAAAATCCTCCAAATAAGCCTCATCAGCATCCACAACAGGAGTATTAAAACTCAAAGTATCACGATAAAACAACTTAAACCTCTGTAAAGTATCATAAGTTATATCAAGTTCTTCCATAATAACAGAATCCGAAGGATAACATCCATTAATAGAATAATACTTAATCAAAAACGAAGAATACCTAGTAAACTTATAATACGCTCCGTACGCAAACCTAACATTTCTAGATTCCCTAGCAACAGCTCTATTCATTTTTTGACCTATCCACTCATAAGCATATGTAGAAAAGCGCCCCTTACTAGGATCATATTTTCTAAGAGCATCATATAATCCTAAATTACCAGCACTAATCAAATCAGCAAAAGGAAGTCTTCCATCATAATAATTATTAGCAACATAAGGAACAAGTCTTAAATTAGAAACAACAAGCATATCAAGAGCTTCCTTAGAGCCATGTTTATATTCATAAAAATATCTCTTAAACTCATCATCACTCAAAAGAGGAATATCTTTTATGAAATTAATATATTGTGTAACAGCATCATCAGAATAATAATCCGTCTCATCATGAAAAATAGAAACACCATACTCATCAACTATATAATTAATGAACTCTTTCTCTTTAGAACTATTCAAGCCAAGCAACTGTATATCACTATATTTAACATTAAAAAGACCATTTCTAATTCTCCTCAAAAGATCCTTAACACCAACACAATTTAAAAATAACTCATCATTAATTTCAAACTTACTCACAACTAACAACTCCCATAATTAATAAATATGATTAAATTAAAAAGTGCAACATCTAAGTTTTAAGAAACAAATCCCTAAAAACATAAACTTACAAGAGTATATCACAAAAGAATGAAAAAATCAAGCAAAACCTGCAACAAAAAAAGGCTTTAATCGCCTTTACTTATCTCCTCTTCAATTCTAATCAATTCATTATATTTACAAATCCTATCCATCCTAGACATAGAACCAGTCTTAATTTGTTCCAAATTAAAACCAACAGCCATATGAGAAATAAAGCAATCATCAGTTTCACCACTTCTATGAGAAATAATAGTCTTATAACCATGCTTTTTAGCATAATTAATAGTATCAATCATCTCACTAACAGTGCCAATCTGATTAGCCTTAAGAAGAATAGCATTGCCAGCACCCATCAAAACACCACGACGAAGATAATCAATATTAGTAACAAATAAATCATCTCCAACAAGCTGAACCTTATCACCAATCATATCAGTAAGCTTCTTAAAACCATCGAAATCATTTTCATATACAGGATCTTCAATAGAAACAATAGGATACCTCTTAACAAGAGAAACATAATAATCACATAAAGAATCTATATCATACATTTTACCATCAATATAATAATAACCATCCTTATAAAGTTCAGAAGCCGCAACATCAAGAGCAAGAACAACAGAAACACCAGGTTCATATCCGGCTTTTCTAATAGATTCGCATATCAAATCAAGAGCCTCATAATTACCACTTAAATTCGGAGCAAAACCACCCTCATCTCCAACTCCAGTAAAATAACCATTTTCCTTAAGAATGCCCTTAAGAGTATGAAAAACCTCACTACCAATTCTAATTCTTTCTTTAACAGTACTAGCAACAGGAATAATCATAAACTCCTGAAAATCCAAATTATTATCCGCATGAACACCACCATTTAAAATATTCATCATACAAATAGGAAGAGTCCTTCCCTTACCCAAATACTTATAAAGAGAATTACCAGAACTATTACTACTAGCCTTAAGACACGCAAGAGAAACCCCTAAAATAGCATTAGCACCAAGCCTACTTTTATTCTTAGTACCATCTAAATCAATCATAATATCATCAATACCTCTAAGATCACTAGCTTGCCTACCAATAAGATGAGGTTTTATAATATTATTAACATTATATACAGCATTTAAAACTCCCTTACCAAGATAACGACTTCCTCCATCACGAAGTTCTAAAGCTTCATTAGACCCAGTCGAAGCACCACTAGGAACACTAGCCCTACCAAAAGAACCATCATCAAGTATAACATCAACCTCAACAGTAGGATTACCCCTAGAATCCAAAATCTCCCTAGCAATTATATCTTTTATCACAAAAGTCACCTCAACAATAATTATATAATATTTTTAACAGCATTTGAACTTTTTATTGATTTTTTCTAAAAAAAAAGATATTATATAAATAGTAAGTTACTAAGGAGGGATACTTATTGAAAATAGTTAAATTAAGTAATGAACAATTCGATAACTTTTCATCAAATCATCCACTCCACACATATTATCAAACATCAAGTTATGGTAATCTAATGACAAATGATGGTTTCGAACCACACTATTACGGATTTATAAACGACCAAAACATCCTAATCGGAGCAAGCCTCATTCTAATACAAAAACTATTCCTAGGATACAAATATGCCTACGCTCCAAGAGGATTTCTAATCGACTACGATAACAAAGATCTAATCATAGATGTTACAAATAAAATGAAAAAATTCCTAGCAAAAAACAACATCATATTCCTAAAAATAGATCCTCCAGTAGTAAACAACAAAAGAGACAAAAACGGAAACATCCTAAGAAGTCCTTATACAAACGACTTAATACCATTCCTAACAAAAATAGGATACACCTACTTCGGAGACAACAAATTTTTTGGAACACTAAAACCAAGATGGAATGCAATTCTTAAAGTAACAGGATCAGCAGAAACACTATTTGAAAATTTCGATCCAAGTGTCAAAAACAAAATAAGAAAAGCACAATCAAGAGGAGTAGAAATTCTTCAAGGAAACCATAATGACATAGAAATATTCTACAAATTCGTAGCAAAAAAACACTACAGAAAACTAACCTATTACAAAGATTTTGCAAACTGTTTTAAAGATAAATTCGAATTATACTTTGCAAAACTAAATACAGAAAAATATCTAAATAACATAAAACAAATATATGAAGAAGAACTACAAAAAAACGAAGAAATAAATCAAGATATAAGAGAAGCAGGTCTTAAAGGAAAAATAAGTAACAAACTAACAAACTCAAAAATAACATCAGATAAAGTACTAGCAGTCTATAAAAAAGAACTAGAAACAGCATCAGGTTTGTTAACAAAAAATCCAAAAGGAATAATAATAAGTGCCTGTGCAATAATAGTAGAAAAACACGGAGTAACACTAGTAATAGAAGGACAAAACAGTGCATATAAACTATACTACCCAACATTCTTAACAAAATGGGCCATAATAGAAAAATATGCAAAACTAGGAGCAGTATTCTTCGATCTAAACGCAATAACAGGATACTTCGGAGACAATAATAAATTTAATGGACTAAACGAAATGAAACTAGGCTTCGGCGCAGACGTCACAGAATATATCGGAGAATTTGATCTGGTTATTAACAAAACTGTTTACAACATACATAAAAAAACAAAACTAGGAAGAAAAGCACTAAAAAAATCTCATGATGAATGAGATTTTTTATTTAACTAAATTAGCAAAATATCTAGCACATCTAACCATCTGATGAGAATAACCATTTTCATTATCATACCAAGCAACGATTTTAACAAGTTGCTTTCCATCAACTTCTAAAATATCAGTAAGCAAAAGATCAACAACCCCACCATGGGTATCTCCAACAATATCACTAGATACAATAGGATCACTAGTAACACCTAAAGAATCACTAACTGAAGAAATAAAAGCCTTATTAATCCCATCAATAGAAACATTTCTTTTAAGTTCAAGAACAAGATCAACACAAGAACCATCTGAAACAGGTACTCTCATAGCAGACCCTCTCATCTTACCATCTAAACTAGGTATAACACGTCCAATAGCTTTAGCAGCACCAGTCGAAGTAGGAATAATATTAATAGCACCAGCTCTACCACGTCTAGCCTCAATACCCTTCTTATGAGAAACATCAAGCATAACCTGATCATTAGTATAAGCATGAATAGTAGTCATATAACCCTTAACTATTCCAAAATTATTATTAATAACATCAAGAACCGGAGCCAAACAATTAGTAGTACAACTAGCAGCACTAATAACACGTTCATCACCATTCAAAATAGACTCATTAACACCATAAACAACAGTCTTAACATCACTATCCTTACATGGTGCAGAAATAATAACCCTCTTAGCACCAGCTTCAATATGCCTATAAGCAGAATCTTTCTTAGTAAAATGACCACTACACTCAAAAACTATATCAACACCAAGTTCTCCCAAAGGAAGTTCCAAAGGATCACTACTAGAAAAAATCTTTATTTTCCTGCCAGAAGAAACTAAATAATTACCAAAATAACCAATCTCATCTTTTTTATAAGTACCTTGACTAGAATCATACTTAAGTAAATGAGCAAGTTCCTTAGCATCACTCAAATCATTTATAGCAACAACTTCAAAATCACTGCTATCCTCAAGAATCCTAAAAACTAACCTACCTATCCTACCAAAACCATTAATTGCAACCTTCATAATATCCTCCTATTCAAAATAACTACCACCAATAAACTCTCTTAAAATAGAATCACTAGGAATTTCATCCGTAGGAATACCCACAAACATACCTAAAAAATTAAGTAAACGAATAACTTCCTCATAATAAGGTGAAGTATTATCAATTCCAAAAAGAAGAGGCTCAGCATAAAGTTTAAGTACCCCAATCTCATATATAAGTGAAGTATTATAAACATAATCAACATCATCCTGAAAAGGAAAAATATACTTATTTTCTCCATCCCTAACAGTCTTCCATCTTTTAATAGTCTCCTCAGCACTATACCCACGAGTCCTATTATCTCTTATAATTCTTCTAAGAAGCCTTACATCAGTATTAGAAATCATATTGTGATTATCAATATTCAAATCAGAAAGTGGAGATATATAAACTTTATATTTCCTATCCTTAGCAATAGACTTAGTAAGCTTTTCATTAACAGCATGAAGCCCCTCAATAATTAGTATATCCTGATCTTCAAGTTTTATTTTATTTCCTAAATACTCAGACTTACCCTTATAAAAATTAAAAGTAGGAACTTCAACCTCTTCACCATTAACAAGCTTAGTCAAATCCTTATTAAACAAATCAATATTAATAGCATCAATAGTCTCAAAATCATAATCCCCATTAGGAAGTCTAGGAGTCTTATCCCTATCTAAAAAATAATCATCAACCGAAAGAGGTTTAGGATTAAGACCAAAACTCTTAAGAAACATAGAAAGCTTCCTAGAAGTAGTAGTCTTACCACTAGAAGAAGGTCCCGCAAGTAAAACAAGTTTTATTCTATCCCTTTGATCATATATTTCCCTAGCTAAATTAAGCAAATTATTACTAGAAATAGTCTCAGTAAGCTTAATAATATCAGAAATCTTACCACTTGCAACAGCCTTATTAACATCAGAACTATCAAATAAACCAAGCTTCTTAGACAAAGAATAAATATCATCAAAAGTCTTAACAATCTTCTCCCTATTTACATATTCTGGAATATTACCATTATCCCCCACAGTAGGAAATTGCAAAATAAAAGATCCCTTATCTAAAAAATACAAATCAAAAGACTTAAATACTCCAGTAGAAATAGGCATATCACAAAAGAAATAATCATATAAATCACCAAGTTTATACAAAGTAACATAATGATTAGTATTATAAATAAAAGTATCAGCCTTACTCTTATCATTAACACTTAAAAAATACTTTCTAGCTTCCTTTCTACTAACCAAACACTTTTCAATATGCATATCATTCTCTATGATCTCAGTCATCTTATCCTTAAGCTTATTAAGTCTATCCTGATTAAGATATAAATTAGTCCTAAGCTTAATAGCCTTATCAATAGAATGACAAACTTTCACATAATAATCATATCCAAAAAGTTCCTTAAAAGCATAAGAAAGAACAAAGAATAAAGATCTAGTATAAATTCTATTCCCAGTAGGATCAAGAACATTAACAAATCTTACACTACAATCATAATTAATCTTCTTGTCAAGAGAAAAAATCTCATTATCTACAAAAGCAACAAGAGCAGGAAAATCTTCTTTATATACTTTTTCAGATATTTCAAAAAGAGTAATACCCTTATCAAAATCATATTTTTCATCATTAATAATAACATTTATCTTTTCCATAAATTAACACCCTCTTAATTCTATATTAATATTTTATCACATATTGTATGATTTTGATACGAATAATAATCATTTTTTTACGTAATTTATTAACAGGTGATAAAAATGAACTTAATTCCAACAGTAATAGAAAAAGAAATAAATGGAGAAAGAAGCTACGATATTTACTCAAGACTACTAAAAGACAGAATAATTATCCTAAATGGAGAAATAAACGATACAACCGCAAACATAATAGTAGCAGAACTACTATACTTAGACTCAGAATCACACGAAGATATAAATCTATACATAAACTCCCCTGGAGGAGCAATAACATCAGGAATGGCAATATATGACACAATGAACTTCATAAAAAGCAAAGTATCAACAATCTGTATAGGAATGGCAGCATCCATGGCAGCATTCCTCTTATCAAGCGGAGAAAAAGGAAAAAGATTAGCACTTCCAAACTCTGAAGTAATGATTCATCAACCACTAGGAGGAGCACAAGGACAAGCAACAGAAATAAAAATAGCAGCAGAAAGAATACTAAAACTAAAAGAAAAACTAAACAAAATAATGTCAAAAAACACAGGAAAATCCCTAGAACAAATAGAAAAAGACACAGAAAGAGATTACTTCTTATCAGCAAAAGAAGCCAAAAATTATGGTCTAATAGACAAAATTATTGAAAACAAAAAATAATTTATGTATAATTAAATTGGTGATAAGATGAAAAACTGTGAACTAATCTGTAACAGAGAAAGTGGTAAAGGCATAAAAAGAAAAACAATCAATGAAGTAATAAACAAACTACAAGAACATGAATATAAAACACATATCTATTACACAGAAAAACACGGAGATGCAAAAAGACATGTAAAAAATCTCAAATATGCCGACCTAGTCCTATCAATCGGAGGAGACGGAACATTTAATGAAATAGTCCAAGGAAACTACCTACGAGAAAAAAAACTATTACTATCACATATCCCAGTAGGAACAACCAACGATATAGGGCACATGCTAGGACTTAACAAAAACATCCTAAAAAGCCTAGAAAAAATCCTAGAAGGGGAAATAAAAAACGTAGATATAGGACTAATAAATAACCAACCATTCTTCTATGTCGCAGGATTCGGAAAATTCATAAACGTTCCCTATCAAACATCAAGAAAACTAAAAAAGAAACTAGGACACCTAGCATACCTCATAAACGGAGTAAAAGAATTCTTTCAAATAACAAAACTATACGAACTAGAATACACAGTAAATAACGAAACATATCATGGATTCTACTCACTAATACTAATCTCAAATGCAAACAGAATCGCAGGATTAAACAACATATATAAAAATGTAAAACTAGACGACAATAAATTCGAAATAATGTTCTGTAACATCAACAGAAGAAAAGATCTAGTAAAAACACTAATACTACTAATAAAAACAGGAATAACAAACGTACCCGGTATATACTGTCACACAAGCGACAAAGTAGAAATAACATTTAACGAAAAAATAAAAAATAACTGGACAATAGACGGAGAAAAACTAAAAAACGAAAAAAAGAAATACACAATAACCATAAATAAAGAGTTAAAAATGTTATTACCTAAAAAAAACATACCAAAACTGTTCACAAAATAAGAGTTAAGAAACAATCTTAACTCTTTTCATTTCTAATCTTATTCGCAATCTCATGAATCTTTCTAAACCTATGACTAAGACCAGACTTAGTAATATTAGAAGAAGTCTCTGAACTCATAATATAACTAAGCTCAGACAAAGAAACTTCAGGATACTTCTCACGATAAAAAATAACTTCCTTTAGCTTATCAGAAAGACTATCAAAATAAGAATACTCTTTAATCAAATCAATATCAGCAATCTGCTTACGGCAAGTATCAATAGTCCTATCAACATTAGCCTGTTCACAATTATTAAGCCTATTAGTCATATTCTTATGATCCCTATATATACGTATGTCCTCATAATATAAAATAGCATTATTAGCACTCACTATCCTAAGAAAATCACCAATCTTTTCAGCTTCCTTAACATAAGTCATATAACCCTTATCCCTAGGAATAACCTTCGCACTTATATCAAAATCCAAAAGCAAAGAAGAAATAAAATAAGCCTCATCACTTCTATCAACCAAAAACTCCATATGATATCTAGACTTTTTAGGATCATTTATACTACCCTTAGCAAGAAAAACACCACGCAAATAAGCTCTCTTTAAGTCTTCATCATCCAAAAAATAAGAAGGAACAGAAGGAAACATAACACCATTATCACAAACCATAAGACTACTCAAAATACTAGAAACCTTATCAGAAACAACAATATTATAATAACTCTTATTAAAACTATTACCCTTTAAAGAAGAAATACAAGGATTTATATCAAACAATTCCTTAAACAAAGAAAATATCTTTCTAACAACCTTAGGATTCTCAGAAACAACCACAAAACTATTATCAGAAATAGAAATATTATTTCTAAGAAAACCAGATAAAAGACAAATATTCTCAAGCCTAGAATAATCATTAGAACATATCTCATTCTTAATTTCCGTAGTAAAAGACACAAAATCACCTCATCAAATAGTTAAATATACTAGTAGCAAGTTTAAGTCCATTATGACGAATATAATTACCCTCGATAACAAGCAAATCCTCTTTAATAAGTTCACATCCCAAATCACGAATCTTATCCTCATCAATCTTAACAAGACTCTTATTCTCAGCAGAAATATACTTATCAAGAACCAAAGAAGGAAGCTTACTATCCGCAGCCAAAACAGAATCAATCTTTCTCTTACCAAGATAATCATTAATAATCTTAACATGATCAGAAACAGTATAATCCTCAGTTTCAAACACCTGATCAACAGCATTACAAGTATAAAGTATCCTAGCCTTACTCTCATCAATCGCATCAATAATATCCTTAGAAAGAAGATTAGGTATTAAACTAGTATATAAACTACCCATACTAAAAATAATCAAATCACAAGATTTAATCTCAGAAATAATCTCCGGATCAACATTAGGAACCTCATCATAAAAAACCTTTTTAATCTTACGCCTATCATGACCAATTTCACTCTCACCATGAATAATATCACCACTAGTAGTCTCAGCCATTAAAGTAAGATAATCCTCAGACAAAGGAAGAATCTTATGACGAACCTTCAAAAAATCACTAAGAACCCTAATACTTTCCTTAAGACTTCCAGTAATATTATACATAGCAGCCATAATTAAATTCCCAACAGCATGACCATCTAAATCAGTATAAGTATCAAACCTATACTGTAACAATTCCTTAATCTTATCATCAGCATTACTAAGAGCAACTATAACCTTACGCACATCACCCATCGCAGGCATAAAAAACTCCTCACGAAGCTTACCAGTCGAAGAACCATTATCAGAAACACTAATAACAGTAGTTATATCAACAGGAAACTCCTTAAGACCACGAACTAAAAAACTAATTCCAGTTCCTCCTCCAAATACTACAACTTTTTTATTCATAAAATCACCATACTTATTATACAAAATAACCAATAACAAGTAAACAAAAACAATGATCATTAAGCATAATCATTATTCTTAATACACATCATATTCCTTCATCTTAAGCATTTCTCTCTCTTGAAGTTCTTTAATAAACAAAACAAATCCATCAATATCATAATTTTGTATCAAATTAAAGTATCTGATCCTATCACTATCATCAATAACAATAGGAATCTCATTATTACTAATCAATTGAAGATTAATAAGTAAACGACCAGCTCTACCATTACCATCCTCAAAAGGATGAATATGTTCAAAATTAATATGAAACTTAGCAATCTTTTCAAAAATATTACATTCACTATTATCAAACTCATACAAAAGCTCACTCATCAAACTAGGAACTAACTCAGGTTTAGGAGGAACAAAATCCGCCCCATTAATATAATTTTGAATCTTTCTATAACCAGAAGTATCTTTAATATTTTTATTAATAATATCTCCAAATTTAACAATAATACCATTATCTAACCTATCTAAATTACTAAGAGACATATCAATAGCATATTTCAAATTAATAGCCTCATAAAGTTCTCTAGGATTAACATTTTGCAAAGGAAGAGACTCATCATTAAAAACAATAGAATAAGTTTCAGCATAACTCAAAGTATTACCCTCTATAGCATTAGAACACTTGATACTACGAGTAATAAAATTCTCAAAATATTCACGCTTCTTTATAGCCTCTAAAAATTTATTTTTCACAAACACCACACCTCACATAAACAAATTATACCAAATAAACAAAAACAAGTAAATAAAATAAAAATACTAATAATTAAACTAAATAAGTCATTTTTATTACATAACATACTCTTCTAATTTTTTTCTTAAGTTACAAAAACTATTTATATATTTTAATCCCCTTTCCTTTTTCTCCAAAACTTCAAAACCAAATTTATTTACTATAGCTTTGGATTTAACATTATTATTATTAACATAAGTTGTTACCATATATGTATCCTTAATATCACAATCTTTTAAAACATACTTAAATAATTTAATAAAAGTATAACCATCTCCCTGATGATTTTTAACAACCTGTATTTCATCTAAACTAACATTATTATCATTTATCTTATATAGAAAATATCCAATTAACATATTATTCTCAAAAGCCCCAATCCATTTCTTATGATTATTATCAAGTTCTTTTAACATAGAACTCTTCCAACTTTTATAATCCTCATCCCCAGTATTTCCAGTATTTATTATACTCTTCATATTAAAACTAATAATAGCAAACATATCATCAAGTAAACTTAGCACTTCTTTTTTACTTAACCCTCTAATATCAATAAACTTTTCCATTACACTCTCCTTTATTAAATTTGAACTATTATTTAAATTTTTTCCCACAAACATTACTCTACAAGTATATTATAACAAATAAAACAAAAAAGAACTAACCATAACAGTTAGTCCTATATTACATAAGTTCGTCTTCTAAAGCCTCTAAAGGTTCTTCAGACATAAATTGCTTTTTAAGTTCATAAGAAACATCACGATATTGTTTAGCACCAGTTCCCGCAGGAATAAGTTTACCAATAATAACATTTTCCTTAAGTCCTTGTAAAGTATCAACCTTACCTTTAATAGACGCATCAGTAAGAACTCTTGTAGTTTCTTGGAATGATGCCGCAGATAAGAATGATTCAGTTTCAAGAGATGCTTTAGTAATACCAAGAAGAATTGGTTTACCAGTCGCAGGTTTTTTACCCTTAAGAATAGCATCCTTATTAACATCAGTAAAGTCTTTAATATTAACAAGACTACCAATTAATAATTCAGTTTCCCCACCATCAGATATTCTAATCTTAGAAATCATTCTACTTACAACAACCTCAATATGTTTATCACTAATATCAACACCTTGAGCTCTATAAGCTTTTTGAATTTCTTTTAGAATATAAGTTTGAGCAGTTATTGGATCAGTAACAGCAAGAAGTTCTTTTGGACTAATATTACCTTCAGTAAGTTTTTCACCTACAGCAACCTCATCACCTTTTTGAACTCTTAACTTAGCACCATAATTAGTAATATGTTCAATTTCTTCAACTTTATTCTTAATAATGATTTTATATTTACCATGTTCTTCTTTAATATCCTTAATCTTACCAGCAGTAGTAGCAATAGTAGCTTGTCCTTTTGGATTACGAGCCTCAAACAATTCTTCAACACGTGGAAGACCTTGAGTAATATCTTCACCACCAGCAACTCCTCCAGTATGGAATGTTCTCATAGTAAGTTGAGTACCAGGTTCTCCAATAGATTGAGCAGCCATAATACCAATAGCTTCACCTATTTCCACAATATTACCAGTAGCTAAATTTCTACCATAACATTTTTGACAAACCCCATTATGAGTATTACAAGTAAGAACACTTCTAATTTCAACTTTAGTTATACCAGCAGCAACAATCTTTTCAGCTTCTTTTTCATTGATAAGACCATCTTTTTCAACAATTACTTCCTTAGTCTCAGGATTAATAATCTTCTTACTAGCATATCTACCAACAATACGATCATAAAGGTTTTCAATAACAGTATTATCTTTATCATTAATAAATGCTTCAACTGTAACACCAAAATCAGTACCACAATCATCTTCCTTAACAATAACATCTTGAGAAACATCTACAAGTCTTCTTGTTAAGTAACCAGAAGATGCAGTATTAAGTGCTGTATCCGCACTACCCTTACGAGCACTATGTGTAGATAAGAAGAATTCAGAAACTGATAACCCTTCTTTAAATGAAGAAATAACTGGAATTTCTATAACACGACCACCTGGTTTAGACATAAGTCCACGCATACCAGAAAGTTGAACGAATTGAGAAATCTTACCACGAGCACCAGATTTCATCATCATAAATATTGGATTAGTAAGAGACTTATCAGCGATATCTTGAAGTTCAGCTTGAACTTGATCTTTAGCCTTATACCAAACCTGAATAACACTTTCATACCTTTCTTCTTCAGTAATTAAACCTCTAGAATATTGTTTATTAATCTTATCTACAGTCTTCTTAGAATCTGCAATAATCTTAGGTTTAGAACTACTAGTTGCAACATCATGAGTAGAAACAGTAGCACCACTTACAGTAGAATACTTAAATCCTAAATCCTTAAGCCTATCTAGCATAATAGAAGTTTCTGTAGTTTTATAAAGTTTAAATATTTGAGCAATTATTTGTTTCAAAGTCTTAACAGGGAAAGGTTCAACAAGAGGCATTTCCTTAATAGCTTCTCTTATATTAGTACCAGGTTTTAAGAAATATTTACTAGGAGTTATCTTTTCAATATTTTCCTTAGTAGGTTCATTTATATAAGGGAATGTATCAGGAAGAATCTCATTAAATATAAGTTTTCCAACTGTAGTAACTAAATAATCATCTTTATGTTCTTCAGAGAACAATTTATGTTTAAATGAGTTAACTTTAAGAGCAATTCTAGTATGAATCTTTAAGTCTCCTCTTTCATATTCCATAATAGCCTCATTAGAATCCTTAAACACACGACCTTCATCTTCATCAGATTCTTCCATAGTAAGATAATAATTACCAAGAACCATATCTTGAGCAGGAGTAACAACTGGTTCCCCACTCTTAGGATGAAGAATATTATTAGCACCAAGCATTAAAAGTCTAGCTTCAGCTTGAGCTTCTTCAGATAAAGGAACATGAACAGCCATTTGATCCCCATCAAAATCCGCATTAAATGCTGGACAAACAAGAGGATGAAGTCTAATAGCCTTACCACCAATTAACTTAGGTTCAAACGCTTGAATACCAAGTCTATGTAAAGTAGGAGCTCTATTAAGCATAACTGGATGTTCTTTAATAACTTCTTCAACAACATCCCAAACTCTTTCATCTTGATTATCAATAAGCTTCTTAGCAGCTTTAATATTATGAGCAATACCCTTTTCAACTAAACCATGAATAACATGAGGTTTAAACAGTTCAAGAGCCATACCCTTAGGAAGACCACATTGATACATTTTCAAACTTGGTCCAACTATAATAACAGAACGTCCAGAATAATCAACACGTTTACCAAGTAAGTTTTGTCTAAAACGACCTTGCTTACCTTTTAACATACTAGAAAGTGATTTAAGAGGACGATTTCCTGCACCAGTAACACTCTTACCGCGACGACCATTGTCAAATAAAGCATCAACAGCCTCTTGAAGCATTCTCTTTTCATTTTGAATGATAATAGATGGAGCCCCTAAATCAATAAGCTTCTTCAAACGATTATTACGGTTAATAACCCTTCTATATAAATCATTCAAATCAGATGTAGCAAATCTACCACCATCAAGTTGAATCATAGGACGAAGTTCCGGAGGTATAACAGGTATACAATCAAGAATCATCCATTCAGGTTTATTTCCAGACTTATAAAATGCATCCAGAATATCAAGTCTCTTAAGAAGACTTGCTCTCTTTTGACCTTGAGCAGTTTCAAGTTTCTTACGAATATCTTCAATTTCTTTACCAAGATCAACTTGTTTAAGAAGTTCCTTAACAGCTTCCGCACCCATACCAACACGGAACCCATCACCATACTTTTCATAATAAGCACGATATTCCTTTTCACTTAAAGTTTGTTTATTTTCAAGAGGAGCAATTCCCTTATCAATAACAACATATGATACAAAGTATAATACTTCTTCAAGATCTCTTTGACTCATATCAAGAACAGTACCCATTCTACTAGGAATACCTTTAAAATACCAAATATGTGAGACAGGAGAAGCAAGTTCTATATGTCCCATTCTTTCTCTTCTAACCTTAGAACGAGTAACTTCAACTCCACATCTATCACAAACTATATTCTTATACTTAACTCTCTTATACTTACCACAAGAACATTCAAAATCCTTGGTTGGCCCAAAAATCTTTTCACAGAAAAGCCCATCCCTTTCAGGCTTTAAAGTACGATAATTAATAGTTTCAGGTTTCTTAACTTCTCCATAAGACCATTCACGAATCTTATCAGAAGATGCAATACCAATTTTCAAAGCTTCAACTTTATTAACTTCTATCATTAGTATCTCACCTCACTTTCTAAACTTTCATCGGAAAAGTCTAAATCTTTATCTGTTTCAAGTTCAATATCATCGTCATCATCTTCATCTTCATCGTCAAAAGAAGAATTTTCATCAGAGAATTTCTTAATATCTATATCATCTATAGCAAATGAAGTCTTTTCATTCGTTTCCTCTTTTTCTATTTCCTTAAGATCAAGAACTTCGTTCTTATCATTAATAATTTGAATATCAAGACCTAAAGCTTGGAATTCTTTAATAAGAACTCTAAACGATTCAGGAACACCAGCTTGATCAACTTTATTACCCTTAACAAGTGCTTCATATACCTTAACACGACCAATAACATCATCTGACTTAACAGTTAATATTTCTTGAAGTGTATGAGCAGCACCATAAGCATATAAAGCCCAAACTTCCATTTCCCCAAATCTTTGTCCACCAAATTGAGCTTTACCTCCAAGTGGTTGTTGAGTAACTAAACTATATGGACCAGTAGCACGAGCATGCATCTTATCTTCAACCATGTGATGAAGTTTAATCATATACATAACTCCAACTGAAACCCTATTATCAAATGGACGACCAGTACGACCATCATATAGAACAGTCTTACCATCCTCATCCATACCAGCTTCCTTCATCATATCAAGAATATCTTGTTCACTAGCACCATCAAATACAGGAGTAGCCACATGAACACCAAGCTTCTTAGCAGCCATACCTAAATGAAGTTCTAGAACTTGTCCAATATTCATACGAGAAGGAACCCCAAGTGGATTAAGCATTACATCAACAGGAGTACCATCTGGTAAATAAGGCATATCCTCTTCCGGAAGAATTAAAGAAATAACCCCTTTATTACCATGACGACCAGCCATCTTATCTCCAACTTGAATCTTACGTTTTTGAACTATATAAACACGTACTAATTTAGAAACACCACTAGGAAGTTCATCACTATTCTTCTTAGTAAACACCTTAACATCATGAACTATACCATCGCCACCATGAGGAACACGAAGTGACGTATCACGAACTTCACGAGTCTTTTCACCAAAGATAGCATGAAGAAGTTTTTCCTCAGAAGTAAGTTCAGCCATTCCTTTTGGAGTAACCTTACCAACAAGAATATCTCCTTCTTTTACTTCTGTACCTATTCTAATGATACCTTCACTATCCAAATTACGACGAGCATCTTCACTAACATTAGGAATGTCACGAGTAATTTCTTCAGGACCAAGCTTAGTATCGCGACAAGGCAATTGATGATCCTCTATATGAATAGTAGTATAAGCATCTTCCTTAACTAATCTTTCATTAAGAATAACAGCATCTTCGTAGTTATAACCATTAAACATCATAAATGCAACAGTCATATTCTTACCAAGAGCAAGTTCACCCTTATCAGTAGAAGGTCCATCCGCAAGTATAGTCTTGCCTCTTACAACCTTATCTCCAACTCTAGCAATTGGAATATGATGGAAACAAGTATCTTGGTTAGAAGCAGCAAAGTCAGATAAATAATAAACATCTTCTCCACCTTTATTCTTAACAACTACTTTCTTACCATCAACATAACTAACAACACCATCAGCCTTAGCAACTACTGTAGAACCACTATCCCGAGCAGCAATATATTCAACCCCAGTACCAACAAATGGAGCTTCAGTTTTAAGAAGAGGTACAGCTTGACGTTGCATGTTAGAGCCCATAAGAGCACGAGTCGCATCATCATGTTCTAGGAACGGAATACAACTTGTTGTAATAGAAACAACTTGTTGAGGCGAAACATCTATATAATCAATCTTATCTGGAGAAATAAGTAAATTTTCACCACGATAACGAGCAGCAACTGTCTCATCAGTAATTTTATTATTATCATCAGTACCAACAGTAGATTCTGCAATAATAACATCATTTTCCTCACTAGCAGTTAAATAATGAACATCATCCATTATAACAGAGTTCTCAACTCTACGATATGGAGTTTGAATAAATCCATAATCATCAATCTTAGCATAACTAGCAAGAGTTGTAATAAGACCAATATTAGGACCTTCTGGAGACTCAATAGGACATATTCGACCATAATGCGATTCATTAACATCACGAACATCCATACCAGCTCTATCACGAGAAAGACCACCAGGTCCTAAAGCACTAAGTCTTCTCTTATGAGTAAGTTCTGCAATAGGATTATTTTGATCCATAAATTGAGAAAGTTGTGAACTACCAAAGAATTCCTTCAAAATAGCAGTAACAGGTCTAATATTAATCAAAGTTTTTGGAGTAACCTCATTAATATCTTGAGTAGTCATTCTTTCACGAATAACCCTTTCCATACGAGTAACCCCTACCCTAAATTGATTTTGTAAAAGTTCACCAACTTGACGAATACGTCTATTACCAAGATGATCTATTTCATCAAAATTACCTACTCCTTGAAGTAAATTAAGATAATAAGAACAAGAAGCATAAAAATCAGAAATAGTAAGTCTCTTAGAATCAATAGTACCATCATTTCCTATAATACTAATCTTTTCCTTAGTACCAGGCTTATAAACCTTAACAATTTGAACCTTATTATAAGTATCAAGTTCATCATTGATCTTAACTTCCTTAACACCATAACCAGCTTCTATAATTGGGCGAAGTTCTTCTAAAATAACCTTATTAACAACAGTTCCCTTTTCAAACTTAACCTCTCCATCAACCTTAATATCCTCAGCAAGAGTTTGACCCAAAAGTCTATCAAGAACATTAAGTTTTAGATTAAACTTATATCTACCAACCTTAGCTAAATCATATCTAAACTCATCAAAAAATCTAGTAATAATTTGATTCTTAGAACTATCTAAAGTCGCAGGTTCACCTGGTCTTAACTTTTCATATATCTCTATCAAAGCCTCATCAGTATTTCTAGTAGAATCCTTACTTATAGTATTCTCAATAAATTCAGATTTACCAAATAAACCAAGTATATCATCATCACTACTAAGTCCAAAAGCCCTAAGCATAGTAGTAAGAGGAACCTTTCTAGTCCTATCAATTCTTACATATAAAATATCCCTAGCATCAGCCTCAAATTCAAGCCAAGTACCACGAGTTGGAATAATTTGAGATGTAATAAGAAGTCTACCATTCTTATCTATTTCCTTATTGAAATAAACACTTGGAGATCTAACAAGTTGAGACACAATAACTCTTTCAGCACCATTTATAACAAAAGTACCACTATCAGTCATAAGAGGCATATCACCCAAAAAGATTTCTTGTTCCTTTACTTCACCTGTTTCATTATTAAAAAGTCTAACCTCAACTTTTAAAGGCGCAGCAAAAGTAGCTTCCCTTTCTTTACATTCCTTAATAGAATATCTTGGCTCATCAAAATGATAATCTCCAAATTCCAAAGACAATGTACCAGCAAAGTTCTCTACGGGGAATAAATCTTCAAAAACTTCCTTAATTCCTTTTTCCACAAACCAATTATATGATTTCTTTTGAATTTCTAGTAAATCAGTAAGTTCATAAGTATTCTTGATCCTGGAAAAACTTCTACGTGTGCGGTGGTCACCACATTTTATAATTTTGTATGCCACAAAATTCACCCCTACTTTCAAATTTTCAAAAATCTTTGTCACCAAATAGACAAATAACCAACTTATATTATTACCATAAAACACTCAAGTTGTCAATTAAAAAACACACTTTATTACAAAAAAACCTTTATTTTTTTTAAGAACCTCTACACAAGCACATTCACTAAGATCCTTAATAACACTTTTAGCACCTTGATCCTTATTTATAACAAAATATAAACTACCTCCAGACACTAAATAATCACGAGCACCAAACAAAAATTTATAAAGAATATCTTTTCCAGCCCTAATAGGTGGATTGGTAACAATAACATCATATTTCTTTTTTACATCAGAATATATATCACTACAAAAAGCATTTGCACCCGAAATATTATTCAAACGAATATTCATATTAGCAAGATGCACTGCTCTTTTATTAACATCAACCATATCAACATTAATATCAAAAAAAGAAGATAAAATGATACCCAAAGCACCATAACCACATCCAACATCAAGAACATCACCAGTAATATCCTGCTCCAAAAGAGTCATAATAAGAGTCCTACTACCAAAATCAAGTCCCCTCTTAGAAAAAACTCCATTATCAGTATTAAAAACAAAATTCTTATCACAAACATTACAACTAATCTTCTTCAAATTACTCTTAACATCAGAATTGGTAAAATAGTGTTCCATTTTATCTTCCCCTTTATAGCACAAAAAGCCACGTGCATATGCAAACGGCTTTAAGTAAGTAAAATTAACTATTTAAGTTCAACTTCAGCGCCAGCTTCTTCAAGTCTAGCTTTAAGTTCATTAGCTTCTTCACTAGGAATATTTTCCTTAACATTACCACCATTATCAGCAACTTCTTTAGCTTCTTTAAGTCCAAGACCAGTAACTTCTCTTATAATTTTAATTACATTAATCTTAGCAGCTCCAGCACTCTTAAGTACTACAGTTTGTTTACTTGGTCCAGCTTCTTCAGCTTGAGCAGGTGCAGCAGCAACAGCAACAGCACTTGGATCAACACCAAATTCTTCCTTCATTGCGTCAACTAATTCCTTTACTTCTAATAATGTCATTTCTTTTAAAGAGCTAATAAATTCTTCCTTTGTTATTTTTGCCATAATAACTTTTCCTCCTTTATTATTTTAATTAAATTAATTTTCTTTTTGTTCAGAATAAAGATTAAGAGCAATACTTAAATCTTTAACAATACCAATCATTCCACCAGCAAGCATTGTATATAATCCTTCACGAGATGGAATCTTAGCAAATTCATCAAGTTTAGCCTTATCACAAACAGAACTTTCAATATATCCTGCTTTTAACACTAAGGCCTCATTCTTCTTAGCAGTATCACTTAAAACCTTAACAGCTGCTACATCATCATTTGAAAATGCAATAGCAGTAGGACCAGTTAAATATTCATCAAAATCAATATTCAAGTCCTTAAATGCAATCTTAAGCAAAGTGTTTTTATAAACTTTATACTCAGAATCATTTTCTCTAAGTTTAATTCTAAGATCTTTAATTTGATTATCAGTAAGACCACGATAATCGAAAAGCACAATACTCTTAGCACCATTACACTTATCCTTAATCTCAGACACTACAGCTTGTTTAAGTTCTAATGACTTAGTACTAGGCATAACATTTCCTCCTTATTTATATATTTTATAAGTGCAAAAGATAAGAAGTCCAAAGGACTCCTTTCTATACAAAAGTATAAGTCCTCGGTAGGATTTACTAACAACCTACTGTCTTTGGCACTTGATAACCATATTATAAACTATTTTTTATTAATTGTCAAAACTATTTTGATCTATTCTAACTGCAGGACTCATAGTAGAACAAACACTAATTGATTTAACATATGTTCCCTTAGCAGTTTGAGGTTTAGCCTTAATAATTGTTTTTACAAAAGCATCTAAGTTAGCCATAAGATCCTCATCACTAAATGAAACCTTACCAATAATACCATGAACATTACCATAACTATCAGTACGATATTCAAGTTTACCTGCTTTAGCATCTAAAACAGCTTGCTTAACATTAGTAGTTACAGTACCAGTCTTAGGATTTGGCATAAGTCCCTTAGGTCCTAAAATCTTACCAATTCTACCTAATAAAGGCATCATTTCTGGAGTAGCGATAACAGTATCAAATTCAAACCAATTTTCCTTTTGAATCTTTTCAATCATGTCAGCATCTCCAACATAATCAGCACCAGCTTCTTTCGCATCCTTAGCAGCATCACCTTTAGCAACAACTAAAACACGAACATCCTTACCAGTTCCTTTAGGAAGTACAATAGCACCTCTTAATTGTTGATCAGCTTTCTTAACATCTAAATTCAAATTCATAGCAACTTCAACAGTAGCATCAAATTTAACATTAGACATATCCTTAACAAGCTTAATAGCTTCATCCTTAGTATAAAGCTTACTCTTTTCTACCTTAGAAACTTGATCCTTATAGCTTTTTC
This sequence comes from uncultured Bacilli bacterium, assembly GCA_934102055.1. Taxonomy (GTDB): domain Bacteria; phylum Bacillota_I; class Bacilli_A; order RF39; family UBA660; genus UMGS1449. Next base: position 19,993 of record CAKOSE010000005.1, on the reverse strand, counting down.
CTCTATTTTTCATTTCATTTCCTCCTTATGTGGTATTAGCGGATTTATACCTCCCACATAGGTAAAACCTATGTAATTATCTTATCTTATTATTTATTAATCTTTAATTTCAATTCCCATGTTCTTTGCAGTACCACGAATACTTTCCATAGCTTCTTCTACAGTATAAGCATTTAAATCTGGTAATTTAGTTTCTGCAATTTCTTTAAGTTGTTCATTAGTAAGACTACCAACAATTTCCTTAGATCCTTTACTAGATCCCTTCTTAACCTTAGCATATTTCTTAATTAAAAATGCAGCAGGTGGAGTCTTAATCACAAAATCAAATGAACGATCATCATAAATTGAAATCTCAACAGGTAAAACATTACCCATTTGTTCTCTAGTTGCATCATTATATTTTGTACAAAATTCCCCTAAATTAATTCCTGCAGGACCAAGAACAGTACCAACTGGTGGTGCTGGTGTAGCTTTTCCTGCTTCAATTTGTAATTTAATTACTTTAACAACTTCTTTATTCACGAAAAACACTCTCCTTTTCTAGTTTTTTTAAGTTTTCGCGAGTGGTAATAATAGCTCCGCTTTGCCTCCCACTTAAATTTATATACATATATTTAAAACTAAATATACATAAACGTATTAAATAATAGCACTATTCCCAAAAAAATGCAAGTCTATGCCTTTTCAATTTGCGAAATAGAAGCCTCAACCTCAGTTTCTTGTCCAAACAAATCAACCAAAACAATAATTTGTTGATTCTCTAAATCCAAAGAAGAAACCTTTCCTTCCATACCAGAAAAAGGTCCAGAAGTAATCTTAACAACTTCTCCCTCTTTAAGATCAGAAGAAACCTCTAACCTACTCATACCCATATTATTAAGTATCTTATCAACTTCATAAGGTTGTAAAGGCGTAGGTTTAGCACCCTTACCACTTGATCCAATAAATCCAGTAACACCAGGGGTATTACGAACAACAAACCAAGCCTCATCAGTCATAATCATCTCAACAAGAACATAACCAGGAAATAACTTCTTAACCTTTTCCTTAGTCACACCATCCTTAACCTCAACCTCAGTTTGTTCAGGAACAATAACCCTAAAAATATAATCTTCCATATTCATAGAACTAGCACGCATTAAAAGCTTTTCTTGAACCTTTTTCTCATGTCCAGAATACGTATTTACAACATACCACTTCTTATCCATATTATCTAAGCTCCTTCAAAAGTGCAAACACTACTGTAATTAAATAAAAATATAAAGAACATATAATAATAGTAACAAAAGTAGCAACAGAATACTTAACCATATACTTCTTATCAGGCCACTTTACCTTCTTTAACTCAAAAATAACTTCCTTAAAAAAGCCATCCTTCTTAGCATTTGCTTTATTCTTAGGTTTAGTTTCCCTCTTAGAAACCTTTTTTACATCCTTTTTAACACTGCTTTTCTTAGCATTTTCAGATTTCATAACCCACCTCTAATTATATATTTTTTCAAAAGAAAAACACTTCCGTGTCTCACAACTAGAGAATAACACAAAAAGCGTTCCCCGTCAAGTGGTTTTTCATAAGTTATAAAACTAATACCACATAGCACTATAATTACCATCTTTCTTATAATAACTATCCATCAAATTAACAGTTTCAAAATGTTTATAAAGAGAACTTTTTCTATATGTATTAATATTAACCCCAAGAGGAGAAATCCATAAAGACTCAGCAACATAATAATTATTCTTATCAACACCCACCACAATAGCAGAGTGCCCTTCACTAACGCTTACTTCTCCTAAAAGATCACCAGCTTTTATTTTATCAGAAACAGAAACATCATAAGTAAGTTTAACCTCATCACCAAAACTATTAAGATCAAGCTCATCACGCTTACCATGAGCTCCAAAATCTCCTATATCAAAACCACCATTATACAAAACCCAAGTAGTAAAGCCACTACAATCAAGACCATTAGCCCTCATACCCTTACTAGGTCTAGAATACATATAACAACCCCAAGGCTTAGGCCCCTTATCAATATAAGACAAAGATGAGTACTTATCACTAGTTAAATAAAGTCCTTTATGATAAAATCTACCTTCCCCATCAACACTATTATAATCAGTAAGTCTTCCATTCTCAGAAAAATAACTAATCTTATAAGGAAATTCCAAAGTTAAAAACCTAGCAGCAGCAACAACACCAGCACGAGTACCAAAACCAGCATCACTTATACGAGAAGCAAGTATCTTATCCAAAAGTTTTTCCTCATCTTGAGAAAAAGCACCACAAGAAAGATATCTCCTAGAATAATTATACTTATTAGGCATCTTATCAATTAAATCAGTAACAACCACTTTGATTTTTTTATCATAAATACCAATCTTAGTAGAACCCTTCTTCTTAGCATATATCTTATTCCCCTTAACAGAAATAACCCCAGAATCATAACCATCATAAGAAACATTATAATTTCCTATACCAAGAACCTTAACATTAAATGAAGCCCTATCAGAAACAGCTAAATAATACCTATCCTTAGAAGTCTCAACATCAAAAACCTTATTAATCTCATTATTTAAGAAAACATTATCATGATCTTTAATATATAACTTATAATTACCAAAAGCACTAACATCATAATCACAAACACCATTCTTTACCTTATTCCACTTCATTTTATCATCCAAAGACAAAGAACAATAAACATCATCAGAAGTATTACTAAGTTTTATAACAAAATGCTTATTCTTATAACTAACATTAAGAACATTAATAGGTTCAGAATCAGAATTAAAGTTTATATAAAGAAAAATACAAAAACACCCAGAAATAATTAATAAAAAAGAAATAAAAAACCGAAAAACTTTCATATCACACCAACCACTATAAAATATTTAAAAAGAACTCTAAAAAAGCAAAGAGTTCTAAAATTCTACCACGACAAAGGTAAATCAACCAAGCTCATTGGATCAAGAGTAGTACCATATCCACTACCATACATCATTTGGAAATGTAAATGTGGTCCAGTTGACCAACCAGTAGACCCGACAGCTCCAATAACTTGTCCTCTTTGAACAACCTCTCCAATTGAAACACTAGCACTAGATAAATGTCCATATAAAGAAGTATATGTCTTTCCATTAACATTATGTGCAATCAAAACTGCTCTACCAAAACCACCATACTCTGAACCAGAAGAAGCATAAGAATATATAACCTTTCCAGAAGTAGTAGCATAAACATCAGTACCAGTATTAGCAGCTATATCAACTCCACTATGATAACTAGCAGTCCCAAAAATAGGATGAATCCTACCACCATAATAAGATGTTATATATCCATATGGAGTCGGTCTTACAAAACCACTAGCACTAGGTGCATTAAGAGAACATGTAGTAACATCTTGATTCTCACTACAACCTTCCTTCTTAAAGAAAGCAATCTGTTCATTTAAAGCCTTTATCTCATCATCAGCATCCAAAGTTTCATCATCAAGACTTCTCTTCTTATCACCAAGCTTTTCAACCTCTTTAGTAACCTCAGCATTAAGATTATTAAGCTTCTTTTCTTGATTCTTAAGCTCCTCAACTTTTTTCTTATTCTCAGCAACTAAATCATTCATCTCACCAACTAACTTATCATTAGCCTCAGTAAGTTGTTCAGCAACAGAAAATCTATAAATAAAATCCTCAAAACTATCAGCACCAAAAATAAATTTTAAATAAAAATTATCATTATCAGAAATCTGATAAAAAGCAACTAAATCCTTTATCTCCTCTTCCTTATCAGAAATCTTATTATTAAGCTTTTTAATATCCTTTTGAGTACTTTCCTGATCCTTTCTAGCCTGAGCTATCTCACGAGTAATTTCATTAATCCTATTAGTAGCATCATCAATCCTCTTCTGTACATCCGCACTCTTACTTTGAGACTCAGCCTTCTCAGCCTCAATAGCCTTTATCTTAGCACGATAATCCGCAATAGTCTCAGCACTAACAAAACAAGGAAACATAAAAGAAAAAAGTAAAACAATTATAACAATCCTAAACTTTTTCATTATACCTTAATATACCTCCTTACAGCCCTTGCACTACCTATCATACCAACAACCATACCAATAACAAGAATCACTAAAGAAGTATCAATAACAAACGGTACAGGTTTAACAAGTTTTATAACCGGAGAAAATAACACTCCACCAAAATAATCATATAAAGTAGAATATCCAAACACCACAACCAGTATAGGAATTATAGAACCAATCATTCCAAGAATAATCCCCTCAATAACAAACGGAAGTTTAATCCTACTATTAGAAGCCCCAACAAGCCTCATAATACCAATTTCCCTTTTCCTAGAAAAAATAGTAAGCTTTATGGTATTAATAATAAGGAAAATAGTTACAACAATAAGAGCAAAAGCAGCAATGTATGTAATCTTCTCAATAGCATCAAATACACCAACTAACTTTTCAACAAGACCCTCACCATACTGAACAGAACTAACACCATCAAGCTTTTCTATTTCCTTAGCAGTATCCCCAATACTCTTAACATCACGCACCTTTATAGTATAAGTATCCTTAAGAGGATTACTAGCATCATCCCACTCAGAAAGAACAGAACTAAAAGTCTTATTCTCCTTAGCCATTTCATCCTTAACATCAGACTTAGACTTATACGTAAAAGTCTCAATATTAAGATTCTTCTTTATAGAAGTTTCAAAATTTTCCCTAGTAGAATTCTTAACATCAGAATCAAGAAATGCAACAATAGTAACATCCTTTTCAATCTCATTAGTAAAATTCTTAACATTCTCTGATAAAAGAAGTGCCGAAGCAATTATAATCAGAGTTATAGTAATACAAGTAATAGAAGCAAGAGATAAACTAAAATTCCTAACAACACTCTTAAAAGCATCTCTTAAACTTCTAAAAAACGTTCTACAACCTTTCATCTACAAAACTTCCCTTCTTATAATCCTTTTCAAGTCTTCCCTCTTTAAGTACAATAACTCTCTTTTTCATTCTCTTAACAATATCAATATCATGCGTAACCATCAAAATAGTAGTTCCATATTCCTTATTAATCTTATCAAGTATCTCCATTATCTCCATACTAATCGTAGGATCCAAATTACCAGTAGGTTCATCACAAATAAGAATCTTAGGACGATTAACAACCGCACGCGCTATAGCAACCCTTTGCTGCTCACCACCAGATAACTTATCAGGATATTCCTTAGCCTTATGCTTAAGACCAACCTTTCCTAAAACATCAATAACCCTCTTTCTTATAAGCTTACTATCCGCACCAGTCACCTCTAAAGCAAAAGCAACATTCTCATAAACAGTAAGCTTAGGAAGTAATTTATAATCCTGAAACACAACCCCAATCAAACGACGAAGCCTATATACCCTAGAATTACGAAGTTTACCAACATTTACCCCTCCTAAAATAATCTCACCACGAGAAGGCTTCTCCTCACGATAAAGCATCTTAATAAGAGTACTCTTTCCACTACCAGATCCCCCAATTATAAAGACAAAATCTCCCTTCTCAATAGAAAGATTAAGATTAAATATAGCACCCACCCCATTAGGATAAGTCTTATATACATTCTTCATACTTATTATATCCAAGACAAACACCTCACTTATATTACATTATAACACAAAAATAAAATAAAAAAAGTGCCAAGTATAAAAACTTAAACACATTTTCCTGCAGCAATAGAAATATCCTGTCCACTAGCCTCATAAGTATCCGCAACAAATATAAAAGCAGATCTATCTACACTCTTTACATATTCCTTCAAAATGCCATATTCACTCGAAGGAATAACAACCATAAGAAGTTTTCTATCACCATTTGAATAAGCACCATAAGTATCATAAACAGTAACATCATGACCAAGCTCCTCATATATAAACTTTTCAATAAGCAAATACTCAGAACTAACAATCTTAAAAGTCTTATTAAAACTAATGCCAAGCATAATCTTTTCACTAACATACCTAGAAATAACAATAAACAAAATAGCATAAAACAACATACTAATTCCAAAATAATATGCCCCAAACATAACAATAACACCATTAATAATAGCATTAATCAAAGTAACAGAAATCTTAGTATATTTATTAATAATCTTCGCAAGAACAGAAAAACCACCAAAATTAAGACCAAGTTTAAAAATATATCCCTGTCCTAAACCACTAAGAATAGCACCAAAAACAGCAATAACAAGAACATGACTAGTATCAATACCAATAATACCAGATATACCACTAGTAGCCCTAACCATCAAAGGATAAACAATAGCAACAAAAAACGTCGAAACAACCTGATCAGCATCCAAAAACAAAAAGGCCAAAACAAACATCAAAAAAGAAACAAAAAACACTATCAAAGAGGGCTGAATACCAAACAAATGCCTAAACAAAACACCAAGACCACCTGCACCACCAGATACCAAGTTAATTGGACAAATAAACAAATTATAACTAACAGCAAGAAGCAAAAGACCAAGACTCATCTTACCATACTTCTTCCCATAACTAGAATCATTAAAAATCAGCTTAATCTCATTATAAAAACTCATATCTACTCACCACCATATGCCTCATAAGCATCAAGAACAGTAAAAAACGCCTCACTATCTATACACCTAATACCTTCCTTAAGCTTATAATACTCCTTCGTAGGAATAACAGTAAACAAAACAGGATTCTTCTTCTTACTAAAACCACCAGTCGCAGAAAAAATAGTAATAGTATGACCAAGTTCATTTATAACATAATCACAAATCTCATCCTTTTTACTAGTAACAATATAAAAAGCCTTCTTATCAGAAATACCAATAACAACCTTATCAACCAAGAAAGTTATCAAATAAAGGATAATAATCGCATACATAAAATTAGTAAAACCAAAAACAAAAGCACCAATCACAACAATACTACCCTCTACCAAAAGCATAGAACTCCCTAAAGTAAGCTTAAAATACTTATTAACAATTTGTGTTAAAAAATCAGTACCACCTAAAGTAAAACCAGACCTCATAATAAGACCAAGACCAATTCCATATAAAGTACCCCCAAACAAAGCAATAAGAAGAGTATCAGCACCACTAACATCAACCAAAGAAGGTAAAAAAGAAGTAAACTCAGTAAATAAAGGAAACAAAAAAGCACCAAGTAAAGACTTAAAAACCCTTTCCTTGCTTAAAAACAAAAAACCAATAAGAGCAAATATAAAAGAACAAAAAAGCATAAACAAAGCAGGTTTAATATCAATAAAATAAGAAAAAATAATACTAATCCCACCAACTCCTCCAAATACTATATCATAAGGAAGAATAAACAAATTATAAGAACAAGCACATATAAATACACCAAATATCATCCATAAATACCTTTTAATTTTATACTTACTATATATCTTACTAATTACACTATTCAAAAAATCAACTCCTTAAATAAGCCTCAATAAACATATCAATATCTCCATCAAGCACAGAAGAAACATCACTAGTAGAAATACCAGTCCTATGATCCTTAACCATAGAATAAGGATGCATAACATAACTTCTAATCTGAGAACCAAAATCAATATTCATAGAATCACCACGAATACTAGCAAGTTCCTTTTCCTTAGCCTCTATCTCCATAAGTTTAAGTCTACCCTTCAAAATAGATAAAGCCTTTTCCTTATTCTTAATTTGACTCCTTTCATTTTGACAAGTAACAACAGTCTTAGTAGGCAAATGAGTAATCCTAACAGCACTATCTGTAGTATTAACACCCTGTCCACCAGCACCACTAGAACGATAAACATCAATTTTCAAATCCTCATCACGAATCTCAATATCTATATCACTATCAAACTCAGGAATAACATCAACCGAAGCAAAAGAAGTATGTCTCTTATTATTAGAATCAAAAGGAGACAACCTTACCAAACGATGAATACCCTTTTCACACTTCAAATAACCATACGCATTATGACCAGAAACAACAAAACTAACCCTCTTAAGACCAGCCTCATCACCCTCAAGAATATCAAGAACCTCAAGCTTAAAACCTTTCCTCTCACACCAACGAGAATACATCCTATAAAGCATCATAGCCCAGTCACAAGCCTCAAGTCCCCCAGCTCCAGAATGAATCTCAACAATCGCATTATTAGCATCATAAGGCCCAGAAAGCAAAACCTGAGTCTCAAGACTACTAACACGCCTATTTAAATCAGAACAAACAGATAACACATAAGAATAAACCTCATCATCATACTCATCCAAAAGCAAAGAAATAAGATCCAAACAATCCCTAATATCATCCCTCAAAGAAACAACAAGAGAAACAGAACTCCTCAAAACATTAAGATTATTAAGTACAGACTGTGCCCTATCATTATTATTCCAAAAAGAAGGAGAATTAACCTCATCTTCTAACTTTTTAATCTCTAAAAGCTTAGAATCAACGTCAAAGTAACCTCCATAAATCATTTACTTTATCCATATTCTCATCAAAAATACTTTTCATTTCACCTAATTCCATAATATACCTCCAATTTTAATAAAATTATATCATAAAAATAATAAAATCAACACAAAAAAAGCCCAAATAGGACTTAATTAATAGCTTTTCCACTAACATATAACTTATAACCATTAAAATCAATATTACTATAACTAGAATCATCATCAAATAAACTAGTCACATAACTATTACCAGTAAGTTTAATTTTAGAATCTTTACTTAAACTAAGCTTAAGAGATTTAGCACTATTATCTCCATTAATAATACCTTCATAAGAACAACCAGATCTAATTGATTTAACATTTGAAACATTAAGTCTATATCCCAAATATTTCTCTATCAACTCTTTACTACGACATCCCCCAACATTAACACCATAACAAGAAAGAAAATCACCTTCAGAGCAAGAATAAATAGATATTTGCCAATAGAAACAAACTCCTTAGCCAAATAAATCATTTCATCTTTCGACGGAACTATAAGATCTGAAGCATTTCTTTTAACCTTCTCATACATATCTAAAAAACTAATAACACAACAATCAACATAACCACTAAGCTTACTAGCAATATCTCTAAACTCTTTAATATGCCTACTAGCATCAAACTCATCATTAAAAAATATAGGATCATATCTCCAACCAACAAACAAATTATTAGAAAAAGATCTTAGTTGCTTAACACCGTCAATAACTATATTTCTATCAGGAACATTAGGTTCAATATCTTTCCCATATGAGGTAATAGTAACATACCAAAATAAATTATAGTCCTTAAGCTCATCCATATACTTAATCATAGGACAAGGATTCTTAGTACAAAAATCAATAAAATCAACAACCGAAGAATCAAGAACATACTTAGTAGTCTTCTACTCAAAATAAGGATTTCTAACCAAAACATAACCCTCTCTAATCCTATTAATAAACCACTTAGAATAAAAAGCCGGAATATCGGTCCTACAACCAGTATTAATTATCATTAGAACTCCTATACAAATAACAAGACCTATCATGAGAATAAATAACCCCAATAGCCTGCAAATAAGAATAAATAATTGTTGAACCAACAAACTTCATACCACGTTTAACTAAATCACTAGAAATAGAATCAGAAAGTAAAGACTTAGTCTCACCAATCTCATAAAAAACTTTACCATTAGTAAAAGAACATAAATAATTATAAAAATAACCAAAATCTAAAACAATATTTCTAAAAATTCTAGCATTATTAACACTAGCCCTAATCTTAAGTTTATTCCTAATAATATCATTATTACCTATGAGTTCATTTATTTTTTCATCATCATAAGAGCATACCTTATCTAAAGAAAAATTATCATAAGCCATCCTAAAAGCATCTCTTTTATTCAAAATACACTCCCAAGAAAGACCAGCCTGAAAAGATTCTAAAATAAGCATCTCAAACAAATAACTATCATCAGTCCTTAAAACACCCCATTCATCATCATGATAAGAAACATAAATAGAATTATTCAAATTACACCACTTACATCTCATAAAGCAGTCCCCTTAGTAGGAATAATAAAATCATTCATATCTTGACCCTCAAGTTCTAAAAGCTTTATCTTATTAGAAATACCCCCTCCATAACCAGTTAAACTGCCATTTGACCCAACTACTCTATGACAAGGAATAATTATACAAATAGGATTCCATCCAACAGCACCACCAACAGCCTGAGAAGACATCCTAGAAAGACCTCTCTTTTTCGCAATACATTCTGCTATATCTCCATAAGTTATAACTTCACCATAAGGAATACCATTCATAATAGATATAACATCATCCCTAAAAGAAGTAGAATTAATCACCTTATACTTAGGAACAAAATCTGGAAATTTACCACTAAAATAAATATCCAGCCATCTAATAGTATCATCAAAAATAGGTAATCTCTTTTCTTCATAATCAAAATCATGTTTAGAAGCATCCCTAGAACCACAAAACCAAAGTCCAGTAAGATAAACACCATCACTAGACATCAACATATCAGAAAAACCACAAGGAGTCTTATATTTGTATATATACATAAAAACACCACCTAAACATAATTTAACAAAATAAGTATAGCATAACAAACATTTGTTTGCAACAAAAAAACAAAGAAAAAGATAAAGTCATTTATCTAAAAACTTATCGTATTTATCTTTATTATCTCTAATAGAACTATCAACATCAATAACATATTGCTGAATAATCCCACCATATTTATCATCATAAAACTCATTTTTCAAAATACCACCTAAAGATTTAATAGTCCTAGCAGAACCTAAATTATCCTTATCACAGTCAAGTAAAACTTCTTTAATACCATGTTTCTGACAACATAATAATCCTAAATACAAATTTATTTTATTATAACCATTCTTTCTTTCAAAAGGACGAATACTATATCCAATATTGCCACCATGCATTTTAAGTCTCTCATTAAGGGCAAACCTAATATTAATCATTCCAACAATATAATTATCATTAGATCGAACCAAGAAAAAAGTTTCAGTAGGAACCTTATCCGAAGAAACAACAGCATTCCTATCACTTTCTAATCTATCAAGCCATCCATCATAATCATCCAAAAACTTATACAAACCACCAACACCATTAATTTTAGAATTATACTTATAAAACTCATTAATATAAGCAATAGCATCCCTTTCATATTCCTTAGTAGGCCTAACATGTTTAAACTTTTCCATTATACATCACTCCAAAACATGATTTTTCTCATTAATTTTTATAAACCCATAAATAAACTATATTAATTTCAAAATTTATCAAAAGTTACATAATAAATCCTTTTAAAGTTTCCTACAAGAGCTAAGCAATCTTTTCATTACAACCTCTTTTGGAGTCCAGTAACTAAACTGTAATATATCTTTTTGCTTATTAGTAAAAAAATACTTAGTAAGTAAAAAATCATTTATACTTTGAGATAATCCCATCCTCTTTAAAGTATTACAAGTAAATAACTTACAAGCAAAACACAAATCAAGTGTACAAACACCATCAACTAAATACTTACATTTACCTCTACCCTTGCATTCACAACAACCATTCCTATGACTACTCCCCTTATTCCTATCTTTAATACATATGCCATTCTCAAATTGACAATAATTCATTTTTCTTTTTTCATCTAATTTATAGCACATAGTATCATATATATAATTAAATCTTTTTCTTATATCCTTTAAATTAATTGCATGAACAACCTCTATTATATCTATCAGTTTTTTATCAACTATATTGTTTTTAGTTACATAATATATGTCAATTTTCTCATCATTATAAATAAGATCTATCTCATATTTTCTGTTACATATTTTTATAATCATAGGCAATGATTTATATACATCATCTATATTGTCCTGTGTCAATTCTAATTTCAAAACTTTATTTTTTATTTTCCCCTTAATTTCTATTCTTTTCATATTATTTCCTCGCATCAAATTTACATTTCTACTAACTCTTTTTAAACAGTTGAATAACTAAATTAATAGAAGCCATGATATCATCAAAATAATGCTTTTTTCCCTAAATTTCTTATTTATTATTAAAACAAATGTTTTACTTATTTTTTCTCCATCTTTTTAATCAAATTAATTTTTCGTAATGTTACCATATTTGCAACAATAGTCATAAAATCAAATATCGCAGATATATAGGACTTTATTGCTATATCATATATAAACCACAAAAACACAGTAAAAGCAATCAATAACTTAAATTTTTTTACATCTTTTATATTCATCAACCATGTATATAAAACTATACTAATTAATGGCAACAATCCAATATACCCTAAATTATTAAATTTAAAAGTCAAAAATACAGCTAAAACTGTTATTATTGCCCTCCATTTTAAATCCAACTTATCTTTATAACATAATATATTCCTAATTAAATTTAAAGCATTTATTATTGCCCCCGTTATGCCACCAAGAATAGCATTACTAATTATTAATAATCCTATTTGCACTGACTGAAAATATAATATTCTTTTCTTCTGTTTTAACATACCAGAATATATCATCAACATTGAAGCAATAAAAGCAATTATGTTCCCCATTATTATACTTACCATTTTATCTCCCTATTTTACAACCTTACAAAATAAATTCACCTTCATATTTCTTGGTTAAGCAAATATATTTAAATCTTCACAAAGAATCTAGCTTAAATCATAATTTTTTTAACCTTCTTCAAATAACCTACTATTTATAAAAATCTTTCCTTTATCATAATCTATAGTAGCTTCAGCATCATAAGGAATAATACATCTTGGAACAGAATGACCAAAATTAACATTAAACAATACAGGAGTATCTAAATCCTCGAAAACCTTTCTATAAACATCTTTATACTCATCATAATATTTCTCATCCATAGGTTTACCAACAATAATACCTCTAACTAATTTAAGTATGTTTCTTCTTTTAAACTCCATCAACATTTGTTCAAGCTTTTCTGGTAGAACCATTGATTCACTTGTTTCCAAAAATAACACTTTTTCTTTCCACTCATCATCAGTAGGAAAAATATTATATTTTTCATAAATTGCTGGCTCATCCTCAAATAAATCACCAGTATAAGCATCATAAATACTTTCAATACAACCACCATATAGTTTGCCAGTAACGGCACCACTCCCATTTAATATCTCAAATCCATGTTTTTCCTTATGTGATACTCTAGGTTTTCCTATTTCCTCTACCCCATAACTTTTCCTATCACTATACCATACAGAACTAGATTTTATTTCATATGGTTCTCCACTCGAAAAAAACTTTTCAAAATATTCTTTTGTATAAGGTAACATATCATTATCAAGTTCAGCAATATCAACAAGTAAACAAGGCACGTAAAAAGTGGATAAACCAATTCTATTAAACATTAAATGATTATTAGTTGTATCTGAAAACCCTGTAAATATTTTAGGATTATGCTTTACCGCTTCAATAAATTCTTGATCATCCATCAAATAAGGTATAGTTTTATACGTATCCACACCTCCAATAGCAGTAATTATCATTTTAATATCTTCATCCATAAACGCTTTCTTTAAATCACTTGCTCTAGCCTCAGGATGCTTTTCAATATAATCCATATCTTTTAAAGCATTAGGCATTATTACAGGAACAAGTCCCATTTCTTTTAATCTTTTTATTGCAATATCTAACTCATGTTTACAAAATGGCATACCCAAAATACCTCTTGATAAACTAACTATTGCAACTTTATCTCCATTCTTAAGATTTCGAGGCTTAATCATATTATCAACTCCCATTTGTTTTTCTTTATTCATTAAACACTATTACCCTCTGATATAATTATAGCATAATATATATCAATTTAGTTCAATTTTACATTTTCATTTAAAACAAAAGAAAATACCATTTTTTGTATAATAGTATTTCCCATTTTCTAATATATCTAGCCTTTCTCAAGTCATAACAATCCTTATATTTTTTTAAATTTTTCTAGCTTTAATAAGACAATAATCATTTCTATTAACATCACTTGCAGTTATTTCTTTAAAACCAACATTTTCCAATACCTCTTTTTCATGTCCTACTGTAAGAGGTGTATCTACATGTTTATAATTTTCCACATTATTTTCAAGCTCAAATAATTGTTGATCTTCTATTTCTTGCGTTAAAGCAATCTTATCACAATTAATGAATTGACCATTTTCTTTTAAACAATTATATATTTTTCTATATAATTTTAGTTTTTCATTTTTCTTAAAGTGATGAAGCGCAGAAGTAGATATAACTGCATCATAATTGTCTCCAAATTCAACTTCAAAGAAATCTCCATAGATAGTTATTACATGATCTGCAAAGTTTCTTTTCTTTAATTCTTCAAGCATATTTTCGGTAATATCTATGACTGTGACTTCAGCACTTGGAAATAATTCAAATACATGAATTAATTCTAGTCCTGTTCCTGCTCCTAAGTCTAGTATTCTTTTTACATTTTTATCTAAATTATCAGCTAATGTACCTTTTATATCCATATACGCACTATGTATTTCATCATAAGAATCTATTTTTTCATTAAAAAATGCACTTTGTTTTTGATTTCTTTCATACAAATTCATAATTAAATCCCCCTTAAATTTATTTCTATATTATTTCTAATTAAGTCCTCGATTTCCTTATCAGTTAATTTAATACTATTAACACATAACTGTGTTGCTATACCATGAGTATAGAATCTTACTTCACGGTATACTCTTTTTGCTTCTTCTAAAGTTATATTATATTGTTTTACCATTGCTTCAATTGTTTCAAAGTTTCTATCAGTATTTAATACTTCATTTACTGTTCTAGAACCAGCAAGATCAGCCATAAATAGTGAAAAAAATATATTCGGTTCTTTCTTAGCATAAAAAGCATATGCATAACTTATTGTGTATAAATAATCTTTTATATCTACATATTTATATATAAAAGAAGAATAATCCTTTCTTAAATAAAATTTAAGATCTTCTTTATACATATCAAAGTTTTCATAGTTTTTAAATATTGGCCCAGTTGAACATCCTATATATTTAGCAAGTTCTCTAGCTGTTAGTTTTGAGTAACCATACTCTTTTATAAAATCAACACTTTTTTCTAATATATCTTCTTTAGAATATTTAATTGTTCTCGCCATAAATATCACCTCACAAATGCATAAAATAACATTTGTTATTTATTAGTATACACTATATTCTCAATTTGTCAACACAAAAAATAACATTTGTTATTTAATTTTGTGTTTTTTATACCAAAAAACTTATCTAAAACTTATCTAAACGTCTTTTTCAAAGTAAAATTGTCTAAAAATTGTAAGTAGCAAAAAGCTCGCAAGCCTTTTATTTATAAGACTTTACGAGCTTATTTACCACAACACTGCTTATACTTGCGTCCACTGCCACATGTAGTGGATGCTCCCATATTATCTGTATTATTTATACTTATAGTATTATGAGTATTTCTTTATTTATCGGACAAGGTGTCATCTATATTATTTGTATTTATGATATTATCTGTACTATAAGTATTTATCTAACGTGGACTTATTGTGGACATTGTCCACATCCGTTCACTTGATATGAATATATCATATTTTTATTTTTTATCCAATGTACGATTAATCCTTTATATATTAACTAAACTATCTTCTGCTATTGCTTCATAAATTTTTAACTTCATTGTTTCTGATTCAAAAGTTCCATCAAAATATGATTCAAATATTTCATGCAAGAATTCTTTACTAATTTTTCCAGCTGCAACATGATAACTAATGTTTTCCATATCTATAATAAATTTTGAAGCGATTTTTAAATAACCATTAAGTAAAAGAAATTGTGTACTTAAAGATAAAGCAAGTCTCTTATTTCCATCAGCAAAACAGTGAAACTGACAAGTGCAATAAAATAAATGAGTTAATTTATCTACAAACGTAGGATAATATTCATCATTTTGAATATTTTGTAAAACTGATTCTAGCTGTCCAAAATGTATAATATCTGTTATTCCTCCACCACTTACTTCAATTGTTGTTTTATGAATGCTTTTAGCTTGTTCACTAGTAATATAGTACATTACTCTCTCTCCTTCAAGCGTTTAAAAACATCTTTTGCTTCTTCTAATCTTTCTTTTAAATCTTCACTTTTTTCACCCAAAAATCTTTCATATTCTGTAGCTTGTAATGGTGAAATATAGTCAGTTAATTTTACATGAAGAGCATCTCTAAATGCTAAATCTCTGCTTGCCATTTTGACTCGTGCCTTATTAATTAACGGAATATAAAGAGATTGTTTTTCAAAATCAGAAAAAACATTATCGGTTTCTTCTGGTGTTAATTTTCTGCCTAATTCCACACTCTTATTCTCAATTACTTCTGCAAGACCACTTTCGTAAGAAGCAATTAAATCAAGTATTTCAGAGTAAAAAGTATCTCTTGTTTTATCTTTCTTTTCAAGTTTTAATATTCTTCTATATTCAGCAGATTTTTCTCTAAATATACTTTCATATATTTTATCTGTATATATAGGATATTTAAAATCACCCATATCCACAAAATTTTTCAAGGCATCTGTAAATTCACGTCTATAATTTTCTTCTTCAAACCAGGAATTTATGAAATCTTCATCACGTTGATTAATATACTTTGTTGCTCCACCAGTTTTTACATTTATTGTATCAATAACAATATCCAATATATTTTGTCTAATAATTTTTGCTTTTTCACTTTCTACTAATAGCATGCCCATATTCAAAAAGGCTCTAAAATCGAAAACACCTAAAACTGTGGTTGCTTTTGGAATGGTACCGACATTAATGTCGGTACCTTGGTTATTAAAAATTTCTATAAATCTCTTTAACCTTGTTCCTTTTAATACTTCGTAACCATTTTCATTAAATTCCTCTTTATTTTCTTCTAAATATCTTTCAACTGTTCTTATATCAATTTCATAAAAAGAGGCTATTTGTTCTTTTGTAAAAGCAATTTTATCTTCAAACAATATTCCTTTTAAATCACATGCTTTTTCTATTTCATTTATTGCAAAGTTATTATTTAAAATATTTTGTCTATCTATTTTTGAATTTGTTAAATCTTTTGCCATTTTTACCTCCTTGAGTCAAATAATTATATTTATTATACCAATATTACCTTATTTTAACAATGAAACCAATTAAAAATCATTACGATTTTTATCAAAATTAATAATAACATTCATTTTATCATTTTCAGTACTAGAAATATAATATTTTTCAGTTGTTTCTATTCTTTTATGACCTAATACTTCAGCAATATCTTTTATTTCACATCCATTTCTTAAACTAACAGTAGCGAAACTTCCTCTTAAATCATAAAATCTACATTGAATCCCTAATTCATGATGAATTATTTTAAACGGATACCTAATAATATCTGTTCCCGAATAAGTTCCATCTTTTCTAGTAAACACCATTTCTACTCTATTATGTTTGGAATTACATTCTACGATTTTATATTCCACTAACTTCCCATATTTGTTTTTAACTTCTTCTAAAGTATAGTGTTTATAATTTTCACCAAATTCTTTCTTATGATTATTTTGTAATTCTTTATATTTCAATAAAGTTGAATATAAGGTATCACATATATAAATTTCTCTTTGACTACCTAGTGTTTTAGTGGTACCTAAATACCATTTACTATTTGCCTCTCTATCTTTGGCATACACTGTTTTACTTATTTTAATAATTCTATTATCTAAATCGATATCATTCCAAGTTAATGCAAATACTTCTCCTGTTCTCATTCCTGTATAATAAGCAGTAAGGAATGCAGTTATAAATACTTTATTATTTTTAAATCTATTTAAGATAAGTTTTATCTCTTCATTATTATAAACATGACCTATATCGTTTTTTTTAGTTCAAATGATAATACTCTTGGTATTTCTAAAGAACTTGCTGGATTATTCTGAATAAATCCAAAATAATATGTTGCATCCCTTAATGAACTTTTAATTACTTTTTGATAGTTTCTTAATGCCTCTTTTGTACTGAATGTTTGATATAGCCTTAATAATGCCTGATTTAGAATATATGGTGTCAAAATTGATAATTTATAATTACCTAATTCCTTTTTTATATTTTTAAAAGATTCTTTATATCTCTTTGCGGTAGAATATTTATAGTTTATTTCAAAATACTCTTTCATCCAATAATCTAAATAATCTCCATACAGCATATTGCACTCTACATTAGTTATACCATTAATGAATTCATCATATGCTTTTTGTCCTGCAATAAATGCTTCATTTTTAGTTCTAAAGCCCGATTTAGTTATTTGTTTTCTTTTTCCATTTACCTTTCCTGCTTCAAAACAATATTGATATACTTTACCTCTTTTTCTTATATTGATCATTTTATCATCTTCCTTTCTTTT
Organism: uncultured Bacilli bacterium; assembly: GCA_934102055.1. Lineage (GTDB taxonomy): Bacteria > Bacillota_I > Bacilli_A > RF39 > UBA660 > UMGS1449. The sequence continues at coordinate 1,495 of CAKOSE010000005.1, read as the reverse complement.
GATCATTATAATTTTACAACAAAAAAAGTGTAGCATTTTTTACTACACCTAGTTATTAATTATTCGTTTAAAGAATTCTTTCATTTCATTTATACTTTTAAAACGACTATCAATATTATGATTTGTACCTTTTAATACAAACTCTTTTAATTTTTCATTAATATTTTTTTCTAGATTTGTTTTACCTGTCATAACAAAATATATAACTCTTGTCAGTGCATATGTTTCATATTCAATAGAATAATTCTTAAAACCAACAATAGCTAAATTGATATCATTTAATGAGCCCTTTACATCAGAATCTGTACTTGTTAAATTACTATTTTTTTCTTTTACTAAACCAAAATCTGAAATTTTTACAATTATCACTTCATCGTATTTTTTTAATAAAACATTAGTTAAACTGATATCCCTGTGAAGATATCCTTTTCTATGAACATAAGAAAAAGCTTTAAATAGTTGATACACTATATTAATTCTTATATCGTTTGTTATGTTATTATTATTCTTATTTATAAAATCATATAAAGTCTGATCAGCATATTCTGCATAATATTCGTTTTTCTCTTCATCATAACTATATACTTCTAAAATATAAGGGGATTTTAATTCTTTTAAAATTTGATATTCCTTTTTAAATCTTTCCATCTCCTTTTGATTTAAATCTTTTTTTGCCTGCTTTATTACAAAAGTCTTGTTGTAAAATTCATCTGTATATTTAAAAACTTTTGCGTATGAACCTTCGCCAATTAAATGAATAGGATATCGTTTTTCTTCCATCCTATTTACTATTTTTACAGATCTCGTCATTATAAATATTGGTTCATATTCAATTAATTGAATCTTTTTTAAATCTTTAGGAATTTCACTACCTCCACTTAAAACCAGAAAGCCTTTACATTCTTCTATAAAAGAACCATAGCTTTTATCGATTTCAAAAGATAATGGTGTTTCTTTTAATACATATTTCATATCTTCATACAGTTTTATGTATTCATCTAATTCTCTACTCTCATTTGCATTAAAATGACCATTTGTTTTTTTATACATAAAACTAAACAAACGATTAAATTCTTGATGTAGAATAGCAAATAGTTTTTTTAAATATCTATTATTTATATCATTATATAATTCTTCTGTTCTTAACATTTCTTGTAATCCATATTGATCATACTTTTGCTTTAAAAAATATTCAATGTTTACTGCCATAATTATTTCACCTCAGACTTTTTCATTATAAATTAAAATAGATGTCAACAAATTTTATTTTGTTGACATCCTTTAATTCCAATGAATTTCGTCCACATTTTTATTTATTGGTTGACAAACAACAAATTTGTTACCTTTTTTAATTCATCTTTTTTCTTATTTTATACTACTTTCCACAGCAATTCTTATATTTTTTCCCCGAACCGCATGTAGTGGATGTTCCCATATTATCAGTATTATTTATACTTATAGTATTATTCGTATTTCCTTGTTTATCAGACTAGGT
>CAKOSE010000004.1 GCA_934102055.1 uncultured Bacilli bacterium | reverse complement strand
GCATACGTATTATACAGAAAGTATAAAATGAATTAAGGAAAGTGATTTTCCTTTTTTTTTATCTAATTTTATGATATATTATATATAGTTAAACTGAAGTGTGGTGATGTAGATGAATAATGAAGATAATTCTTTTAATAATCAAGGTATTATGAATGAAGAACCAGAACAAATGGAAGAGCAAAACTTTCCGAGAGCCAATGGAGGTGGTTTTGCTCAAAATATTAAAAACACAGCAGCTGATTTAATGAGAGGAGTCCATGCAGGCCTTGGAAGAAATCCAATGCGAGGACAAGAAAAACCAGATGATAAAAAGAAAAAAGATGGGTTAGATAAAAAAGATAAAGATAAAAAAGATTCAAAAGATGGCAACAAAGATAAAAAGAAAGATAATGAACATAAAAATCCTTTACCAGGAGCAGGTGATAAAAAAAGTAAAGATCCTAGAGATGCAAATGATAAAAAACCAGGTGAAAAAAAGGAAAATAATTCAAAAGAAAAGGGTGGTTTAGCCTCTAGATTAAATCCTTTCAACAGAAAAAGAGGAGCTCAGCAAGGAGCACTTGGAAAAGAGAAAACTGGTGGAATAAAAGAAAAAATTGGCAAATCTTTTAAAACAGGTATAAAAAAAATATGGACTATTTTACCTATACAAGCTAAAATTGCAATAATAATTATTGTTCCAATGATAATATTATTACTATTTTTATTCAATATTTTGTTTGCTGCTTTAGCAGGTGCTAGTTTTTCAGCATTATGTGGTACCTCAGGAAGCAGTACTTATAATGGTGAGGGCTATACAGGTTCAGCAGATATGTTAGACTTTGCATGTTCTTCTCAGCATCCACTTGCTAATAAAGGTCTAATCACAAGTTGGTCAGGTCCTAGATGGGGAAGCCAACACGAAGGTATAGATATAGGGGTTCCGACTGGAACACCTGTTTATGCAGTACAAGCCGGTACCGTAACACTTGCTGGAGTCGAAGGGGGTTATGGTAATTCTGTAGTAATTGCCCATACCGATGCTATTTCTACTAGATATGGACATAACTCAGAACTTTTGGTAAAAGTGGGGGATAAAGTTGCAAAAGGACAAATGATTGCAAAATCTGGGAATACTGGACACTCTACTGGACCACATTTACATTTTGAGTTTGTTTATAATGGCCAAAGACAATATGATTTACAAAACCAATATTTTGGTGTAGACGAAAAAAATGGTGCAGAAAATGTTTCTTCTCTTGTAGGAGAAAACTTCAAAAACCAATGTGGAAGCAAATGGAAAGGAGAACTTGCAGGAGATAGTGCATCTCAAGCTAATGATACAAGCGATAGTTATGTTTCTACTAGTAGTAGTTCATCTTCTGCTAATTGTTGTGTATCTAGTACTGGTTCAAGTAGTTCATCTGAAGATTATTGTCCTAATGGTGTTACAGTAGTGCCAGGACCAGAAGGCGATACAAGTGGTTATAATAAGGATCCTGATAAATTTCCGATTGGAACGTTTAGTCTTGATGATTATATACAGATGGTTGTGGGTGCAGAAAATCCAAGTGTTGGAGCAGAGGCAATCAAAGCTCAAATGGTTGCTGCCAAAACTTATACAATAAAAAGAACAAATAATTGTTCTTCCTCTATTAGAAATTCAGAATATGATCAAACAGCAATAAAAATGGAACTTGTTAGTGATGAAATAAAAAAAGCTTATTCAGAGGGTGGAAACTCAGTGATTACATTAAATGGAGATACCATAAGTTCTGAATACAGTTCTTTCTTAGGAACATGTAGTAGTGGTTCATGTACAGGTTCATCGATTAAAGTTCCTGGTTCTGAAAAAGTAACTTATACTATGCCAGAAAAATATTTAACAACAAAACAGGACGCAGGACATGGTAGAGGAATGAGTCAAAATTATGCCGCTTATTTAGCTGATCAAGGTAAAACTTATAAAGAAATACTTGAATATTTTTATGCGGATGGTATAGAAATAAATGGTGGTGGTAATACTTGTTCAATTGGAGGAGATGGATTCAACGGTAATATAAGAGTATATTATCAAAGTGATTACCCTAATGTTGCTTATTGTTCTGGTAAAGGAGAGCATAATGTTGCAGTTTCTGGCTGTGGGCCAACTGCTATGGCTATTGTAGTTTCTTCTTTGTTAGGCGAAGAACACAATCCAGAAGAAATGGCTAAGTATTCATGTAAGAATGATTTTTACGTACCTGGAACAGGAACTAAACATGCATTTTTTGCTTCAGCTGGGAAAAAATATGGTTTGAGTGTTAAACAACTGGATGTTAGTGAAGCGAACAATAAAGAAGTTTTAATAGCATTAAATAGTGGCAAAAAACTAGTTATTGCTGCAACTAATAAAAAACCATTTACCAGCGGTGGTCATTTTATAGTTTTAACTTCTCATAAGGACGGACAAGTTTTTGTTCAAGATCCTAATAAAAGTAATGATTCTAAATTGTTTGATTTTGAAGAGGTTGTTGTTCCGGCTACAACAAGATATTGGATAATATCAAAAGAATAGGTGATTAATAATGATAAAAAAAAGTATTTTGTGTTTAATAATTTTGTTTAGTATGAGCGGTTGTTCCGCAGTAGTTAATATAAATATAGACAAAAACAGGATAAATGAAGAATACTTAATAACTGGTAATTCTTCAGATTATGAAAAAATAAAGGAGACAATTTCTTATCCAATTCCTCTAGAGTACGATGCAGAACTAGAAAATCCATTTTCTGGCAACAAAACAAAAGAAGAAGGCATAGCATATTATAATATTACAACTGATGATATAAGCAAAAAGGCTACAATAAAAGGTAGTTTCAGTTTAAATAATCATACAAACTCAAACATTATTCGTAATTGCTTTAAATACTATAATATTTTAAAAAATGGAAGTGAAAGTAAACTAATTTTCTCTACTAGCAGAGGTTTAACCTGTAATTTTAACAAATTCACTTTAAATATTAAATCTCCTTATAAAATGCTAGAAAGTAATGCTAGTAAAATTGATGAAGAAAATAATATATATACTTGGCAATCAAATGATAAAAACTCAAGAGATTTCTCAGTCTACTTCAATATTGATTTATCTAAGAAATATAAAGAAGACAATCAAACTAGTGATTCTACCTCTGATGTTTCTGATAATACACCTGATACCCAAATTAATTCCGACAACTCTATACTTATTATAATAGGTGTACTACTATTAATATTTATAATTGTAGGAACAATAATACTAATTACGAAAAAAAGAAAAGCTTCAAGTTTATAAGGAGGATAACTTATGAAAATAAAATATATATTTATATCATTAATCTGTTTTATGTTTGGAATTAGTTTTGTAAATGCTAAAAGCATTGAATATAACCTAACAATTGATAAAAACTTAAAATTTTCTGAAAATAATATTTATACTATAAAAGATTCAGAACTAGATAATAGTGGAAACTATGATTTTATGACTTCAGTTGTTAAAGAAGATATTTATTTTAATACTGATACCAAAGTAAAATATAAAAAAACAAAAAAACATTCTGGAGGAGTCTACACTATAACACTTAAAAATAGTTATGCCTCTATATTCCTTACAGGAAGTAGAATACTTAATGATTGTTTTAGTAAAATAGATTACAATGACACAAGCAGTTCCATCTCTATAAAAACATCAACACCATTTTATTGTGGACATAGAGCAGATCAAATCAAAATAAATATCACAACTCCTCTTACTGTAACGAGTAGCAATGCCGATACTTCAAGCAATGGTGTTTATACTTGGACTCCAAAAGACGACGATTTTAGTATAGACTTTTCTGTAAAAAAACCACAACTTGAAACTGAACCAATGGATCATGATGGTAAAGAAGAAACTGCAGATTCAAACACTGATAATACTGATAATACAGATGCTATAGATATAGGAGAAGATGCTGATAGTAATAATAATACAGGAGTAATAATAGCAATCGTCTTTGTAGGAGCTTCCATTATCCTTATAATAGCATTAATAATTTTAAAAAATAAAAAAAATAAATTAAATAGAATTTAGTATAAAAAAAATAAAACCTCTCATAATAGAAATGGGAGGATTTATTATGAAGAAAATATTCTTATGTTTTTCATGTATTATGGCTATTGTATTATTAAGTGGTTGTTCTTTTGATAATACCCCAACTAAAAAAGTGGAAAATTTCTTAGATAATTATAAAAATCAAGATGAAACAGTTCTAACACAACTAAAAGATATGATAAGTACAGATTCCTTAATGAATGATACACAAAAAAGTACTTATGAAGACATAATGAAAAAACAATATAAAGACATGAGCTATGTAATCAAAGATGAAACAATCGATGGAGATACTGCTACTGTAACCACTGAAATTGAAGTTTATGATTATTATAAGATCAATAAAGACGCAGAAGACTACTATAATAATAATCCAAATGAATTTAGTTCAACAACTGATAACAGCATAACAAAAGATGTAAAGGACACTACAAAAGATGTCGTAGATGACGTTAAAGATGCTGCAAGAGACGTAGTAGAAGGCACTAAAGATGTAGCAGAAGATGCAAAAGACAAAGTAACCGGAACATCTGATTCTAAATACGTTGAATATAGGTTAGGAAAACTAAAAGAAGCTAAAGACAGGGTTAAATATACAATAGATTTCAAGTTAACCAAAGTAAATAATATTTGGACAATAAACGATATTGATGATGTAACTAGACAAAAAATACATGGATTATATGAACATTAGGACAATAATAGTCCTTTTTATTTTGAAAATTTAATAGAAAAAATATAAAAAACTCACGGAATGAAAACATAAAATTATAAAAAAACTGTTTTTAATTAAGATTTCCTATTTTCAATTTTAATATAATAATACTCATCATAAGTAAGATCACTATAATTATCGTGCATATCCTTAGCAACCTTAACTCCCACATATCTAAAATGCCAAGACTCATATATAAAACCATGAATATTCTCCTTATCTTTTGGATATCTCAATATAAAACCATATTTATAAGCATTATCCATCATCCATTTATAAGAAGAAGTCTTTTCAAAACTTAACATGTTTCCCTGTTTAGTAGAACTAACATCAATAGTAAGCCCTGTTTGATGCTCAGAATGTCCTGGTCTTGCCGTATCTAAATCTGCTTTTTCCTTACCATAACTCTTAATAGCACTACTATACAATTCATCTTGCCTTTCATAAGTCCTAAAAGCACTTTGTCCATATACAGGAGTCTTATTCTTTATAGAATCATCACTTAATTTTTCAAATGCTTCCTTTGCTTCTTTTCTTAAAAACCTAACTTTTTTATTACCACTAATAAAATATTTATCATTTATCTCTTCTAAATCATTCGGAACATATTCCTTATTTAGTTTCAAAAACTTATTAGTAAGAACAAGAATTCCTTTACTTAAGTCTGCATCTTTTATATAATTATAAAATCCATAATCTAAACCAATATTCACTCTTGTTACAACTTCCTCATAATCAAGATTTTTATTATTTTCATAGTACCTTGCATATCTTTCCTTATTTTTTATATCATAGTTTGAACTCCTTTCAAAAGGTGCATAAGCATTTACAGTTTTCTGACTTCCTAAAACTATTTTATTCTCATAATCACGAGTTATAACAAATAATAATAAAGCAACCACAAATAAAGTACATATAATAATTAATCTTATCTTATTTGACACATTTATCACCTAATAAACTATATTAATAAATAATAAAAAATATTTAAAAACATAAGTATTAATGATATAATTTTAATAAGGGGGAAAATTCATTATGTTAAAACAATTACAACAAATAAGGGAAAAACTAGAAATTGAAAAAAGTAATTCAAAAAAGTTTTTATTAAGCAATATGTACTATACTTTACTTGTTAATTCAAGCGAAGAAGTAAAAAAACAAGAAGCAAAGTATTTTGAACAAATTGAATTATTGTTAAAAGAATACCAGTTTTACGATTTCTTAAAAAATGATAATGAAATATATAAAGATTTTTATACAAAGATAAATAAAGAATATACAAAAAATAAATACAAGTATTATGGCTTATTTTCAGAAAATAAATTTAAACCTAGCGAAGCTAAAGAACTAACCTATGAAATATTAACTAGTATGGGTATAGATAAAGTTAAAAGTTATGAAAGATTATTCTGTTTCGATGATATAAAATATGTTGATTTAAAAACCTGCATGGGTAACTGTTACAATACATTTAATTATGAAAAACCAAATATATCTATAGATAGCAAAATAAATAAACAAGCTACATTCTTAAAAACTTATTTACATGAACTTGGCCATGAATACGAAAATACTTTCATGAGTACTATGAGTTCTATTCAGCAAATAGATAGATACGATTATTGTTTTATTGAAGTAATGTCTTGCTTTTTTGAAAGAGTTGCACTAGATTATTTAATTAAAAACGATATATATAAAGATGATGCTCACAGAGAACTTAATTTAAACTACTTTGATTTGAATGATTATGCTGAGTCCTTATATAAAGTATCAAACATGGCTTTATCAGATAAAATAGTCTATGATGATGAATATGCAAAAATTAAAGAAATTTACTCATTAGATAAAGACAATAAACCAGCATCCTTTATAACCACATATTATAACTACTCAAACGATATAAAATACCTATACGGGCTATTACTAGGAGAATACTTCTTTGATATTTACAGAAAAGATAAAAAAGAAGGCATGACAATGATAAGAAACTTCCTATCTAATCAGGCAATTTTAGACGAAAGAGAAATGTTAGATTTACTTAACCTAAAAGAAAAAGACTATAATTTCTTAGAGTATGGTATAAACGAAAACAGAACTTATATGAAAAAAAGATATAAGTGGTAAAAATTAATTCTATTAACTCACTATTTGACATATTTTTTAATAGGTGAGTTTATGAAAAAAATAATTTTGTTTTTATTAATTAGTATAATCTTAATACCAGGCATTGTAAGTGCAGAGGATTTGGATATAACTCCTAATGGTAAAAGTGCTATTCTTATGGATTACAATACTGGAAAAATCTTGTATAATAAAAATGCAAATTCTAAAACAAGTGTAGCATCATTAACTAAAATGATGGGTTTAATTATAATATTCGAAAAAATAGAAAATGGCTCTTTAAAAACAAATGAAATTTTAACAATAAGTAAAAATGCAAAAGAAATGGGTGGAACACAAATTTGGCTCGAAGAAGGAGAAAAAATAAGTGTAGACGATCTTTTAAAAGGAATTACTATGGCAAGTGCCAATGATGCAATGGTAGCAATGGCAGAAAGAGTAAGTGGAACCGAACAAGAATTTGTAAAAGAAATGAATAAAAAGGCAAAAGAACTAGGACTAAAAAACACAAATTTTGTCAATTGTACAGGTTTCGATGAAAAAGGCGGTTATTCCTCAGCATATGACATGGCATTAATCGCTAAAGAATTACTAAAACATAAAAAAGTTCTTGATTATACAAGTAAATACGAAAGTTACATAAGAGAAAATACTGACAATAAAACTTGGATAGTTAACACAAATAAACTTGTCAAATTCTACAAAGGAGTAGATGGTTTAAAAACAGGATACACAGAAGAAGCAGGTTCATCAATCGCAGTAACAGCCTTAAAAAATAACTTAAGATTAATAGCAATAAGCTTTGGCTACCAAAATACAACTCTAAGAAATAAAGAAGCTATATCTATGCTAGATTATGGATTCAATCAATATCAAAACAAAAAAATAATCAGTAAAGAAAAAGTAATCAAAAAATTAAAACTAGATAAAGCAGATAAAAATAACGTTGACCTAGTTTTAAAAGATGATTTAAACATAACAATTCCAAAAGGTCAACAAGAAGAAAATTATACATATAATATAAAACTAAATGAAATAAAGTACCCAGTAAAAAAAGGTCAAACACTAGGAAAACTATATCTTAAAAGCAATAATAAAACAATAGTAGAAGCCGATCTAACAGCAGGAGATGATATAAAAAAAGCAAGTATCTTCAAACAATATACTAGAGTAATAAAGAGTTTTCTAACAGGAGTAGTAAATTAATAACTATTGACTTGATTTCATGATTATAATATACTTTGCTTATAGAATATTATGTAAGCTTAATTTCTAAGCAGTAAAAGGACGAGGTTTTATAATATGAATTTAATAGGTAGTAAAACGATTGAAACAGAAAGATTAATACTAAAAAATTCTAGTATAACAGAACAAAAAAGATTATGGGAAATATTAATGGATCCAGAAATTAATAAGTGGTATTTAACCTCTGCTAAAAACAAAGCCACAAATAAAGACCATTGGAAATGGGAAACCCAAGAGAAGTTTTATATATCAAAAGTACAAAATGCTGGCAATCCTGACACTTTTATTTGGAGTATATTTTTAAAACCAATTTATACAATGAGTGGCAAAGAAGAAGTTATTGGACAAGTTTCGGCTCAAGAAAAAGGAAATGATATAAAAGTTAGAGATGTTGGATGGTTTATCGATAAAAAATATCAAGCTAAAGGTTATGCAAAAGAAGCAGCATCCGCAATGATAGAGTACATGTTTAAAAAAGTAAAAATTGATAAAATATCATCAGGTGCTGTAAAAAATAATATCCCTTCATGCAAAATTTTTGAAAGATTAGGATTCGAAAAAATAAATGAAGTTGAAGAGGAATCTCCGTATACATTTTATGATGGAAAACTAACATTTGCAAAATATGAACTAACAAGAGAGGATTATTTGAAAAATGAAAATAATAGAGTATAAAGAAAAGTACTTGGAAGATGTAAAAAACCTATTAGTAGAACTTGAAGAGTACATTGTTTCCGTTGATGAAGATAATTTAGACAGAGTTCATCCTGAATACAGAGATAAAATGGCTTCTATAGACCTAGAAGAAGTCTCGAAAAACAAAGGTAAATGTTTTTTAGCAATTGAAAATGAAGAAGTTCTAGGCTTAATAATGGGTTATGTTAGGACATATGATAAATACGATTATTTAGATTATAAATGTCCTAAAAGTGGTGAAATTTCAGAACTAATTGTTTCTAAAAATATTAGAGGAAAAGGCATAGGAAAAAAACTAATAAAAAAACTAGAAGATTATTTTAAATCTATAGGATGTGAGTATGTTTTTGTAGATATTTTTGCTTACAATAAAAATGCCATTAGATTCTATGAAAATGAGAATTATCATACAAGAATGTTAATTGATATCAAAAAGTTATAATCACACAAAAAAGAACTTTAGTCTACATAAATAGGCCTCTCAAGTTCTTTTTTCATTAAACTCTTATCTTGTACTATTAAAGAATATATATAAGTGGCTCTCTTTTCTATATCTAACAGCTTACTATCTATATCTTTATATCTAGTTATAATAGGAATCCCCGTATTCTTTTTTATTTTATTAAGATAATTCTTACCCTTATTATTAAATCCAAGTATTCTAATATAATCTATTTTCTCTTGAGCTTCTTCCTTTGTAAGACCTGTCAAAATATGAATAAGCATTCTGTTTATTTTATTGTAAGTATATCTCTTCGTTTTTATAAAACTTACCATATCTTCTAACGAATTAGCCTTAGTAATACTCTTTTTTATCCTGTTTTCTATCCCTTCAGAAGTAGTCTGATATTTATTAAGATTATCATAATTATTTATAATTTGATACTTTAAAAACGGAAAATAATCTTTATTTTTATATAAAATATTACTACTATATGGAACATATTTATTGATATTACTGCCTTCACTATATAATTTTCTTATCTCAGTTGCACTAAGTATATTACCTTTATTATTACCATGATAATTATTTGTTCTTTTTATAGTTACAGGCATTATGTCATATGAATTCTTAATTATCTCTTTTACATACGAAATACCCAGCAAATCATTAGGACTAGATATTCTTTCAATACCAAAATCATCTAATGCTTTAGAAATACTTGTCGGATAATTCTCACCATCATCTAGATATCTCTTAACAACACTATCAAAGTCACTATTATTAACCTGAACACTTGCTATTTCATATAATTTTTTTATATCATTAGATTCACTACCAAAGACTATTTTATCAACCCTTAACTCATTTAAAAGTTTTAAAGCACCACTCGCAAATATATCTGCACTTTGACTAGAGTACACAAAAGGAAGCTCTATCACTAAATCAACACCACTTAAAAGAGCAACCCTTGTCTTATCCCATTTATTTAAAACACTTATTTCTCCTCTTTGAGTAAAACAAGAAGAGATACATGCTACTATAACAGAATCTTTATACATTTCTTTTATTTTATCTATATGATACTTATGTCCATTATGAAATGGATTATATTCTGCAACAATTCCTATTACTTCCACATAAATCACCTAAACAAATTATACTATAAAACTTTACTTAAATCAAAAAAAGTAAGGACTTACTTCCTTACAAGAGTCTTATTTTTAATATTCTTCATTTTTTTAATAATCTCATCCAAAGACTTATCACAAGTATCTTTTATATCACTATCATTTATACTTATAATACTTTCATCATCTTTAAAACTATATGTTTCTTCATACTTTGTCTTACAATTATTTACATTTAACACACATTTTCTTGTTATTTCATCATCATTAATTGTTATTTTTTTTGTTTCTTTAATAAGCTTATCCTTTTCCTGATATATTTTTGTTAGCTTAACTGAGTCATCCTGTATTATTAAATTATAATTATATATAGTATCTAAAAGAATATCTATTATTATTTGATTACCAATTTTTTCATTCTGATCATTTCTTAATGCCTTAAATAAAACCTTTTTATTATCATCAAATATAACACTTTGTTCCAAATACCAATCCTTTAGTTTAGGAAGATATTTAAATACCTCATTTAAAATATCATTAATATCATTTCTATACTTATTACTATCTTTTAATATATTTTTCATTTTCTTCACCTATATATTTATATGTTAAGAAAAAAAATACTTTCCAAAAAATTAAAAATTATTATCTTTTATATAATTATAAGCACTTAGTAATATATTTTTATCATCCTTATATGTAATAGTCTTATAAGCATCTTCAAAATCAAACCACTTTATTAATGAAACCTCTTCCTCTTGAGGCTTTAAAGTGCCTCCTTTAACAGTTCCCAAAAAATATATAACATCCTTAATGGTATTAGCTTTAGGACTATAAGTTATAACCTTTCTATAATCTCCAAGAAAACTTATATCAAGTCCAGTTTCTTCTTTTACTTCTCTTAAAGCAGTTTCCTTTTCAGTTTCATTTCTCTCAACATGACCTTTAGGAAACCCATAATGTCCAAGCACTTGTTTAATAACTAAAAACTTTATCTTTTCATTCTCTTTTTTAAATATAATACATCCACAAGATTTCTCTTTCATCTTATCACCCTCTAAATTATAACAAAATAAGACATATTATAAAATACTTTTAAAAAAGAAAACATATCATTAAGTAGGTGGTAATATGTTTTTTGGACTAATCTCTTTTTTAAAAACTTTAATGCTCTTTAAAACCTCTTACTCTAATAATGTCTTTAAAGAACCTCTCTCAAAAGAAGAAGAAGAAAAATATATAGATTTATTACTCAAAAAAGATAAAAAAGCAAGAGATATTTTAATAGAACACAATCTAAGACTAGTTGCACATATAACTAAAAAATATGAAAATACTAACATAGACAACGATGACTTAATAAGTATAGGAACAATCGGGCTAATCAAAGGAATAGATTCTTACTCAAAGAAACATGGAACAAGAATCACAACTTATTGTGCTAAATGTATAGAAAATGAAATATTAATGTTCTTCAGAAGTAATAAAAAAAATAACAATAACATTTCCTTAGACGATCCAATCGGATATGATAAAGAAGGAAATGACATAACAATACTAGACGTCTTAAAAACACCAAAACCAGATTATATAGAAAACATGTATATAAAAGATAACGTTAAACTTTTAAAAGAATATATAAATAAACTAACAGATAGAGAAAGAGAAATAATAATAAAAAGATATGGACTCTTAAACGAAGATGAAAAAACCCAAAAAGAAATAGCAAAAGATCTAAAAATATCAAGAAGTTATGTATCAAGAATAGAAAAAAGAGCAATAACAAAAATTTTAAGAGAGTTCATCAAAAAAGGGGAAATAAAATACTAGTTAAACTCCTTTTTTTATGTTAAAATATTCCTGAGGTGTAAGAATGAAAAATAAGGGATTTACAATAGTAGAACTATTAGCAGTAATAGTTATATTAGGAATTTTATCTACAATAGCACTAGTAAGTGTATCTAGATATAGAAAAGACGCAAGAGATATGGATTTAACAGAACTACATTCATCCATCGAAGCCACTTATGACAAATATAGACAAGATATGATAATGAAAGGACAAGTTCCAGAAACAAAGATAGTTTTAAATGACGACATGAAAGAAGAAGAAAAATCATACTTTGGTGAATTTACATTCGATGGAAAAAGATTAACACAAGAAGAATTAACAGGAAGTACAATAACATTAGTGAAAAAAGGGGATTTGTTAGGAATGGACTCTTATACCAAAAAATTTTCAAACGATGAAGAACGAGAAGAACAATATATAAAAGATGGTGCCTGTCTAATAGAAACTAGTATTCAAACAAAAGATGGAAAACAAGAAATAGTAAAAAAATGTAAAATGGATAGCAAACCAAGCAAATTTACTCCTTCAGAAGAAGAAATGTTATGCATAAAAATAATGCGTAATGGTGATGAAATAATAAATGACTTTTCAGGAGATACTAGTTTAAGCCAAAGACCACTTTGTAAGTACTTTGGATAGAAAGAAGAAATGATTATGGACAAAATAAAAGTAATGGATATAAACCTTTCCAATAAGATTGCAGCAGGAGAGGTTGTGGAAACTTTAATGAACGTTGTTAAAGAACTTGTTGAAAATAGTATAGATGCATCTTCTACCAGTATAAAAATTTCTTTAATAGATGCTGGTACCAGAGAGATTTGTGTTTCTGATGATGGCATAGGTATGAGCAGAATTGATGCCACTAATTGTTTAAAAAGACATGCAACTAGTAAACTATATAATGATGATGACTTGTTTCATATAGATACCTTAGGCTTTAGAGGAGAAGCTCTTCCATCTATTGCCTCTGTTTCTAAGATGCAAATAGAAACTTCAGATGGAACATGTGGCACTTTAGTAGTTATAAATGGCGGAGTAATTTCTAGCACAAGTGAATCAAGTTTAAGAACAGGAACTAAGATAACTGTAAGAGATATTTTCTATAACACCCCAGCAAGACTTAAATATATAAGAAACCTTCATACTGAACTTGCTAATATAACCTCATATGTAAATAAAATGGCACTTTCTTATCCTAATATAAAGTTTGTTCTCACAAATAATGAAAAAGTTCTACTTAATACCGATGGATCTGGTAATCTTTTAAAAGTTATAAATAGTATATATGGTCTTGATGTTACTAAAAAAATGATAAAGATAAACTCATCTAATAGTGATTACGACATAAATGGATACATTTCCTACCCAGAAGTAAATAGAGCATCTAGAAACTTTATAACCATGTTTGTAAATGGTAGATACATAAGAAATAACTCTGTTATAAAAACCATCCTAGAAGCTTATCATACCTATTTACCAATCGGAAGATATCCTGTTGTAGTCCTAAACATAGAATCAGATCCTACTATAATAGATGTAAACGTTCATCCTACTAAGATGGATATTAAGTTCTCTAAACAAGAAGAATTACTAGAATTAATTAGACACACCATAAATAATGCTTTACTAAAATTAATCCTTGTCCCAGAAATTAAATCATCAGAAAAAGTAGTATCCAACATTGATAAAATAACTACTATAAACAAAGACTTAGACTTTAAAGAAAAACAAGAAATAAAACCAATATACGAAGAGGTAACCTTTGATTTTAACGCAAACGAAGAAGAAATCCCTTACATAACAGACACACAAGAAACAAATAAAAAAACAGTTAAAAAAATAACTCCCGTGGGAATAGTTAGAAACACATATATAGTCGGAGAAAACGATGATGGTATGCATCTAATAGATCAACACGCAGCACAAGAAAGAATAAACTATGAAAAATATAAAAAAGAACTAGGCAAAGAAACTATGGAATTTACAGATGTACTTGTGCCAATAAAACTAGAATTTACAAACGAAGAATTCCTTGAATTAAAAGAAAAGAAATCTATAATAGAAAGAGTAGGAATATCATACGAAGAGTTTGGACAAAATGTCATAATAATAAGAAAACATCCAAAATGGATAAACAAAAGATATATAACTGAGTCCCTAAGAAAAATAATCGAAATTATCATCCATGAAAAAGACTTCTCAAAAGAAAAGTTTAACGAAAAAATTGCCATAAACCTTTCTTGTAAGATGGCCATTAAAGCAAATGACTATATCTCCCTAGAAGAAGCAGAAAAACTCTTAGAAACCCTTTTAAAGTGTGAAAACCCATATACTTGTCCCCATGGAAGACCTACTATTATAAATTATAGTTTCTATGAACTAGAAAAACTATTCAAAAGAGCAATGTGAAGGTTTAAATATCTTCATTTTTCTGTTATAATCTATATATATTTGGAAGTGATAACATGGATAAAATAATTCTCATAAACAAAGAAAAAGGATATACCTCAAGAGACATTGTCAATATCATATCAAAAAAATTTAACACAAGAAAAGTAGGACATTTCGGAACACTAGATCCCATGGCAACAGGATTATTAGTAATAGGAATAGGATCACTTACTAAACTAGGTAACTTTAATATCTTTGATAATAAAACATACAAAGTAGAAGCACTAGTAGGAACAAAAACAGATACCTATGATATAACAGGAAACATACTTTCAAAACAAGATAAATTAATAACAAAAGAAGACTTAGAAAAACAGTTAAAATCCTTTGAAAAAACCTATCTACAAGAAGTACCAATCTATAGTGCAGTTAAAGTAAACGGAAAAAAACTATATGAATACGCAAGAAATAATATCCCAGTTACCCTTCCTAAAAAAGAAGTAACCATATATGACATAAATGATATAAATCTATATATAAAAGACAAAAAACAATACTTCTCCTTTACCTGTCACGTCTCAAAAGGAACATATATAAGAAGTCTAATAAACGACTTATCAAAAAAACTTAATATTCCTCTTTGCATGAACAGTTTAGAAAGAATTACTCAAGGTCCCTTTAATATAAAAGATTCCTATAGTTTATATGATATAGAAAATGATAATTATAAATTACTAAGTGTAAAAGAAGTCCTAAATCCAAAAGTAATGGAGCCCATAAAAGAATATGAAAAAGAGATAATAAACGGAGGAATAATTCCTAAAATAAGTGAAAACTATATATTATTTGTAAAAAATAATTGTGAACTATCCTTATACGGACCTTATCAAGATAAAATGAAACCATATATAATGTTTAAGAGAGGTGATAATACATGAATTTCAGTTCCCTAGAAGAATTAAAAGATAGAATAATGCCAGCTTTAAGTAAAAGAAAAGACGATTTTAAACTACTTGGATATAACATCAATGAAGAAGAAATATTTATGCATTTAAAACAAAGTAAATGGATGCATAGTAAAAACCTATCTTTAAATGAAATAGTAAACGATATATTAAAATTAGATATAAAAGATATGAGGTGATTTCCTTGACTAACAGAACAATTACATATGAAAATTTAGAAAAACAAATAAAAAAATACTTATCTCCTGAAGAACAAAAAGAAATAAAAAGAGCATATCTATATGCAAAAGAAAAACACAAAGGACAATACAGAAGAACAGGAGAAGAATATATAGTTCATCCTCTTTTCGTAGCACATATCTTAACCTCTATAAACGCCGATAAAGATACTATAATAGCCGCACTTCTTCATGACGTAGTCGAAGATACTGAAACAAGTAAAGAAGATTTAGAAAAAGAATTTGGGCCAGTAGTAGCAAGTCTTGTTGATGGAGTAACCAAAATAAACAACATAAACGTCTCAACAGATAATGAATATTTAACCAGTTATTATAAAAAAATAATCGTAGGAATGAGCGAAGACGTAAGAGTAATAATAATAAAACTAGCAGATCGTCTTCACAATATGAGAACCCTATATGCTCTTGATCACGAAAAACAAAAAAGAAAATCAAAAGAAACCCTAGAAATACTTGCCCCAATTGCTCATAGACTAGGTATGAATAAAATAAAAAGCGAACTAGAAGAACTCGCGTTAAAATATCTAAAACCAGAAGCCTATCGCGATGTCGCAGAAAAACTAAATAAAACCAAAAAAGAAAGAGAAGAATGGGTTAAAAAAATGATGGCCGAAGTAAGTAATTTACTTACTCAAAACGGTATAAAACACGAGATCAAAGGAAGAGCAAAAAGTATTTACAGCATCTATAAAAAACTAGATAAAGGAAGAAGTTTCAATGACATTTATGATCTTCTAGCAATAAGAATACTAGTAGATAAAGAACAAGAATGCTATTTAGCTCTAGGACTTATCCATTCAAAATATAAACCAGTCTCAAAAAGATTCAAAGATTATATCGCTAACCCCAAAACCAATCTTTATCAAACACTCCATACCACCGTATTCGGCCTAGGAGGTAATCTCTTCGAAATCCAAATAAGAACCTATGATATGGACGAAATCGCAGAAAATGGTATAGCATCCCACTGGGCTTATAAAGAACAAAAAAATGCCGCTGTAGAAATGCAAAATATAACAGAACAAAAACTTCAATTCTATAAATCAATAATAGAACTTAAAGACGATAAACTTACTAGTGAAGACTTTGTAGATAAAGTAAAAAACGAAGTTTTAAACAACAATATATACGTATATACCCCAAAGGGAGACGTAATAGAACTTCCAAAAGGCGCAACAACTATCGACTTCGCCTACAGAGTCCATTCCCAAGTCGGAGATAAAATGACCGGAGCAATAGTAAATAATAATATGGTTCCCCTTAATTATGAACTAAAAAACGCCGATATAATCAAAATAATAACAAATAACAACTCAAAAGGACCATCAAGAAGTTGGTTAAACATAGTAAAAACAACCGGAGCCAGAAACAAAATAAAAAGCTTCTTCAACAGAACTACTAAAGAAGATTATATAAATCAAGGAAAAGATCTCTTAGAAAAAGAACTAAGAAGAAAAAAAATCCCCGTACAAGACTTCTTATCCGAAGAAAATCTAAAAATAATATATTCAAAATTCAAACTAAAAACCATCGAAGAAATTTATCTAAATATAGGAAATAATAAATACTCTCCTAAAACAATAATAAAATCACTAAACAAAGATTCAGTCCAAGAAGAAAAAAAACCACTAAAAATAGTCATTAAAAGTAGTGATAATGATATAATAGTAGGACAAACAAAAAATATAGAAACACATATAGCTAATTGTTGTTTGCCTGTCCCAGGAGATGAAATAGTAGGATACATTACCCGTACAAACGGAATAAAAATACATAGAAAAGAATGTCAAAACATCGAATACCTCGATGAAAGAACAATAAGTGCAAGTTGGAACCCAAATATAGACAATAAATATAACAGTGAACTAATTATCCATACAACATCAAGTGATAACATAATAGTAGATATAGTTCAAACAGCATCCGCTATGAACATTATAATAGAAAGCGTTAACTTAATAAATAAAAGCACAAACAACGTTTACTCAGTAAATGTACTTGTAAAAGATAAAGAATCACTAAACAAATACATAACAGGCTTAACAAAAATAAATCACGTAAATGACGTAGAAAGGATCATGAGATGAAAGTAGTATTACAAAGAGTTACAAATGCAAAAGTAGAAATAAAAGATAAAGTAGTAGGTAAAATAGATAAAGGATTACTAGTCCTAGTAGGATTTACCCAAAACGACACAGAAGAAAACATAAAATGGATTGTAAACAAATTAGTAAACCTAAGAATATTTGACGATGAAAACGGTATCATGAACTTATCAATAAAAGACGTAAAAGGACAAATACTCTCAGTATCACAATTTACTCTTTATGCAAATACAAAAAAAGGAAATAGACCCAGCTACGTAGAAGCCCTAAAACAAGAAGAAGCAACCATCCTATATGATAAATTCAATAAAGAACTAAAAGAAACAGGAATAAACATAGAAACAGGTGTTTTCAGAGAAGACATGAAAGTATCCTTAACAAATGATGGTCCTGTAACTATAATAATAGAAAAATAAGTGTTACAAATAAAAATAAAAAAACACTTTTTTTCATATAATAAAAATGGTGATAGTGATGAAAAAAATAAAAATAATCGGAGTAATTATAACATTCCTCTTAACAGTACTATATCATTTCTTATATGAATGGTTTCCAAATCCTATATTCGAAATTTTCTTTCCAGTTAACGAAAGTATATGGGAACACATGAAACTCCTTTATAGTGGTATCTTAACTTTTAATATAATTGAATACATCATCTATAAAAAAAAGAATATTAACACCAATAATTTCTTTACAGTTACCTTCCTCATGATGATCACAAGTATAATACTTTACTTAATCATTTATTTACCACTTTACGATATGTTCGGAGAAAACATGATAATATCCATATCTCTTCTAGTAATAGTAATAATCCTAGAACAAATATTTAGTTATTATCTATTAAACTATGGAAAAGAAAATAAATTACTAAACAAAGTATCAATAATATTAATAATACTAGGTTATGTAACACTTTTAAGTTTAACAATAAATCCTCCAAGAAATTACATATTCTATGATATAGTAGAACATAAATACGGAGTAGATATTTATAAGTAAAAAATAAAATAATACTTGAAAAAGTATTATTTTTATTATAGAATTAACTTAAAGATAAATATCATAAAAAGGAGTTAAAACTATGAAAAACAAAGACCAAGAACCAAACAAATATTCGTCTGGGGGGGGGGGGCAATTATATAACTTTTTAAATAGAAATATAAAAGAGTTTAACCCTTATATTATATCAACTTTAAGTATAATATTCTTAGTTTTAGTAGGAATTGTCTCCTATAAAGTAAACACAACATATGCAGTATTTACAGATACAATAATGGGTACTAAGACAATAGAGATAACAGTAGATACCTGTAGTATGAATAAACCAAATGCACCAGTATTAGATGATGCAATGATACCAGTTTATTATGATGAAGATTCGGAAACATGGAAAAAAGCAGATTCTACAAACAAAGGCAATAATTGGTATGATTATTGTGAAAAGAAATGGGCCAATAGTGTAACAGTATCAAGCACCAACAGAGCAAAATATTTATCTGCAGAAAACGGTACAACAATTCCAATGGATGATATACTTACTATGCAAGTATGGATACCAAGATATAAATATAAAGTATGGAATTATAATAGTGATGGAACAGTTGGTAGTAATGAACAGCAAATAGAAATAACATTTGAAGATGGTACAGCATCAAATGGAGAAATCTCATGTCAAGATGCAATATCAGGAACGGAGGGAAAACCATCTGAAACATGTAAATTAAAAGAAACAAATTCTACTTGTACAGATAGTACTTGTAATAATAAAACATATACTCATCCAGCATTTACTTTTGGAAGCGAAGAAATAAAAGGGTTTTGGATAGGAAAATTCGAACTTACTGGAACAATAGATAATATAACTACAAAACCAGATGTACAAAGTTTAAGAAATCAAAAGGTTAGTACATTTGAAACAAACATAATGAATATGAAAAATAGTGGTAATAACTATGGACTATCAACAACAACAGATACACATATGATAAAGAATATGGAATGGGGAGCAGTCGCATATCTGTCACATTCTAAGTACGGAACATGTACAGATGGTACATGTAAAGAAGTGAATAAAAATAATAGTTCTAGCTATTATACAGGAAGAAGTGGAGGAAGTTCTAGTGCTTCTTTTACATCAGATGGAACATATAAATATAATCAAAAATATCTAACTAATACCACAATAACTGGGGGAACTAATATTTCCCCAACAGTTACAAATGATACGACATATCCTTGGACTGAAACAGATGGTTTATATAAGAGTTCTAATCAAGGAAAAAATTCTACTACAACTAATTTGAAGTTTAATTTTACAGCACCAACAAATGAAACATATTTATCATTTGACTGGAGTGTGTCAAGTGAAAGTGCAAGTTATGATTATTTATACTATACAATAACAAAAGATGGAACAACTTTATCTGATACAGGAACAAGTACAAAAATAGGAGGCACAACTTTAGGAACGACAGAAAGTGCATTAACATACAAAAATGTATCAAAAAAATTAGCTAAAGGTGAATATGTATTAACTTTTACATATAGAAAAGATAATTCAGGAGCAAAAGGAACAGATACAGGATATATAAAAAATATAAAGGTTTTTGATAGTCCGACAGTAAAAGTAACAAAGACGCCTATAGGGGAAGGAAAAGATGGACCAAGTGCCTCAACAACACATAATATATATGGAGTATACGATATGAGTGCAGGATCAACTGAATACACAATGGGAAATATGGTAAGTAACGATGGAACAACAATGATGAGTGGAGCTTATTCAAATCAAAATTCAGGATATACGGGAAAAATATATGATTCAGGTAATTATACATCATACGCAGGAATAGCATATCCAAATAGTAAATATTATGATAAATATAGTTTTAGTACAAGTAAATATACTAGAATAAGAAGTAAATTAGGAGATGGAATAAAAGAAGTGTATGATGGTTCAGGTAGAAATCTTGGCGCATTGGTGTATTGCAATTATCCTTGGCTTCGCCGAGGTGGTGCGTATACTGGTACTGGCAATTTAGTGTTTTCCTCAGGCAACAATGATGGTAATGTTTTTTCGGATGACACATCTCGCCTCATAATAACACCATAAGGTGTTACCAAAACTATGAAACAGTCTTATAAAATTACGAATAAGTAATTTTATAGGTTTTTTCTATGTAAATTAAAATATAATTTTATCTAAAACTATGAGTTACAGTAATAGTTTTCCCATAACAAAAGTTTAATACTTTTGTTAAAATTTGATTCTGTTGATAAGTAAAAATATTTAGTAAAATAGTAAGAAAAAAATAAAAAACAACAATTTCCAAAACATGTTAAATCATGGTAGTTATGGAAAAATATTTACAAAAATTGACTTCAAGAAGAATTATTATGTTTTTTAGATGAAGTTCCAAATAGTTCCTAAATTTCAAAAGACTGTTGATAGTCTATATATATAAAGAAAAATGTTGAGTATATATAACAGGTTCAAATGCTTATATGCTATCTGGTAAATTAGCAACATTATTATTGGAAAGGTATGTGAAAATAAAAAATGTTATCATTGCCTTTTGAAGAATATCCAAGTGCTTTTAATAAAAATAATAAAAGCCATTATGAATATTTCTTAGATTATATGAAAAATGATGGTTGCCAGGTAATATATCAATACTTCAAGATAATCCTAATGATTTAAATATATACTTAGAAGGAATATTTAAAACAATAGTTTATAAAGATATTATAACAAAATAAACAAGACTCATATTAATTTATAAGTAAAGAGAGAAAAACTCTTTCTTTTTATTTAGTAATAATATATAATTAATATGGTGATAAATATGTTTGAAACATTAAGTGATAGATTAGAAAAAGTAGTAAAAAATATAAAAGGACATGGAAAAATAACAGAAGAAAATATAGATCCAATGTTAAGAGAAGTAAGGCTAGCATTACTAGAAGCTGATGTAAACTATCAAGTTGTTAGAGAGTTTACTAATAATGTAAAAGAAAAAGCTTTAGGAGAAGAAGTTAAAAAAAGCTTATCTCCAGGAGAAATGTTTGTAGGAATAATAAGAGATGAACTTGAAGATTTATTAGGGGGAGAAGCTTCTCCTCTTAATGTAGAAGGCAATCCTGCAATTCTTATGCTTGTTGGTCTGCAAGGTTCTGGAAAGACTACTACTATAGGAAAATTATCTAACTTTCTAAGAAAAAAACATAGTAAAAAACCCCTTTTAGTAGCATGTGATGTTTATAGACCCGCTGCAATTGATCAATTAAAACAAATAGGAAAAGAGCTTAATATTGAAGTTTATGAAGAAGGTAAAGGTAATCCTGTAGAAATAAGTCTTAATGCTATTAAATATGCAAAAGAACACGGATACGATTATGTTTTAATAGATACTGCTGGTCGTCTTCATATAGACGAAGCTTTAATGGATGAACTTAAAAATATCAAAAAAGAAGTTAATCCTCAAGAAGTTTTACTTGTTATTGATTCAATGATGGGACAAGATGCTATAAACGTTATAAAAGGCTTTAATGAAAACTTAGATCTTACAGGAGTTATTCTAACTAAGTTAGATGGAGATACCAGAGGAGGAGTAGCCCTTTCTGTTAGACATTTAACAAATGTACCTATAAAGTTTGTCGGAGTTTCAGAAAAACTCGATGGTTTAGATGCTTTTTACCCAGATAGAATGGCTTCAAGAATAATAGGTATGGGAGATATTTTATCTATAGTAGATAAAGCTAATGAAGTAATAGATGAAAAAGAAGCAGAAAACTCTCTTAAAAAAATGAGATCTGGTAAATATGATTTAGAAGATTTCTTAAAACAAATGAAACAAATAAAAAAACTTGGATCACTTGAATCTATACTAAAACTTCTTCCTGGTGCTAAGAAACTAGGTTTAAATAAGATAAATATTGATCCAAAAGATATGGCCCATGTTGAAGCAATTATCTTATCAATGACAAAAGAAGAAAGACAAAAACCTGAGATAATAAAAGCAAGTAGAAAACAAAGAATAGCAAATGGTAGTGGAAGACCTTTAATGGAAGTAAATAGACTTCTTACGCAATTTGAACAAAGTAAAAAAATGATGAAACAGATGGCAAATGGTAATTTTAAGCTACCTTTTTAAAAAAAAGCTAAAAAAAAGTTGAAATTTATCCTTATGTTTGCTATAATACAGAGTAGTACAGGCAAGAAAGGAGGATTAAATTATGACTGAAGTAACAGTAAAAGGTAATTTAGACAGTGCATTAAAAAGATTCAAACAAAAATGTGCTCGTGACGGAGTCCTTTCTGAAGCCAAAAAAAGAAAGTTTTATGACAAGCCAGGAGTGAAAAGAAGAGAAGAAAAGAAACAAAACACTATAAATTCCAAAAAAAGAAATAGAAGAAATAATAGAGCAGCTTAATATTAGTTGCTTTTTTTAGGAGGAAAATCATGTTAGAAAAATTTAAAAAAGAACTTATAGAAGCAATGAAAAATAAAGACAAAGTTAAATTAAATACATTAAGATCAGTTAAAGGAGCAATGCAACTAGAAAGAATAAACAATAAAAAAGAAGAAAACGATGAACTTTTAGTAGAAGTTGTAAACAAACAAATAAAACTTAGAAATGACTCAGTAGAAGAATTTAAAAAAGCAGGAAGAGAAGACCTAGTTAAGTCATATATGGAAGAAATAGAAATACTAAATGAATATATGCCTAAACAATTAACAGAAGAAGAAATAAATAATATTATAGAAAATGCTATAAAAGAAAGTAATGCCACAACTATTAAAGATTTAGGAAATGTAATGAGAATAGCAACCCCTAAGTTAAAAAATAAATGTGATATGAAAAAAGTTACCACTCTAATAAAAGATAAATTAAGTAATTAAATATATAAACTATTACAAATCTTTGTGATAGTTTTTTGTTTTATAAGACAAGCAAAAACATATAATTAATTAGGTGATTATCATGTCTTTAGATAAATTTAAAGAATTTGTAAAAACAAAACCATCTCTAGAATCTTATGTTTCAAAAGGAGAAAAAACATGGCAAGATTTCTATAACATGTACACATTATATGGAGAGAATAGTTCTGTTTGGGATAAATACATAGTAAAAGAACAATCAACAGGAACCGTTACACTAAAAGATATGTTTAATATGTTTAAAAATATAGATATGACCGAAGTTCAAAAACAAGTTAATTCCTTACAAAAAGGAATAGGATACATAGAAAACTTAGTCAAAACAAAAGAAGAAAGTATACCAGTTAGAAAAAGTACATACGAAGCAAGACCATTATATAAGTATTTCGATGATTAATGAACTTAATTTTGCAAAATAGAATAAAACAAAATCCTAATTACCAAAGATTCTTAAGAGAAAATTCTAATTGGTATAAATATCTAAATAGAGATAGTAGTTACTTTTCATCTTTTGAAAAAGAAATGAAAATAGAGTATAAAATGACTCCTCAAGATAAATTAGATAGGTTTTCTAAAAATATTGACAGGGTATCCCAAATAATTGATATATTTTCCTAATATATCTTTTTTTTTAAGATTAATTTTGTTATAATTTTATTGTAGGTGATTTGATAATGAATAATAAAGGTTTTGCTATTACTAGTATGGTATATGCTGTTATTATATTACTTTCAATAACAATGTTTACAGTACTAGCAATAGAAAAAAAAGAATACGATAATCAAAAAAACTATGTAGAAGACATAAATAACACATTAACTAAATGTATCGGAAGAGGGGAGTGTCAATATGAAGGATAAAAAAGGTTTTACTCTAATAGAACTAATCGCAGTAGTAGTAATCTTATCGATACTAGCAATAATAGCAACACCCAATATAGTCAATATGATAGATAGAGGTAAAAAAGAACAATACGTAGCAGATGCTAAAGACTTTATAGCAAAAGCAACCTATATGTATAAACAAGAAAAGAATAAAGAAAAATTTATCAGCGGTACTACAATAAAACTAGGTGATATAGAAGGAATAAATGATTCAGATCTTACCGATCCATATGGTTATACATACGATAAAGAAAACAGTATAATAAAATTTGAAGAACCAAGTAGTCCTGGTACTGAAGGCGTGCAAGAAAGAAAAGTTACAATTACATTGCAATCTTATCAAAAAGATAAATGTTATATGATTGATAATACTGATAAAAATAAATTGTCAAAAAGTGATGTTCAACTAGGAAATTATTCAAATGGTCAGTGTACAAGATAAATTAATCACTTAACGACAAAAAAATATAAAAAACTTAAAAACTATTTACAAAGTATTTTTTAAATGATATATTTTAAATATAAGAAAATAAGGAGGAAAACAATATGAAAAAATTAAATAATAATAAGAAAGGTTTCACTTTAATAGAACTTTTAGCAGTTATAGTAATACTTGCAATCTTAGTAATGATAGCAATTCCAGCAGTAACTAGATATTTGGATACTGCAAGAAAGGGAACATTTGCAGATGCAGCTCAATCAGCGATAAGTGCAGTTAGAATGGATTATGTTTCTAAATCATACGTTGGAGATTATACTTATACCAAAAAAGATATCGATGAGCTCCTTGAAAAAAAATTAATAACTAGTCCATTTGGAAAATCATATAGCAGTGATAGTGCTGTAACAGTAACCCAAGGTACTGATGGCGCAACAACATATAGTATTTGCTTGGCTGATGGTTATCGTATTTTGAACCAAAAAGAAAAGGATGCTATTAGTGACAAAGTAGAAGTTTATAGCGATACAAATAAGTGTCCAAAAGCGACTTCTTCGTTCGAAGCTTCATCTGAAGGAACAAAATAGATACTTTAAATAGTATCTTTTTTTTGATATAATCTATTTTAAGAGGTGAATTAATATATGTTAATAATAGGATCGCATGTATCCTTTAAGAAAGATACACAACTGGTAGGATCTGTTAAAGAAGCTTTATCTTATGGTGCTAATACTTTTATGTTTTATACTGGTGCTCCTCAAAATACTAATAGAGCTGCTCTTAATAGTGCTCTTACTTTAGAAGCTAAGTCTTTAATGAATGAAAACAATATTGATATAAATAATGTTATTGTTCATGCTCCATACATAATAAATCTTGCTAATGGGGACGAAAGTAAGTACAAGTTTTCTATTAATTTTTTAAAACAAGAATGTAAACGCTGTGAAGAGCTTGGTGTTTCTAAGTTAGTTCTTCATCCTGGATCTCATGTTGGTCAAGGAGTAGAAGTTGGTCTTAAAAATATTATAAATGCTTTAAATGAGATATTACCAACCACTAAGATAACTATTTTACTTGAGACTATGGCTGGTAAAGGTACTGAACTTGGTTCTACTATAGAACAACTCAGCACAATAATAAATGGTATTAATGATAAAGATAAATCTAAGATAGGAATCTGTTTAGATACTTGTCATTTATCTGATAGTGGCCTTTCCATCTCTTCTTTTGATGAGATTCTTGATTGTTTTGACAAATATAATTTATTTGATAAAATTGGTTGTATTCATGTAAACGATAGTAAAAACCCTGTTTCTTCTCATAAAGATAGGCATGAGAACATTGGATATGGAACCATTGGTTTTTCAAGTCTTTTATCTGTTATCTATAACAAAAGATTAGAAAGTATCCCTAAAATTTTAGAAACCCCTTACATCGAAGGGAAACCTCCATATAAATATGAAATAGAAATGATTAGAAATAAGTCTTTTGATGAGAAATTGTTTGAAAAAGTTATTAATGGCTAATAACTTTTTTAAAATAGTTTCTTTTTTTACTTTTTTCTTGTATAATTATAGTGTGATTTTTATGAATATATATGATTTAACTTTAAATAAACTTGAAAACTTTTTTATAGAACATGATGAGAAGAAATATAGAGCTTCTCAGGTTTTTTATTGGTTATATGAAAAGAGAGTTACTTCTTTTTCTGAAATGACTAATTTAAGTAAAAATTTAATATCATTACTGGAAGATAGTTTTAGTTTTTATATTCCTATAATTGTTAAAGAAGAACATGATAAAGATGTAAGCAAATTTCTTTTTAAACTTAGTGACAATGAACATATTGAAAGTGTTTTAATGTATCATGACTATGGAATTAGTTTATGCATATCTTCTCAAGTTGGCTGTAATATGTCATGTGCTTTTTGTGAAAGTGGAAGAAGAAAAAAAGTAAGGAACCTAACTCCGAGTGAGATGCTACTTCAAATTATTGAAATAGAAAAAAGAATATCTAAAAGAATATCTCATGTTGTTATAATGGGTATTGGAGAACCTTTTGACAATTACGACAACTTAGTTTCCTTTATAGACAATGCTAACAATCATAAAGGTCTTTGCATAGGGTCTAGACATATAACTGTCTCTACTTGCGGAATAGTTCCTAAAATACATGAATTTTCTAATCTTTCATACCAAGTTAATCTTGCCATTAGTTTACACGCTTCAAACGATGAACTTAGAACTAAATTAATGCCTATTAACAAAGTTTATCCCTTAAACGAGTTAATGGATTCTATAAGAGATTATCTCTCTAAAACTGGAAGAAGGGTTACTTTTGAATATATCTTACTTGCAGGGATTAACGATTTTAAAAAAGATGCCCTTGCTTTATGTAAACTAATCAAAGGAATGAATGCTTATATTAATTTAATACCATACAATGAAAATCCTATGTTTAACTTTAAAAGACCTAAAAATGAAAAAATAATGGAATTTTATGATATAATAAAAAAAGAAAAGATAAACGTAACTGTAAGAAGAGAATTTGGTAAAAAAATATCCGCAGCATGTGGACAATTGAGATCAAAAAAGGAGGAATAAGATGGAAACATTCTATTTAACTGATACAGGTATAGTAAGAGATCATAATGAAGATAGTGTAATAATTATAAAGAATAGTGATGCTTCTATTTTAATGGCTGTTGCAGACGGAATGGGTGGCCATAAAGCCGGAGAAGTTGCATCATCACTGGCAATAAGTTATTTAAGTAATAGATTTATGGAAAGCTTTTTCAAAATGAATAAAGCCGGAGCTGTTGAATGGATTAAGACTTGTGTTAATGAAATAAATGGTCAAATATTTAAATATACTGAAGAAAACCCAGAAAGTAAAGGAATGGGGACCACTTTAGTTATGGCTATTATAACAGAAGAATACATTCTATTTGGAAACATTGGAGATTCATCCGGATATGTAATGAAAGATAATAAACTTCACAAAGTAACTCATGATCATACTTTAGTAAACTTACTTCTTGCCGCGGGAGAGCTTACTCAAGAAGAAGCAAAAAATCATCCAAAGAAAAATATCCTTATGAATGCCCTAGGTATAAACGATCCAATAGAAATAGATGTATTTGATTGTAATATGGATATTGATGAAATTCTTCTTTGTTCAGATGGACTTACTACAATGTTAACAGACGATACAATAGAAAAAGTCCTTCTAGAAGATATTTCAGTTTCAGAGCAAGTTGTAAAATTAATTAAAAAAGCTAATAATAGGGGAGGAAATGATAACATCTCAGTTGCATGTTTAAAAAGGAATAATGAAGGGAGTGATTCCAAGTGATAGTAAAGGGGCAAAAAGTTAATTCAAGATATGAAATAATTAAAACTATTGGTGAAGGTGGAATGGCAAATGTTTATCTAGCAAGAGATACTATCCTAGATAGAAATGTTGCAATAAAAGTACTTCGCGGAGATTTAGCATCAGATGAAAAATTTGTTAGACGTTTTCAAAGAGAAGCTCTATCAGCATCTAGTTTATCTCATCCAAACATTGTAGAAATTTATGATGTAGGAGAAGACGATGGAGACTATTATATAGTGATGGAGTATGTTGAAGGCAAAAACCTAAAACAACTACTTAAAAAAAGAGAAAAACTAACTGCAGCAGAAGTCGTAGACATAATGCTACAAATAACAAGTGCTATGGGAGTAGCACATGACAGTCTTATAATACATAGAGATCTTAAACCCCAAAATATCTTAATTAAAGACGATGGAGAGATAAAAATTACAGACTTTGGTATAGCAATGGCTCTTAATGCTACTCAGCTTACTCAAACAAATTCTGCTATGGGGTCAGTCCATTACTTTCCGCCAGAACAAGCTAATGGAAAAGGCTCTACCCTAAAAAGTGACGTTTATTCTCTAGGAATCATGATGTATGAACTTCTTACCGGAGTACTCCCTTTCAGAGGAGATAATGCTGTTGAAATAGCACTAAAACACTTAAAAGAACCAATTCCATCTATAAGAACAGAATTACCAGAGCTTCCTCAAAGTATAGAAAACATAATAATTAAAGCAACAGCAAAAAATCCAAAAAATAGATATGCCAATGCAAGTGAAATGCATGACGATTTAATGACTGCACTTAACAAAGAAAGAATAAATGAACCCCCAATAGTACTTAAATACGACGAAGGTCTTGAAGATGAACCCGTTATAGTTGATAAACAAATGGCAGATGAAGGAATAGTTCGCGAAATAAAAGATGATGAAAAACCAAAAAATAAAAAAGTAATAATACTTGCATCAGTTCTGGGAGGATTAATAGTCATTACCTTATTTGCACTTCTTATTTTACCAATGATAACAAAAGTTCCAGAAGTAACTATACCAGACGTTTCTAATCTTACTGTCGAAGAAGCTACTAAAAAACTTGAAAAGTCTAAACTAACAGTAAGTGCTAGAACAGTCGAAGAAGCATCAGACAAGATAGATAAAGGTAAAGTAATCGAAACAAATCCTAAAATAGGAAAAAATGTCAAAGAAGGAACCGAAGTCACTCTAACAGTATCCAAAGGAATTAGTAAAATAAAAATCGAAGATTACTCTGGAGAAAACTACATAAAAATAGAAACTCAGCTAGAACTAAAAGGATTAAAAGTAAACATCGAGAAAAAAGACACTAATACACAAATAAGTGAAAGCGAAGAACAAAACATAATAGGACAATCAATCGATCCAGGAAAAGAAGTAGATAAAGGTACTGAAATAACACTTTATATACCAAACGTCAAAAAATATTACCCAGACATGGTAAGCGAAGGTTGGACTCTTAGAGAAGCAAGAAAATGGGCTTCTGACAACAATATAAAACTAAAAATCAAATACGAAGAAACAGATAAATACGATAAAGACTTAGTCATAAAACAATCAAAATCATCCGGAGATGAACTAATAAGTGGGCAAACACTCACTTTAACCATCTCAAAAGAAAAAACACAAGACCAAACAAACCCAGATGATGAAGATAATCAAGATGAAGAAAGCAAAGATAGTGAATGAGGATAATATGAAAGGTCAAATTATAAAAATAATAAGTAATGATTATTTTGTCTCTTATCAAAATAAAGAGTATATATGTAAAGCAAGAGGAAAACTCAGAAACAAGAATTTCACTTTAAAAGTCGGAGATTATTGTATCTTTAACGAAAAAGAACAAGTAATCGAAGAAATTTGTAAAAGAAGAAACTCACTAGAAAGACCAAGTGTAAGTAATATAGATCAGGCTTTTATAATAACAAGTTTAAAAAGTCCTGATCTTTCTACTAATTTACTAGATAAATTACTAGTTATATGTCACATAAACAACATAGAACCAGTTATATGTCTAACAAAAAAAGACTTACTACAAAAAAACGAATATAAAGAAATAAAAAAAATAATTAAATATTATAAACACCTAGGATATAAAGTTCTGTATAATAATGAATTATATAGAATAAAAAAATGTTTCAAGAATAAAACTACTGTTTTCACAGGACAAACAGGCGCAGGAAAAAGTACCCTGTTAAATAAACTAGACAAAACCCTAAACTTCGAAACCAATGAAATATCAAAAGCCCTAGGGAGAGGAAAACACACAACAAGATATGTAACACTTGTTAATCTAGCAAAAGGAAAAGTACTAGATACCCCAGGATTCTCTGCACTAGATCTATCCCTATATAATGATGAAGAAATAAAAAATTCCTTCATAGAATTTTCTAAATACAAGTGTCCCTATAAAAACTGTTTTCATCTAAAAGAAAAAGAATGTGAAGTAAAAAAACAAGTAGGCAAAAAAATAATCAAATCAAGATACGATAACTATAAAAAGTTCATAGAAAAGAGGTAAAACATGAAAGAAGTTTCAACATCATTTTTAAAAAAAGGTTCATATGATGAATATATAAAAATGCTAAACAATTCCAAAACAGACTATATTCATTTCGATGTAATGGATGGTATTTTTGTAGATAATACCAATCTAAATAATAATGACTTAATAAAATATATAGACATGTCAAATAAAAAAAATGACGTTCATCTAATGGTAAACAATCCATTAAAGTATATAGATTCCTTAATAGGACATAAAGTAGAGTACATAACCATTCATAAAGAAATAGACAATTATTTAGAAATGATCAACAAAATAAAAACAAACGGTATAAAAGCAGGACTTGCTATAAATCCAGAGACAAAAATCGAAGATATAACCCACATCTTAAAAGACATATCCCTAGTCCTAGTAATGGGAGTACACCCAGGAAAAAGCGGACAAAAATATCTAGAAGAAACAACAAATAAAATAAACAAATTATATGACATAAAAAAAGAAAACAATTATAATTATAAAATAAGTGTAGATGGTGGAGTAAATGAAAAGGTAATTAGTAACTTAAAAAATACCGATATAATAGTTAGTGCTTCTTATATTTTAGATGATTTAAATAATATAGATATTTTACATAATAATTAAAGCAGCAATAAAATTAATATTATAATAAAAAGGTTATAAAATGAAACAAATAGAAATAACCACAAGAGTAAATGAAACACTAGAAGAAGCAATCAAAAAACTAGAAAAACATGGCTTTAAAAAAGTAAGAGAAAGTAAAGTAAAAGATATCTATTTAACTCAAAAAAAGAAAGACCTAAACAAGAAAAATATTATTGAAATCTTATCTTCATGTGTTCTTTTAAGATATTTAAAAATTAATGACGAACAAGTCATAAAAAAAATAACATATAAAAACAAAGTATACGATGATAATCAAGTTATTTCAGAAGAAAAAATAAATTTAAACTGTGAAGATCTGAATATAGCATATAAACTATTCCAAGCATTAAAGTTTGAAAAATTAACCGAAGTAAAATATGATGTTCTAGTCATGAAAAAAAACAATTTAGAATTTGCCTTTCAAAACGTAAATAACTTAGGTCTATTATTAGAATACGAAAACTTAAATGATTTTGAAGAAAAATCAAACGAAGAAATTTTAGAAGAAAAGAAAACAATGATTAAAGAACTAAAATCATATGGTCTTAATATATCAAATGAAATCGATGTAAAAAAAGCCTATGAACTAGTTCTAAAATCATTACAAATATAAATACATAAAAAAACTTAAGATTTTTTTCTTAAGCTTTTTATTTGTCTTTCTTTTTTATCATACTTTTTAAATCAATATTACTTCCTTCGATTGCTCTTAGGACTTCAATAGGTAAGGCAAATATAATAGTATTAGATTGATCAGATGATATATCATTAATTGTAGATAATGTTCTTAAATGAAGAGCACCGTTTGCACTCGACATAGTCTCTGCTGCTAACGCTAAGTTTTTAGAAGCCTCAACTTCTCCAATTGACTTAGTTATAACAGCTTGTTTTTCTCTTTCAGCTTCAGCAACTCTTGCAATAACTCTTTTCATTTCTACAGGTAATGACACATCTTTTAGTTCCACATTCTCAACTTTAATCCCCCAAGGATCAGTTGCTTTATCTATAATATTACAAATCTCTGTTGAAAGCTTATCCCTTTCACTTAAAAGTTCATCAAGTGATACAGATCCTACAACATTTCTCATTGTCGTTTGAGCTAGTTGTGATACAGCATAAAAGAAATTCTCAACCTCAAGAATACTCTTCGCAGCATCAAATACCTTATAATAAATAACAGCATTAATCTTTACAGAAACATTATCTTTCGTAATAGCATCCTGCTCAGGAACATCTACAGCCTTTGTTCTTATATCTACCTTTTTATAAGATTGAAAAATAGGAATTACAAGTCTCCATCCAGGTTCCATTATCTTAGAAAACTTACCAAGTGAAAATTTAATACCTCTTTCATATTGATTTATTTGTTTAATCCCAGAGAGTAAAACAAATATAATGATAAAAATTATAACTAATAGTCCAATACTCATGACACTTCCTCCTTTAGTTAATTATATCACTATTTTTCTAAAAAATATAAAAAAAACTTCTATTGTATGATAAAATTATCTAAAAGGAGGTATTTGTATGTACACACCACTTTACATAAAAACCGATTATAGTTTATTATCAAGTCTAATCAAAATAGACGATTTAATAGATAATTTAAAGAAAAAAAACATTTCCTCATGTGCTATAGTGGATGATAACCTATATGGCACTATGGAAGTTACTCACAAATTTAAAAAAGCCGGTATAAAACCCTTAATAGGACTCGATCTTAACAAATATATCTTACTAGCAAAAACTAGTGAAGGTTATTATAACTTAGTAAAAATAGAAACCCTAAAAAACAAAGAAAACCTATCCAAAGAAGATATAATAAAACTATCCAAAGACCTAATTCTTATTTGCTTTGATATAGATACCTATAACGAATATAATCCTTACTTTTATGATATCTTTATAGGAGTCTCTAATAAAATAGAAGAAGATAAATACAAAGAATATAATACCGTCTTCATAAACAAAACCCTATATTTAGAAAAAGCCCTATATAAATACTTACCCTATATCTTTATGATAAGAGATGGAAAAACAATCAGCGATAAAATAGAATTTATCTATCAAGACAATTACTTATTTACTTACGAAGAAGCCCTTTCAAGAGTTAGCAATAAGTCCATTGCAAATACTAATAAAATAGCCAATATGTGTAACTATTCCTTTAAAAAAGAACTATTCATGCCTAAGTATGATGTCCCTAACTCTAAAGAATTTCTATGTAATCTTAGTAAAAAAGGTCTTATAAGAAGATTAAATGGTAATGTAAACAAAACCTATCTCGAAAGACTAAAATATGAACTTGATATTATATTAAAAATGCATTTTGAAGATTATTTTTTAGTAGTATATGACTATATAAAATATGCAAAACAAAACAATATCTTAGTAGGCCCAGGAAGAGGTTCAGCCGCAGGTTCCCTTGTTTCATACTGTTTAGGAATTACAGATGTAGATCCCATAAAATATAACCTTTTATTCGAAAGATTCCTAAATCCCGAAAGAGTAACAATGCCCGATATAGATACAGATTTCCCCGATACAAAAAGAGGACAAGTCATAGAATACGTAAAAGAAAAATATGGAAAAGATAACGTCGCAGGTATTATTACTTTTGGAACCCTCGGAGGAAGAGCCTCAGTAAGAGACGTTGGAAGAGTTCTAAACATCTCACCTCGGTATATAGATATAATCTGCAAAAAAATACCATTCAAAGGCACTTTAAAAGAGCTTAAACACAGTGATAAAGAAGTAAACACAATGATTGAAAACGATGATAAACTAAAACTTTTATATAATATAGTAAACTTAATCGAAGGTAATAAAAGACATACAAGTATCCATGCCGCAGGTATTGTCATAAGTTATAAACCACTTTACGAAGTCTTACCAATAAAACAAAGCGATGAAATAAACCTAACTGAATATACCATGGACTACCTAGAAGAACTGGGACTTATAAAAATGGACTTCTTAGGAATAAAAAACCTATCTATAATAGATAACGTCATAAAAGATATAGAAGCAAACGTAGGAAAAAAACTAGACATCAACAAAATTCCCCTAGATGACAAAAACGTAATTGATTTATTTAAAAAAGGAGAAACTACTGGTATATTCCAGTTCGAATCAGATGGTATGAGAAGATTTCTAAAAGATTTAAAACCAGATAGTTTCATAGATCTTTGTAATGCCATAGCACTCTTTAGACCAGGTCCTGCTAAAAACATCCCATCCTTCATAAAAAGAAAAGAAGGTAAAGAAAAGATAACATATTTAGATAATGACTTAAAAGAAATACTAGAAGAAACATATGGAATAATAGTCTATCAAGAACAAATCATGTTAATTGCAAGAAAATATGCAGGATACACCTTAGCAGAAGCCGATCTCTTAAGACGTGCAATGAGTAAGAAAAAGTACGATATCTTAAAAGGAGAAGAAGAAAAATTCATAGAAAAATCCCTAAAAAACAATAAAACAAAAGAAAAAGCCAAAGAACTATTCGATCTAATACTTGCCTTCGCAGGATATGGTTTTAACAAAAGTCATTCAGTTTCCTATTCCATAGTAGCATATAAAATGGCCTATTTAAAATACTACTTTCCAAAAGAATTCTATGCCAATTTATTATCAAGCGTCATAGGAAGTGAAGAAAAAACAAAAGAATACCTAAACGAAGTAAAAAAACTAGGTATCAAAGTCCTAGCACCAGATATAAATTTAAGCAAAGAAGATAAATTCACATTCAAAGAAAACACAATTATATATCCCTTCGGAGGAATAAGAAATGTCGGTAGTATTATATCAAATTATATCGTAGAAAAAAGAAATACCCCTTATAAAGATATATATGACTTCCTAAAAAGAACTTATCCAAAAACAAACAATAGAAAAATACTTGAATCCCTAATATATGCCCACGTCTTTGATAATTTCTATAACATAAACACCTTAATATCTAATTTAGATAACATCTTAAACTACGTAGAACTTTCAATAGGACTAGACGATAGTGCATTAGCAAAACCAGAAATAGAACTAAAACCAGAACTACCAGAAGAAGAAATCCTAAACAAAGAAAAAGAAGTATTTGGTTTTTATTTAACTAGTCATAAAACTGAAAAATATAAATTAAACAACACCAATATAACAGATATAAAAGATATAAAAAACTATCTAAACAAAAAAATAAGCGTTATTGTCATGATAGATAAAAAGAAAGAAATCATAACCAAGAAAAACGAAGTTATGTGCTTTGTAACAACATCAGACAATACAGGAGATACAACTTTAGTCATGTTCCCCGAACTATACAAACAATTAAACAATCTAAAGAAAAACGAAATAATTAAAGTAAATGGAAAAGTCGAAAGAAGACTTAATGAATACCAAATCATATGTAACGAAGTAATTAAGATAAGCGATTAAAACTTATCTTTTTATTTTTTTAACTTTTTTATCAAAAAATTAAGGAAAAAGTCTTCCTTGTTGGTAATTATATATATGAGGAGGATAAAATGAATAAAAATTATGACTATGTGTTACAACTTAATAATAATGATTGTGCAGTAGCAAGTATAATGACCATTCTCATGTATTATAAAATAAAACCCTCTAGGGAAAAAATAATAAGTAATATGAATAAAAAACATGGAGGTTATACAGCATATGATTTAATAAAAGTAAGTAAATCGTATGGAATAGATAGTTATGGTATAAAAACCGATATAAATAATCTTTCAAAATTACCCGCTATCGCTCATACTATAAAAGGAAAAAATATGTTTCACTTTATAGTTATACTAGCACAAGATAAAAAGAAAAAACTCTTAAAAGTGATGGATCCAGAAGATGGAATCAAAATAATTTCTTATGATGAATTCAATGAAATAAGCACAAATATCTTTTTATTATTTAATAAAAACAATAAAACAAAAAAAGAAAAGCCTTTAAAACAGCATATATTAAAAATAATAAAATCAAATAAAAAAAGCATCACAAAGACAGTAATATTATCAGTTGTAACAGTTATCTTATCTTTAATTTTTAATTATTATTTAAAACTAGTATTAACTTATAATAAAAAAATTAATCTATTATTGATTATATGTATTATATATTTATCACTTGCTCTTTTTAAAAATATTTTAACTTATATAAAAGATAGGTTAATGATAAAACTTAACTCAAAAATAGACAAAGATATAACAAACAAAGTCATAAATCATATTCTAAATCTTCCTTACAAGTACTTCATCCAAAAACAGTCTGGAGAATTAATGACAGTAGTAGAAGATATAGAAATCTTTAAAGAAATAGTAACAAAAGTTTTTATATTATCACTAGTAGATTTAATTCTTATACTTGTAGTAATCATTTATACTTGTTTTCTAAACATTTATGTTGGTCTATTTCTTTTCTTAATGGTAGTAATAATACTTATAATAACAAAAAATTATCAATACAAACTAAACGATTCATTTGTTAAATATAAGACCCATAAAATAAGTTATACATCCTTACTTATTTCTAATATAAAAGCATTTGAAACCATAAAAAACTTAAACATAAGTAAAAAAATATCAAATAACTTAAACCAAAAATATACAGATGTTTTAACTCAAAACAAAATATATAACAAGACTAATGCAGTCTATAATTTTATTATTTCTTCACTAGAAGATACGTTTTATGTTTTGCTTATCTTTATTTCAATATTTATAATGCATATATTAAAAATGGAATTATTTGATATTATATTGTTTTCAAGTTTCTTTTATTTAACCATGGGACTTTTAGATAACATAATGGAAAGTATAGTACTTCATAAAGTATATCAAACCTCTACCGATAGAGTACTCGATCTTCTAGAAGTGCAACCAGAAAAGTTTAACAAAACAAACTACTCTGAAATAAAAAGTATTGTATTCGAAAATGTTACATACGAAAACGATAATAAAGTTATTCTAAATAACATAAACTGTAACTTCAACAAAGGAGAAAGAATCTATTTAACTGGACAATCTGGAATAGGAAAATCAACCATGATGAAGTTATTATTAAAGTATTACTCACAAAAAGAAGGAAAAATCCTAATAGATAATATAAATCATAAAGACTTAGATTTATCTTTTATCAGAAATAATATTACATACATAAGTCAAAACGAAGAACTATTTCAAGGCACTATACTAGATAATTTCAAACTAGTAACAAGTGATAAAAATAAAATAAATGAAGTATGTAAACTTTCTTTACTAAATGAATTCTTATCTAAAAACAAAACAAATCTTAACTACTTCTTAGAAGAAGATGGTATGAATCTAAGTGGGGGAGAACGAAAAAAAATAATTCTAGCAAGAGGACTATTACATTTAAAAAATGTACTTATCTTGGATGAAGTATTTAATGAAATTTCTATCTCAGAAGAGAGAAAAATATTAAAAAATATAATAAATAAACATAACGATAAAATAATAATAATAATATCACATAGAAATAGTAATAAAGATCTATTTACTAAAAAGTATAATTTTAAGGGGGATGGTACAGTATATGAAGTTAAGCGATAAAGAATTAAAAAACATAGAAGGTGGAGTATCTCTTTGGGCAATACTCGGAGGAATAGCAGGTATAATTTTTGGAATAGGAGCACTTGATGGTTATGTTAGACCAATCAAATGTCGTAAATAAATTAACCATAGAAGAATCCAAAGAAGTAATCGGTGGAGCAAAGTTTTCAGGCTCAGTCATAAACGCCTTCACTTCAGCTTTTAAGGTTCTATATGGTTTCGGACAAGAATTTGGTTCTGCTATACGTAGAATAAGAAGAAAAAAATTATGCACTTTATCAAGAGATTAAACAAGAAAAAAGCGTTAAAAATAGTTTTTACAGTCATTTCATTACCAATCGTTATAAAAGTATTATATTTCATAAATATTCTAGGAATAGCATTCGGCTCTTATCTAAGAGAAATTTCAAACTGTATATAAGATTAGCATAAGCTAGTCTTTTTTTTGTATAGTAAACATACTTTTTAATAAAGGAGAGTTTATGTTTAAAGAACTAAGAGATATCGTTTATGATAACAATTTTAGAGTCATACTAGAAGACGGAAAACTAAGTATAAAATCATTTAAAGAAGTTTTAGTCTTCGAAGATGATAGAATTCTTATAAATACTAGCAACGGCTACATAAACATAAAAGGCAATGATTTAAGAGTAACAAAACTAGAAAATCATGAAATAATGATTCTGGGCAAAATAAAAACTATTGAATTTTAGGTGATAAAATGATTAATTATTTTTGGGCTGAGATAAAAGGTAAAAACACAAGAAAATTCTTAACACAAATACTTAAACTAGATATAAATATACTAGATATTAAATATCAAAAAAATAACATCCTTATAAAAATATCCTATAGCGATTATCAAAAAATAAAAAAAATAAAGACAACTTATCAAATAAATATAATAAAGACATGTGGTAAGAAAAAGTACTTAATGAATTTGA
The DNA here is from genome assembly GCA_934102055.1 of uncultured Bacilli bacterium. Lineage (GTDB taxonomy): Bacteria > Bacillota_I > Bacilli_A > RF39 > UBA660 > UMGS1449. The sequence continues at coordinate 14,315 of CAKOSE010000004.1, read as the reverse complement.
AAAAATACAAAATATCTCTAATTACTTTTATTATTAGTGTTTTTTTTCTATGCTTTATTTCTCATTTTACTTTATTTATAAATATAGATACCAATAGTGATTCCTTAAAACAAACAATTTCTAATAACTTAGAAAAAGAAAAAATTACTCTTTATTCTTTAAAAAAAGACTATAAATCCCTAAATACAATTAGTCTTAATATCAAAAACAATAACAAAGATAAAATAGAATGGATTGAACTAGATCAAAAAGGAGTTCTATTAAATGTTAAAGTAATAGAAAGAATTGATCACATAAAAAATGATAAAAATGATTATAAAGATATAGTCGCAGAAAAAAGTGGTTATATAAGAAAAATTGAATCAAGACGCGGTCAAGTTCAAAAAAACACTTATGACTACGTAAAAAAAGGCGATGTTATTATAAGCGGAAACATAATAAGAAACGAAAACATTGTCTCTAAAGTAAGAGCAAGTGGAAAAGTCTATGCAGAAGTTTGGTATATAGTAAAAGTAAACGATAGTTTAAATCACAAAGAACTAGTCCCAAAAGAAAAAGGAAATCTAAGCCTTGTTTTAAATACCAATAACAAAGAAATAATCTTATTTAAACTAAGGAAAAAAATACAAAGTAATAAAACAAGTAATATCTTTAAAAACGATTTATTAAGTATAAATATAAAACAAGAAAAAAAATACACAACCAAGTCTAAAAAATATACCAGTAATAATCTAAAAAAAATATTAGAAGTCCGTGCTAAAAAAGATATTTTAGATACTTTAGAAAAAGATGAATATATAATTAAACAAAAAACTTTGAAAAAGTATATTAAAAATGGTAAAATGTATATAGAAGTTTTTTTCAAAACTTATGAAGATATCTCTAAAGAGGAAGATTTGAAGAATATAGAAGAAGAGGACTAGTTATATGATCGAAGGACTAAAATCTCAAATATTATCATTACTTGGTTTTTCTTGGCCAATGATAACAATTGCTATAATAATCGCAGTATTACTAAGAGTAACATACTTATTCACAAACAAAGAAAAACTCGTATTACATGATGAACTATTTAAATTATGTTTTATAATTTACATACTTTGTTTATTTTATGCTGTTACTTTCCAAGATGTAAGCTGGTCATCTCATAATTATATCCCCTTTAAAGAAATACTTAGATATGATTTTGGCAGTGGACTTTTCTATAAAAATATATTTGGTAACGTTTTATTATTCTTACCATATGGCGTATTTATAGGAAAATATATCAAAGTAAAAAGCCCTTTAATAGTATCCATAATCGCCTTTATAACATCCCTTTCCATAGAAGTAGTTCAGTTTTTAATAGGAAGAGTATTTGATGTAGATGATATAATACTTAACGTACTAGGATGCTTACTAGGCTTTGGTCTTTATAAAATTTGTAAAAAAGAAGTCGATAGATTACCTAGCTTCTTCCATAAAGATATATTCTGGGACATAGTCTCAATATTAGTACTAGGAGGTTTAGTATGGTTTTTAATTCCTTAAATAAGTATAAAATATATAACACAACTAATTATTCTTTAAACAAAGAAATAAAAGAAGTGAAAAAATATATTAACAAATGTCTAAAACTTGAACATGTCAAAAATGCATATTTTAATATAATATTAATAGACAACAACCAAATACATGAAATAAATAAAAAGTATAGAAATAAAGACAGTGTAACAGATGTCATAAGTTTTGCCCTAGAAGATGAAAAAAATGAAGAGTTTTTTCTAAAACAAAGAGTACTCGGAGATATCTACATTTCAGTAGATAAAGCAAAATCACAAAGCAAAGAATATAGTCATTCCTTAACTCGTGAACTATCATTTCTAAGCGTTCACGGTTTATTACATTTACTAGGATATGATCACATGAAAAAAGAAGACGAAAAGATTATGTTTAAAAAACAGGAGATGATATTAGATGAATAAAGATAAAGAAATGTTTGAAAAAAATAGAAAAAGCCTAAAAAGATTTACTAAATCATTTGGATATGCTAAAGAAGGTATAAGATATGCGTTTTATCACGAACAAAATATTATAGTAATGTTCATCATGGGAATACTAGCAATCATCCTAGGACTACTACTTAATATAAGTTACTTAGAAAGACTAGTTATTATTCTTTTAATAGGACAAATACTTGCTTTAGAGCTAATCAACACCGCAATCGAAGCAGTCGTTAATCTTCATGATGGAGATAAAAAAAGCAAATACGGAAAAGTTGCAAAAGACTGTGCAAGTGGTGCTGTTGCAGTAGCATCTATATTTGCCTTCATAGTAGGACTAATCGTGTTTATACCACGCATAATAAGTTTATTTTAAGGAGTAAGTTATGGAAAATAAATTAATAGAGAATCTAAAGAAATCATATGCCCCATATTCCAAGTTTCGTGTTAGTGCAATACTAGTTACAAAAGATGGCAAAGAATATACTGGCGTAAATATAGAAAACGCATCTTACGGTGCTACCATATGTGCCGAAAGAGTAGCAATTACTAAAGCCATAAGCGAAGGACAGTCTACAAGTAACTTTAAAGAAATCCATATTATGTGTGATAGTAAAGAATTTGCCATGCCATGCTTTATATGTAGGCAAACATTCATAGAATTTTTTAACCAAGATACCCTTATTTATGTTTACAACAACCAAAAAGAAAAGAAAATATATCAAATGGAGCAAATATGTCCATATCCTTTTTCAAAGGAGGATTTAAAGTGAAAAGTGGATTTGTAAGTATAGTAGGACGTCCAAATGTAGGAAAATCAACACTAATAAACAAAATAATGAACAAAAAAATTGCTATTACATCAGATAAAGTAGGCACAACCAGAAACAATATATATGGTATTTATAACGATGAAGATACACAAATAATATTTATAGATACACCAGGAATAGGTAAAGCAGTAGATAAACTAGGAGAGGCTCTAAATAAAAAAGCATATTTATCATTTGAAAACGATCTAGTTTTATTCCTAGTAGATATATCAAGTGGTTTTGGTAAAGGCGATGAAAAAATCCTAGAAAGATTAAAACACGAAAACAAAGACGTTATACTAGTATTAAACAAAGTAGATAAAATCAAAAAAGAAAACCTAATAAAAGAAATAATAAAACTAAAAGATCTATACGATTTCAAAGACATAGTACCAGTCTCAGGACTTAAAGGAAATAACACAGAAGAATTACTAAAAGTAATAAAAACCCATCTAAAAGATAACATAAAATATTTCGAAGATGATACTATAACAAACGTTGATGAAAACTTCATGATCGGAGAAATAATAAGAGAAAAAGTTCTTAACTTAACAAAAGAAGAAGTTCCACATTCAGTTACATGTCTAGTAGAAAATATTTGTTTCAAAAGAAAAACAGCATATATAAACGCTTTAATAATAGTAGATAGAAAAAATCTAAAAAAAATTATAATTGGCAAAAACGGTGCAATGCTAAAAAAAATAGGAATGCTTGCTAGATACGATCTAGAAGAATACCTAGGCATGAAAGTTTATCTAGAATTATATGTCAAAACAATAGAAAACTGGAAAAATAAAGAAGAAATGTTTGATTTATTACGAATTACTGAAAAAGATCTATAAAAAAGTATCACTATATATATAGGTGATAAAATGGAAAATAAAATTTGGAACTTATTCAAACTAACAGGAGATATAAAATATTATATGTTGTATAAAGAAATGGAGATAATAAATAAAAGTGCAAACAATCAAGATAAAGGGAATAGTGATAAATGATACTAACTATAGTGAATCTAGTAAAATACTTAATATAATTACTCCTGAAAAAGGAATAATAAGCGTTATATCTAAAGGTTGTAGAAATTATAAATCAAAACTTCGTTCAGCATCCTGTAAACTAACATACGGAATATTTTATCTAAATTACAAAGAAAACACACTTTCAACCTTATTAGAAGTAGATATAATAAATAATTTTAAAAACATAAAAACAGATTTAAAAAAAATAGGATATGCTACTTATTTAGTAGATTTAGCCTCTCAAGTTACTAAACAAAATAATAATCCAAAAGAAATATTTAATATCTTAGAAGCATCACTCATAAAAATAGAAAACAACCTAGATCCTAGTCTTATTACCAACATAGCAGAGCTTAAATACCTATCATTTCTAGGAGTTAAGCCCATTCTCAATAGATGTAGCCTATGTGGAAACCAAAAAGATATAATAACAATAAATAGTGATGCTGGAGGATATATTTGCAAAAACTGTTACACAAACGAATACATTGCAGATCAAAAAACAATAAAACTACTTAGAATGTTCGATTTAGTAGATATTTTCAAAATAAAAGAACTTAATATAAGAGACAAAAACAAAATAGAAATAAGCAAATTTTTAGAAGACTATTATACAAAATATACTGGTTTATATCTAAAATCAAAAAATTTTTTAAATCAAATAAAGTAAAATACAAAAAATTCCTTGTATTTTATATAAATATAGTGTATAATTTATAAAGCAATGACTTCTAGTCAAGTAGATAAAAAAAGGAGTGATAATATGGCAGTTCCTGCAAGAAAAGTTTCAAAAACTAGTCAAAGAACTCGTAGAGCCCATATGGCTTTAACAGCTAAGAATACTACTGTTTGCCCTAATTGTGGTGCTACTATTAAATCTCATAGAGTTTGTAAAGAATGTGGTTATTATAAGAACACACAAGTTATAAAAGACCAAGTAGAAGAAGTACAAACAAAGGCTAAAAAAAGCAAAAAAGAAACTAAAAAAGAAGAAAAGTAATAAGTCTAAAAGAAGACTTATTTTTTTGACTAATCCATAAAAAAATGATAAAATCTATCCATGGGGGAATTAGACATGAGCAATGAAAAAAAATTACTAAACTTTAAAACAAGTTTAATCGAAGTCACAAAACAAATAAATGAGACATATAACATGTTATGCAAATTAGAAGTAAACAACAAAAAAGACAGCAATGAGTATAAAAAAGAAGTATTAAAATTAAAAGAACTAGTAGGTAAAGAATTTAGCATCTATAATGACAATGATCTTTCAACACTAGACTATTTAATAACAAAAGAATCCTTAAAAGACTTTCCATTAAAAAGAGTTATTAATCAGTTAGATAAAAAGATAAACCAAAAATATATAGAAGAACAAGCAAATGAAATATTAGATAATATAGATGAAATATCTTTAGAAGTAAACGGTTATGAAACAACAAGAGATAAACTAAGAGTAATAGGACTTTCTCTTTTTCAAAGGGAAAGTTTATCTACTATACTAAATGAAGAAAAAAATCTAAGCACTATCTATATACTAAATGATTTACTTACTGAAAATACACGAGAAGATGTTAGAAATTATATAATAAGGACAAAATATAAAATAAGTGAAGAAAATTTCTTAGATATGAAATATTTAACTAGCAATAGTTTTAATTATTTAACAGATGAAGAACTTAGTAATTTTCTATTTATTGATGAAGAAGATCTTAGCGATTTAAAAGAAGATATTCTAAAACAACAAATCAATCAAGAAATACTATCTATCCTAAAAGTTAAAGATTATAATTACAATGACCCATATTCTTACTTAGAAGTCATAAAACATAAAAGTTATCTAGAAGCTTTACTTCATTTAATAGACGATATAAGCGTCCTTAAAGCTTACAACGATACCATGAAATATACAAAAAGCAAGTCTTACAAAAGAGATTACAAAGAAAATAATATATCTCTTGATATAGTAAGAGCCATTCTAATAGATAGAAAAGCCACAATAGATAAATTTTCAACCTCAAATGATATAAAAAAACGCACATTAAGCTAAAAAAATACAAAATTGTATTGCAACTTTTATAAACCTGTGTTATGATTACATTGCCTATATTTTTGGCGATGTAGCTCAGCTGGCTAGAGCGTCCGGTTCATACCCGGAAGGTCGGGGGTTCGATCCCCTCCGTCGCTACCATATAGAATATCAAACCCTTAAAAGGGTTTTTATTTTGTTCTTTTTACACTTATTTACACAAAGAAAATAATATTTTATCCAATAAAACAATATACATGTTATACTATAAAAAAGAAGGTGTAGTATGAAAAATAAAGACAAAAAAACAATAATTATAATAGTATTACTTATTTTATTTATATCATCCATTAGCTATATAGTTTATGATAAATTCTTTAAAAGTACTTTACCAGAAGTTGTTAAAGATAATTCCTTTTCAAATATATTAGTCGAAGGGAACATATTTGATTTAAAGGGAACTTCTTGCGTTATAGATAACAATTCTTGCACAAAAGAAATAGAAGTCGCATATAAAAACAAAAATCACAAAATAAAAATTAAATATTACACAATAACAGATCAAAAAGAAGTAAACTATACATTATATATAGATGGAAAAGAAGTAGACACCTTATCCGGAGGAGTTTTACAAAATAGTTCAGTACTAACTAATTTCAATGCCAAGTTATATATATTTAAAGGAAAATACTTAGGATTTCTAAGAGAAATCTCCCCAGAAAAAATCTATAAAATGACCATATATAATGACACAAAAAAACTAAAAAATGAAATAACAATAGATAATCCACTAGAAGAAGATGAAGTTGAATTTGATGGAACAAATTATAAATATTATAAAAATGATACAAACACTAATACAAAGACAAAATATAGCCTTACCACAGATGGAAATAAAATAATAAATAACATAGCAAAAGAAAACTAATCAAGATAAATAGTACTTGAAAAAGTATTGGTTTTATTATAAAATAAAAATGTAAAAGATAATAAAAAGGAGTGAAAGTATGGAAGAAAACCAAGAAAAACCAAAAAGCACAGGAAAAACAGTAACAATAATAATTCTAATAGTATTGTTACTAGGATTAGGAGCATACACAGCATATGACAAACTAGTACTAGATAAAAACACCAAAACAAATCTAGAAGTAGCAAGAGATGACTTAGAAATAGCAAACAGAGAAAAGAAAGAAGCAAATGATAAATTAAACGAAATCAAGGCAGAAGATACTCAGAAAACATCAGAGACAAATGAAAAAAACTATATAATAAGCACATATAGAGAAAAAGATATGCATATATACGCGATAGGGTATGGCTACTTAATTTACACATATGACGGACAGTTATATATATCTTCAGTAAATGAACCATCTTTATTAGGTTCGGATGAATGTTTAGGTATTGAAAACATTACAGCCTCATCAAATCCAACAAAATCAGGAGAGGGATACAAAACAAAAAATTTAAATATATCAGAAGAAGATTTAAACAAGGTAGTAGTGAAAACAATATATAACCCATCTGATGCAATAAGTCTATTTTTCATAATAAAAAAAGACGGAACAGTTTTTAAATATATGTTAACTGACTCAGGAATAAATCATATGAAAAAACAAACAATTTTAAGTGATTATAAAGTGAAAGATTTAGAAGTTATATGTAATTCTTCATCAAAAACATGTGAAAATCCAACCTACAAACTAACTCTTCAAGATGGCACAACAAAACAAATAAAAGAAAAATAATGTAAAACCAACTCAAAAAAGTTGGTTTTTTTCTTAATTTATTCTATAATTAAAAAGGTGATACAAATGAATGATATAATAATAAAACAAATATCCCAAGAGGAAAACATTACTGAAAAACAAGTAAAAAATACATTAAAACTACTCGAAGAAGGTAATACTATTCCTTTTATAGCAAGATATAGAAAAGAAGCTACTAACGGATTAGATGAAACCAAGATAAAAAAAATAGAAACAGTTTATAGCTATCAAGTAAATCTCATGAAAAGAAAAGAAGACGTAATTAGATTAATCGAAGAAAAAGATCTAATGACTGAAGACCTAAGACAAAAAATATTAAGTTGTACTAAACTAGTAGAAGTTGAAGATTTATATAGACCATATAAAGAAAAGAAAAAAACAAAAGCAAGTGCTGCCATTGCAAGTGGTCTAGAAGGCTTAGCAAAAATAATACTTTCTTTTCCTCTTAACAAAACCCCAGAAGACATAGCAAAAACATATGATTGTAAAATTAAAGATATAGATAAAAAACTAGAAGGAGCATCATATATAATATCAGAATATATCTCTGATAACGCTAGCTACAGAAAATATATAAGAAACTTTATTTATAAAAACGCAGTAATAGAAACAAAACTAAAAAAAGGAAAAGACAAAGAAGATGTAGATAAAGTCTATGAAATGTATTATTCCTATGAAGAATCCATAAAACACATTAAACCCCATAGAGTTCTAGCTATCAACAGAGGAGAAAAAGAAGGAATACTAAGTGTTAAAATAAATTTTAATCAAGAAAAACTAGAATCCTATTTAAAAACAAAACTTATTAAAAACAAAGAATCAAAAGTATGTCCTTTAGTAGAACTTTCTATAAAAGATAGCCTAAAAAGACTAATAATTCCCTCAGTAGAACGAGAAATAAGAAGTGAACTAACTGATGTAGCAAGTAAAGTTTCTATATCAAATTTCTCAAGCAACTTAAAAAGTTTACTCTTATCTCCACCAATGAAAGAAATAACCGTCTTAGGATTTGATCCAGCATTTAGAACAGGATGTAAATTAGCAGTACTAGATAAAACAGGTAATGTTCTAGATATAAGTGTTATTTATCCACATGAACCTCAAAACGAAAAAGAAAAAAGTAAAAAACATGTTCTTGATTTAATAAATAAATATAATATCGACGTAATAGCAATAGGAAACGGAACAGCATCTAGAGAAAGTGAAGCATTTGTATCCAATCTAATCAAAGGAACAAATACAAAATACATAATAGTAAACGAAGCAGGAGCAAGTGTCTATTCAGCATCCAATCTAGCAATAAAAGAATTTCCAAATCTAAATGTCTCAGAAAGAAGTGCTATCTCCATCGGAAGAAGACTTCAAGATCCCTTATCAGAACTTGTTAAAATCGATCCAAAGTCAATCGGAGTAGGACTATATCAACATGACGTAAAACAAAAAGAACTAAGCGAAGCCCTTGATTTTACAGTAGATAGTGTCGTAAATAATGTCGGAGTAAATATAAACACAGCCTCAAAAGAAATACTATCACATATATCAGGACTAACTTCCAAAACAATTGATAAAATATTAAAAATACGTGAAGAAAAAGGAAAATATAAAACAAGAGAAGACTTAAAAAAAGCAACTAAAATATCCGATAAAATATATGAACAAGCAATAGGCTTCATAAGAATAAATGACGGAGATAATCCACTCGATAAAACAAGCATCCATCCAGAAAGTTATTCAAAAACATATAGCTTACTTAAAATAATAAACTCAAACCTAGACGAACTAGGAACAGAAACCCTAAAAAACAAACTAAAAGAAGTAGATAAAAACATGCTAATAGAAAAACTAAGCATAGATAAATACACCTTAGATGATATAATAAAATCATTAGAAAAACCAATTCTAGATCCAAGAGATGAACTTGTAAAACCAGTACTTAAAAGTGATATTCTTACAATAGATAATCTAAAAGAAGGAATGATCCTCGAAGGAACAGTAAGAAACGTAATAGACTTCGGAGTTTTTGTAGATATAGGACTAAAAAACGATGGCCTAATTCATATCTCTAATTTAAGTAATAATTATGTTAAACATCCAAGCGATATCCTATCTGTCGGAGACATAATAAAATGTAAAGTCCTAGAAATTAATAAAGACAAAAAGAAAGTTGCTCTTACTTTAAAAGATATGTAAACAAAATAAAACATAAGATGCATTTAATCTTATGTTTTTACTTTAGAAAAACTATTCAGTAACGCTTATTGCACTAGTAGGACAATTATCTTTAGCATCATTTACAAGTTCTTCATTTTCTTTATTTACTTCATCATTTATAGCATATGCTACACCATTTTCATTAATGTCAAATTCATCTGGAACAAGAGCAGCACAAGCACCACATCCAATACATAGATTATCTATAACTTTTGCTTTCATAATTTACCTCCTGATAATATTATATAATAAAAATCTATAAAATAAAATGGTTTTCTTTTTAATGTTTTTATGTTATAATTTTTATAGTAATGATAGGTGATTTTATGAAAGCAAGAATGGAAAAATATGATGTTACCACACCAACTGTAAAAAGAAGAACAACAAGAAACGAAAAATTATATAACGAGATACAAGACATGAATATTGATTATGTTGATATAAATGTCGATAACGCAATGGATTTATCAACTTACGATAAGTCTAAAACTAGAGAAAGCTATCAAAAACAAAGAGAACTAGATAGAATTATGCCATCTTACAAAGAAAAGAAAAGAGAAATTTTTGAAGACCCGATCCCTGAAGAAAACAGAATATATGATATTGACGAAATACTAAAACTTGCAAGAGACAATAAACTTTTCGAAGAAAAAGAAAAAAAACGTCTTATAAATACTGAGTATAATATCTTAACTAAGCTAGATCTCGCATCCATCCAAAACGAAGATATGAAAAAAGAAGATATCAAATCTTTAGTTGATGATGTTTACGAAAAAGAAAGGCCAATTACAAAAACCGATACTTACTCAAAAAAAGAAGAAGATAGACTGCTTAGTGAGCTATATGATGATGACCCAGTCCCAAAAAATAATCAAAAAGAAGAGTTAAAAGAAAATAAAGAAGAAGAAAAATCATCAAGTCAAGAAGAAATTGCTACTAAGATTGAACCCAAAAAAGATAAAGAAACAAAAAAAGAAGAACAAGCAAAAAAAGAAAACAAAGAAGAAAATGATGATTCCATGTCTAGTGACTTTATCGAACAAAAAGAAGGAAAAGGTCTTTTAATAGCAATAATCATTGTAATTATTCTAATCTTACTTACATGTGGATTCTTTGTATATGAGTATTTTTTCGGAGTTTAAGCACTTTTTAGTGCTTTTTTTCATATAATTTGTTATGAGAATGCGTCTTAAAAGTAAAAGAAAAATTTTTATAAAAAAAAGAATAATCATCTTTACATTACTTATAATCATAGGCTATCTATTTTATTTCTTTTACTCTAATATAAGTTATTATTACTTAAACTATTCTATAAAAACTGCTAAAAATATCATAGATGAAGCAGTAGATTCCTCTCTTACAGATGATGCTTTAAGTCTAATAAAAGAAAAAGATCTCTATAAAATAACCAGAAACTCATCAAAAGAAATAGAAATGATAGATTATGATTCCTACTTAGTTAATCTCTTTTTAAGAGACGTTACTAATAATATATCAAAAACTCTAACAAAAGGTAAAGTTTCAAGAGAATCCTCTTTCAAAGTGCCAGTAGGGTCCTTATTTAAAAGTCCTATTCTAAATGATAAGGGTCCAAAAATTCCTGTTCGTATGGAACTTATTGGCTCAGTTACTACCAATGTTGATACTAAAATAACAGATTATGGTATTAATAACTGTTTGCTCGAAATGTATATCCATGTTGAAGTAAAGGAAAAGATAATGCTTCCAACAGTTTCAGATGTAATTAAAGTTACCAATGATATCCCCATATCATATAAAATAATTAAAGGAAAAGTTCCATCTTATTACGGATCAGGTATTACAAAAAGCTCCAATATCTTTTCAAATATCTAATCATATGATAAAATAATATTGGTGATACATATGAAGAAATATGAATTTAATGGTATAGAATATGAACTTATAAAAGACGATGCACAAATTTTCGATGTAAATGATATCAGTGGTTTAATTACAGATTATTTCAAAGATTTTGATTACATATTCGGAGATATTGCTTATAATAAAATAAGACTTAAAGGCTTTTGTGATAAAAACAATAAAAAATTTAATAATATAAATGATATCTCAACTTTAGACAATTATATAGAAAATTACTGTGCTTTTAATTGCAAGTGGTTTCTTCTTAAAAAGCATAACAATTAATTTATGTAAAAAATTATGTTTTTTTAGCAAATCTCTTGATTTTACAGGGAATAAATGATATCTTATATATGTAAGCATGATAAAAAAAGCTTATTATTATATAAGGAGGTAAAAATAAATGAAAAAAGTAGAATTAATCGAATCAGTTGCAGCTAAAGCTGGTATTACTAAAGCAGATGCAGGAAGAGCTGTAGATGCAACATTTGCTGCTATTACAGAAGCATTAGTTAAAGGAGATAAAGTTCCATTAATCGGATTTGGAACATTTGCAATTTCAAAAAGAGCTGCTAGAGTAGGACGTAATCCACAAACAGGTGCTGAAGTACAAATAGCTGCTAGAAACGCTGTTACTTTCAAAGCAGGAGCTGCTCTTAAAGACGCTGTTAACTAATAAAAGCCGTAGGGCTTTTTTTATTTTACACCAAAAAATAAAAAACACAAAAACTATTCCAAAAACAAAAAAATTATTATATAATATACATATAAAATAAAAGGAGTTAAGATTATGAAAAAAAGTAATAAAAAAGCGAACAAATATTCGTCTGGGGGGGGGGGGGTTCTACAATCTATTAAATAAAGATATAAAAGAGTTTAATCCCTATATTATATCTACTTTAAGTATAATATTTTTAATGTGTGTAGGACTAATATCCTATAAAGTAAATACAACATATGCAGTATTTACAGATACAATAATAGGCTCAAAAACAATAGAATTAACAGTAGATACCTGTAGTAGTAATAAACCAAATGAACCAGTACTAGATGATGCAATGATACCAGTATATTATGATGAAGAAACAGAAACGTGGAAGAAAGCAGATAGTGCAAACAAAGGAAACACTTGGTATGATTATTGTGAAAAGAAATGGGCCAATAGTGTAACAGTATCATCAACCAATAGAAGTAAGTATTTATCAGCAAGTCCTGGAACAGAAATACCAATGGATGATATTCTAACAATGCAGGTTTGGATACCAAGATATAAATATAAAGTATGGAATTATAATACTACTGGAACAAAAACAAGCGATCCTCAACCAATAGAGATAACATTTGAAAGTGGGACATCGAAAACAGGAGAATTATCATGTATAGATCAACTTGGTTCTGATGAAACTGCATACCCATCTGAAGTATGTAAATTAAAAGCAACAAATGAGGCTTGTACAGATGATACATGTAATAATAAAACATATACACATCCAGCCTTTACATTTGGAGATGAAGAAATAAAAGGTTTTTTGATAGGAAAATTTGAACTTACTGGAACAATAGATAACATCACAATAAACCAAATATAGTTACTTTAAATAATCAAGTATTAAGTTCTTTCTTTACAAATATATTAAATATGAAAAATAATAACAATCAATATGGTTTTAATTCATCTATTGATACACATGTTATAAAAAACATGGAGTGGGGAGCGGTAGCATATCTATCCCATTCTAGATATGGCATGTGTGAAAAAAATGAATATGCAGAGATAAAGGCTAACTCTTATAGTGTTGCTAGTGGTATGATATATGAATATAAAGCAGGATGTGGTGCAAGTGATAACAGTTCTATTTGTAGTGCTTATGATACAAAAAATGGAATGTTAACGTCTACTACAGGGAATATATATGGAGTGTATGATATGGTTGGTGGAGCGCATGAATTAACTATGTCTTATGGTGGTGATTCCAGATATGGTAAATCACAGTTTACATCTTTACCAGATGAAAAATACTATGATATTTATAATGATACAGGAGATAATTACTCTATGATAAGAAGTAAATTAGGAGATGGAATAAAAGAAGTTTTAAAAGATGATGTATATGATTGGTATGGTGCTGAAATGAAATTACCAGCTGATAGTATGCCGTGGACAATTAGAGGTGATAGTATTTTTAGTTCATATCCTAGCTTTGGTGGAGAAACTGTTGCTGATCCATTTGATGGTACTACTTATTCCGATGATTCAACCCGTCTTATAATAATACCTTAATTATATAATTATTTTAGGGAGTGATTTCAAACACTAACGTTTATTATGAAATTTTTTGAATTTATATACTTTGTAATGTTTGAGATAAGTATAGTTTATAAAATATAAAAATTGGTATAAGAGAATAGTGAAACTCTTATACTTTTTGTATGCTGAAATCTAGATTTGGTCATTTTACAAGCTCTTTTAAATGGTTTATAGTGAAACAAATGAATTCATTTGACAAGAAAATAATCGTTAAGGAAGAGTGAAATAAAATGACAAATAATATAAATAATATTCCTATGTTAGATAGGATGACTAGTGATAAAGATTCATATAAGAAGGA
>CAKOSE010000003.1 GCA_934102055.1 uncultured Bacilli bacterium | reverse complement strand
GGTCTTTGATTTGAACCTTCATTTTTTATTTCTTTTTCAGAATTTTGTACAGCACTACTTTCTTCTTTTTTTACACCGTATAAGTTGGCAACAGTATCATATCCTGGTCTATTAACGATGTTTACATCGTACAAATTTTTAATAGTATCATATCCTGGTCTTTGATTTGAACCTTCATTTTTTATTTCTTTTTCAGAATTTTGTACAGCACTACTTTCTTCTTTTTTTACACCATATAAGTTAGCAACAGTATCATATCCTGGTCTATTAACGATGTTTACATCGTACAAATTTTTAATAGTATCATATCCTGGCCTTTGATTTGATTCTTCATTTTTTATTTCTTTTTCAGAATTTTGTACAGCACTACTTTCTTCTTTTTTTACACCGTATAAGTTAGCAATAGTATCATAACCTTGACGATTATTAGCATTATCATTCATAAATTATTTTCTCCTTTCATGACAATAATATTTCTTCTTGAGTATTATAACACAAACCTATCTTTCATTCAATTATTTATTTTTTACTAAAATGACGTTCCACTATCCTACAAACATTTTTAGTAATATCTTCATCTGTTATAACTCTTATTACTTGCTTTCCATTTACTTCATCTATTCTAATAACACCAAACGAATCAGTGGTTTCATTATTAATTACTTCACATACAAAACAATAATCTATATTTTTATAAGTACATACATCTGCAACCAAAAATTCTTTACCATTTTTTAAAGTTATTATTTTATCTTTCATCTAACTGCCCCTCCTGACTTAACTGCTGCGTCATACGCATTAAGAATATCATCAACCCTAAGATGCCCATCAATATGTGCGGCATCACCACCAACTTGCACAGAAGTAATATCATTACCATTTTTTATGTGTTCTATTAATTCACCATATGACATATCAGGAACAGGAGTAATATTATTATGTGAATCAACTTCGTTTTGAATATTATATTGGAAATACCTCTCGTCCGGTGTTAATGAATTTACCCGATTAGCAGCATCATTATTTGAAACAAAAGTCGCATCTATATGTTGGCTTATAGTACTAGGATCGATTTCATGTGGATGAAGTTGATTTGCAGCATCTTGGACATGCATACCTGCTTGGTGAAGAGCATCATTAAGCATTTGGGAATCTCCGTGTTTAATAGCCATATATACACCACCAGTAATCAATCCAGCAGCGACAAGCCCAGCAACCCCAATTATTTTTCCTTTAGTAGATAAATTCTTTATCTTGTCAACAAAACCTTTAGCTTTTGATAAGAACGAACCATCTCTTACACCAGTTATTTCATTTTCTTCCTCTTCTTCTTTTTGAGCTTTTTCTTCTTCATGTTCCTTTTCTTGTTCTTCTTTTACTGTTCTTTTTGGCTTTCTAAATATGGAAATTTGTTGTTCAATTACTCTTTTTCTACCAAAAAGTCTATTTTTTTCTTCAACAACTTCGTCTGGTATAAGCTCATTATTATCTATAGCGTCCATTACAATCTTTTTTAATTCTTTTAACCTGTCTAAAATTTCAGAATACTCTTTTCTAAGGGCCTTTCTTTTAGCCATTAAAATGGATTTCTCTTTATCTATTTCACTTATTCTATCGTCTATGTTAAAAATTTCTTCACTAGAATCATTAACATTATTACTTTTTACAGGATCTTCATTTGAAGGCTTTCTTTTATCTACCCCATATAAGCTTGCAATAGTATCATATCCTGGCTTATTAACATTATCTACACCATATAAAGTTGAGATAGTGTCATACTTTGGACGCTTATTTGAATGTTCTTTATTTAAGGTTTTAGTATCAGTTTTTTCTTTAGTTATATGATGTTCGTCTAAAATACCATATTGTTCTCTTTTATATTTTGCATAATCAATTAGATCTTCTTCTGTCATATCATATTTAGCTAGTAGAAAACCAAAAATTTCATCTAATTTATCTAAATCATAAGATAATAATTGTAAAGCAGCATCTGTCATTTGTGGATCATTATCCAATTTTTCAAACAGATCAGCCTTTCCAGAAATATTATGGTTTGTATTTGCCCTTTCATATTTTTCCTGTAAAAGTCTAGCAACTTCTTCATCAGAAAGATTTTGGTTATCTAAAATTTCTTTTAAATCTTCACCCATTTTTAACACCTCACTTAAAATTGCCCATATTATATCACAAAAATAGTGAAATTGCAATATCCTAGTAAAATCATATCACAAAATATGAACTTTTAAAAGTGTAAATTGAATAATATTTTTTATTTATTTTTCTTTTACATCTCCGAATCTTCTATTTCTCTTGTAATAATTAGAGATAACTTCATCGAATTTATTACAATTAAAATCTGGGAAATAGTCTTTTACGAATATGAATTCTGCATATGAAAGTTCCCATAAGAGAAAATTACTTATTCTTTGTTCTCCGCTTGTTCTAATTAAGTAGTCTACGTCTGGTAAGGGGTTATATAATTTTTTTGAAAAGTATTCTTCGTTAATATCATTAATATTAATTAATTTATCTTTTACTTCTTTTGAGATGGTTTTACAAGCATCTATGATTTCTGCTCTTCCTCCGTAGTTAAGACAGAAGTTTACTACTAATCCTGTGTTATTGATGGTATCTTTTTCTAGTTCTTTCATTGCATTATAGACTTTATCATTTAATGGTTCTTTTCTTCCTGAGAATAGAATCTTTATGTTTTTATTTTTGTATAGTTTTTTACTTTTTTTGAACCATTTAATGAATAGATTCATTAAGTAATCAACTTCTTTTTTATCTCTTTTAAAGTTTTCTGTTGAGAATACATATAAACTAAGATATTCTATATTTGTTGTATCTGCGACGTGAAAAATAAGTTTTTCTAGATTTTTTGATCCCTCAAGATGCCCTTCACTTCTTATTTTTCCTCTTTCTTTTGCCCATCTACCGTTTCCATCTACTATAATTGCAACGTGTCTTAATTTATTAATAATATCACTCCTTTATCAGTATATTGTACTAAAAATAAGTAAAAGAAAAAAGATAAAGCATAAAATTTTATATTTACTTTACACTTTATCTTTTTCTTTCTTTTACTATATATGCTTTTTTAAATTCTTCTAGGGGTTTATTGTCTCCGATATGGAAATCTATTGAAACTATTCTACTACATTTTTCACATATGAATAATTTATACATTTCTCCTTGTTTTTCGTCTTTTTTTTCTTTGTAAAAACCTCCGAATGTTTTTTTCTCTGTGATTCCTAGTGGTACAAACTCATGGATGCAATCATCTTGTTCAGCAATGCCTACTTTTCTTATTTTCATAAGCTCTCCTTAATTAAAAAAGAACTCTTGACGAGCTCTTAGATTTTATAAATGGTCGGGAAGACAGGATTTGAACCTGCAACCCCTTGGTCCCAAACCAAGTGCTCTACCAAGTTGAGCCACTTCCCGGTTATGGCGTCCTGGAAGGGATTCGAACCCCTGACCGATGGCTTAGAAGGCCATTGCTCTATCCTGCTGAGCTACCAGGACGCTTATGCACTAATCAATCAATGCTCTTTGATTATACAATAAATATATTTATATTTCAAGTAGTTTTTGTAAACTTTTTTTCTCCATTTACTAAAAGTTCTATCTTTTTAACGTTATAATTAGCAAAAATACTTTCAAAGATAAGTTTTTTTTCATCTTCAGTTATTTCTTTATTGATATTAATAACTATTTTGTCACTTTCTATTTTATAGTTAATTAACTTAACGTTTTCTAGTAAGCTTATTAGATTAACTCCACAAAAATCTTCATTTAACTTGTCAAATATTATTTCTAGTTTTTCTCTATTATCATTAACATATTTTGTAACTGGTACTTCGTGGTATGAATTATCATTATTTGTGTAATAAGTCATAAAAACTTTTTTTATGTCACTATTTCTATCTATTTCATAACTTTTGTTAATACCAATATTTTTAGTTAAGATAGTAGGAAGTTCTTTCGTAGTATGAGGTATGTATTTAAGCATATTCCCTTCGGCATATATTTCTATTCCTAGGATACTATCATCTGTAATTGTATAAACAATAGCTTCTATCATTTTTTCTGATTGCTCTTTGTTAATATTTAAGAGTTCTTTTGAAAAGTATACTTTAATTAAAGAGTCTTCTTTTTTTACATCTAATACTTTAGTATTTGCAGGTAAGATTGGTTTAAAGTAACTAGGAAGTAATGAGTTTTTATTATTGTCTTTTGTCATTGTTTCTAGTTTAGATTTTATTTTATCTTCTAGGGATAGCATTTTACTAACGTAGATACTTGTTTTTGATATGTAATTATCTTTATTTAATGTATAGATTGTTTCTGCTTTTATGTTTGATTCTTTTTTATAGTTTTTATCGTTGTTATTTATTTCTTTTAGACTATATATAGAAAAGACGATAAAAAAGATAATAGTGGTAAAAAATATTCTATTAAAAGCTTTTTTCTTTAACATATAACCCCTCTTAAAATATAATATGAAAAGACATGTTTTTTTATAACATGTCTATAACTTTATTTCATTTAATTTTAAAAGTTCTACTACTGCGGAAGCCCTTCCTTTAACACCAAGTTTTTGCATTACATTGGAGATATGGTTTCTGACAGTTTTTTCGCTTATACTAAGATCTGAGGCAATATCCTTTGTTGTTTTGTTTTGAACAAGTAACAAGAATACTTCTCTTTCTCTCTTAGTAAGTATTGATTTTTCTCTCATTTTTCCCTCACTTTACTTTCTTTTGGAGTGGTTTTATATTTCATATTATTTTATGAGCTATATAACTATAGTGTGAGGGAACTAGCCTATTTTAAGAGAATTTAACGGATATACTCATTGGATCAGAGAATTCATTTTGAATGGTTCTCATTATTTTATTAGCGAGTTTTACGTCGTGTTTTTTACTATCTATGACCACTTCGATTGTATTATCTTCTTGTTTTATATAAGAGTTTAGTTTATATTCATTACTTATTTTTTTTGAAAGCATGTCTTCACTTGCTTTTAGGTTATTTATTTCTTTCATTTGTTCATAAGCTTTATTCTTCTCAGAAGAATTCTTGCTTTTATCGTTTAGTATGTCTTCTAGGGTGTTTAGTATTTCTGCCCTTTCGGTATCTAGTTCTATTTTTAATGTTTCTATATAACTTGTATTATCACTACTTACGCTTGATGTTTTCTTTTCTTTATTGGTTTCACTATTTTTACTAGTATTATCGTTATTATCATTTTCTTTTATTGATGATGCGTCAAAGCTTTTAAACATTTCGTTAGGCATTGTAACGTAATAGACTCCTAGTACTAATATTAAGGTAAATAAAGTTAAAAACCATAATCCTTGTTTATTTATCATATGAATTCCTCCCAGTAAACTATATGATAAATATAAAAATATATGAAAAAAAGAGCTTATGCTCTTGATACGTATTTACCATCTTTAGTAGAAACTATAACAGATTCACCTTCGTTAATAAATAATGGTACTTTGATTTGATACCCTGTTTCAAGTGTTGCGTCTTTTTGAGCACTTGAAGTGGTATTTCCTTTTACACCAGGTTCTGTTTGGGTAACTTTAAGTTCTATTTTATCTGGAAGAGAAAGTCCTAGAACTTCTCCTTCGTAGAAGGTAATATCTAAATCTTGGTTTTCTTTTAAGTACTTAACGTCATCTCCGATAACGTCTTTAGAAAGTTCAACTTGAGAATAGTCTTGCATATTCATAAAGGTATAAAGATCTCCACTTTCGTAAAGGAATTGCATTGGTTTTCTTTCTATTCTAGCTGTTTCACATTTTACTCCTGAATTGAAAGTATATTCTATTGTAGAACCTGTTCTTAGATTTTTAAGTTTTGTTCTTACGAATGCTGCACCTTTACCCGGTTTTACGTGTTGAAATTCTATAATAGTATAAATATTTCCTTCAACTTTGATAGTCATTCCATTTTTAAAATCATTAACATTTATCATAAATTCACCTGCTTACTATTTTTCTTCTTTGAAACTTGTATGTTTTTTACATTTAGGACAGTATTTACTTAGTTCTAAACGTTCTGGAGTATTTTTTACGTTTTTATCAGTACGGTAACTGTAAGCTTTACAAACTGTACAAGTTAAAGTTTTATATTGTCTATTTCCTACTTTTGCCACTTTGATCCCTCCTCATTTCCATAAGTATTATACCAAACTTTTTGGAAAAAGCAAAAGTTTTTTTAATATTTCTTTATCTTTTATTATTTTTTTTATATAAATCGAAGAAAATTTTAGTGGATTTGGATACTACTCTTTGATTAACATCACTTTTATAATTGGTTTTTGGGTTTTGGATATCTGGGAATGAGGCTGCTATGGACATGACTGGTTTTTTTGATGGGGCATATCCTACGAAGTTATTTGAGATACTTGGGGCGTCAATAGTGCCATCTCCGTCTAAGTCGATAAATGATTCACTTGTACCTGTTTTGCCTGATGGATTGGGAGCACTTGTCATATAAGATGCTCCTGTTCCGTAAGTGGTTACTGCATGAAGTCCTTTTCTTACTCTGTTTATATATGCTTTTTTTACGTCTAATGTGTTTAGAACTGTTGGTTTTATTTTGTATAGGGTTTTTCCATTGTCATCTAGTACTTCTTTTAGGAATCTTGTTTTATATCTTGTTCCACCGTTTGCAAGAGTTGATATATACTGAGATAGTTGTAATGTTGTATAGGTGTCGTATTGTCCTATTGCGAAGTTAATTAGGAGATCTCCTGCACGATTGTTGCTTTTGTAACCGTCTTCTTCTATGGGGTAATCGAGTCCTGTTTTTACACCTAGTCCGAATCTATAGAACATGTTTCGATAGATATCAAATGCTTTAGGGTCTATTTTTAGACGTTTCCCATAGGCATAATTAAAACCTCCTACTCTCATGGCAATTTTATATTGATAAACATTTGATGATAGAGCTAGGGCATCTATATCGTTTATGTAACCAAGGGTTCGCCAGGAACATTTTTCTGGTAGGTTGTAAAGTCCTATGCAGGAATCAGTCATGTGTTCTCCTATTTTTAGGACATCTGTATTATATCCTACCATTATACTTGCTCCTTTTACAACGGATCCTGGTGTTATAGTTGAGAGAAATGCTCCTTCGCTATTATCATATACTTTATAGGAACCGTTTTTTAAAGTGATTTTCTTTCCTGATATGGATAGGATTTCTCCGGTATTAGGATCGCTTATAACGACATAGCTTCTGTTAAAGTATTCAGTATTGGCTTCTCTTTTTGTTTTGATCATTTCGTATTTTAACATATTGTCAATTTTTTGTTGAAGTTTTATGTCTATAGATAGTTTTATATCTGTTCCTTTATGGCCTTTTTTTACTAGTATTCTTTCATTATTGGAATCTAGTTTATATAAATCTTTTTCTCCACGCAAGAGTTCTTCATATTGTTTTTCAAGACCTGATACTCCTACTCTATCTGTAAGGACATACCCTTTTTCTAAGTAATAATCTCTATCTTCTTTTGGTATGTTTGATACAGATCCTAGGATAACTTCTAGGGTGTCTTTATATGGATAGGTTCTTTCCCATTCTAGTTTTGAGAAGAATCCTTTGTATTTATTATTAACTAGAAAATAAGCGTATTCTTCGTCTGTTACGTTTTTGTTTTTTATTATTTTTTCGTCATAGGAATAGCCTTTGTTCATAAGATAATAGATGTAGGCGGCTTTTTTATCTTTTTTTGATAGGGATTTGATTAGGGATTTTGGTATTCTTTTTATTTTTAGTTCATATATATCGTCTGGGGTTAGTTTTCTGTTTTCTAGATCTTTGTACTCGGATTTTGTGATAAGTTCTGAGGTTTCTTTTTCGTGGGTTACTATATAAAACTCTTTTAGGTTTCTGGATGAGAGTTTGTTATAGTCAATTGATAGTATTTTGCTTACATCATAAGCGGTTTTTGCGAGATCGGTGCTACTGGTATTTTTTGGTTTTTTATAATATATGGCTTTGATCCATTTATTGTCTACTAAAACTTTTCCATTTCTATCGAGGATTCTTCCTCTTGGGGTGCTTTCTCCATAGACATAGGTGTCTTTTGTGTTATTTAGTTTCATGTTATAGAATTTACCCATATAAATATTAAGATATAGGATTCTAAGAACAATGCATGTAAAAAGAACAAGGGTTATGATGAGTACAAAAGTCATTCTTCTTGATTCGTGTTTTAAATAAATAGTTTTTGTTTTTCTTTTTTTAATTTTTTTCATATTATTATTTTGTTTCATTTTTGAAAAATATTACATATAATTTTATAGGTGGTAAAATGAATAAGAGCATAATAAAAAGTTATGTAAAAAATATGAGTAAAGAGGATATATATAACTTTATAGATAAGAATGGTTATGATGCGACGAATGAAGAGGTTGAGATAATATATAATCATATTAAAAAATACTGTAATAATTTACTTGATGATCCGGTTTATTACATAAAATTATTAAAGGGTAAAATAAGTGATGATAACTATTATTTAATGTTAGAACTGTATAATAAATATAAAGGGTTCATGGGATAAAAAAAGTTAAGATTAATGTTTAACTATATGTTTATACATTTAATTCTTAACTTTTTTATTTTCTATATCCAGCTTCACTAAATGGGAAAAGTACTAGTGAGGCACTTCCTGTTATTTGGCTTTTTTTTACGGGTCCTATGATTCTACTATCGCTTGAATTATCTCTGTTATCTCCTAGTACGAAATAGCAATCATCAGGTATTTTATCGTATCCTAAAGATGTGATGTTGAAATCTTCAGTAGCGTCTTTTAGATATGGTTCATCTATTTTTTTGTCATTTATATAAAGGGTATTGTCTTCGTATTTTAGGGTTTCTCCTGGAAGGCCAATTACTCTTTTAATAATCTTTTTTTCATCTGTTTTGATTACTACTATGTCGAATCTTTCAATATCATGTAATTTGTAATCTAGTTTATTTAGAATCATGATTTCTCCATCTTTTAAAGTACTATACATACTACTTCCATTTACTCTTACTGGGGTTATAACAAACGTTCTAATTAAAATTATGGCTAATATTATACTTCCATATATAATTAATTCTTTTTTTGTTTCTTTTTTCATATTAACAAAAATAAGGCAACTTATTATGCTGCCTTATTTCCTCTTTCCTTAATTCTGTAAACGCCAACACGATCTTTTAAGAAGTTTAACTTAGCACGTCTTACTTTTCCTTTTTTAATTACAGTAATGTTTGCTATTTTTGGAGAATGCACAGGGAAAATTCTGTTTACTCCAACTCCATAAGATACTTTTCTAACAGTAAAAGTTTCATTTACTCCACCACTTTTACGTGCTGTGACTATTCCTTCGAATGCTTGGATACGTTCTTTTTTACCTTCGATGATTTTTACATCTACTCTGACTGTATCTCCGACTCTAAATTCTGGAATATCACTTTTTAGTTGTTTAGCAGATACCTTATCAACTAAGTTCATTTTATTCCTCCTATTCTTACCCACAATCTTAAGAAATTCCCAGCGGATTGCTTCGTTTAACGCTTTCAATAATAACATATAAATTATGTTTTGTCTATAAAAATCTTGTAATTCTCTTAAAAAGAGTTAAGTATTAGGAAATTTTTATTTTATATATAGTTTTATTCAACTATAGGTTCTTGTACTTTGATTATTTCTGGTTCAGCTGTATCAAAACTAATATAAGATCCAATTGGAAGTGTTAATTTGTCTTGTGTATGTCCGAAAGGTACATCTGCGATGATTGGAAAATCATACTTTGAAAATTTTTCTAAGAGCATTTTATATATTTCTTTATCATTTGGTTTGCAAGAGACTAATTTTCCTATAATCATTCCATTTATTTTATTGAATACTCCAGCATCTTCGAAATGAGTAAGCATTAGATCAATTCTTTCTATTTGCTTTCCTATGTCTTCAAAAAAGAATATTTTTTCATTCCAATCTGGTTCATATTTTGTTCCTAAAAGTGTTTGGATTGAAATTAGATTACCTCCTACTAATTCGCCACTTGCTTTTCCTTTTTTTAGGGAAATCCAGGTATGATCTTCATCTTTTATAATATGTTTTTTGTTTCCGTTACAAATTTCTGACCATAGGTGGTTATCTGTAAACTTACATAGACCATTTTCTTCTCCAAAATCCCATACTATAGATGGTCCATGAAAAGTTATTAATCCTGTCATAGTATTAATAGCGTTAAGAAGTATTGTTGGATTACTTACTCCTATAAATATTTTGGGGTTATCTTTTATTTTCTTAAAATCAATATATTGTAGAAGTGTATTTGAGTTTGAGCCTCCTCCGGCACATATGATACATTTTACTTTTTCATTTGCAAATAACTCCATTAAATCTTTTGCCATAGTTTTTGGAGTTTCTGTTAGATAACCTCTTTTTTTAGTCACATGACTACTTAATATAACATTATATCCTTTTGATTTTAAATAATTTATTCCTTTTTCAAATCTTTCTTTTTGTTCATAAGCTTCTGGTGCGGATACAGAAACTATTCCTATGTAATCTCCTTTTTTTAATCTTTTACCTATTAATTTTTCCATAAGAACTCCTTTTATATTTTATTTTTCTTTTTATTTTATGATATCATATATATTGTTAAATATAAACCTTTACGTGATATAATTATATAAAGGAGGAATAATTATGAGACTTGGAATGCCTACTTTAATAGAATATAATACTGTTTTAGATAATGTAAAACTTGCTAAGGAACTGGGTCTTTCTTTTGTTGAACTTAATTTAGATTTACCATATTGCAAGTTAAATGATGAGTTAAAGCAACTATCTTTAGAGAACAATATTGAATTTACAGTACACTTATCAGAAAAGTTAGATGTTGGAGAACTTGATAATGATTTAAGAAGAGCTTATCTTAAAAAAATAGAGACTGTTATACAAAAGGGAGCGAAATTAAATATAAGAAAGTATAATTTACATTTAGATCCTGGGATACATTTTTCTCTTCCTGATAGAAAGATTTTTATATATGAGAAGTATCTTGATAAATATAAGAGATCGTTATATGAATCGTGTGTTTTCTTGAATGGTTTGGCTAAAAAATTTGATGTTGAGATTATGTTTGAAAATTTAAAACTACCAAATTATTTAAAAGAAGGTTTTATGATAGTTGGAAGTTTTGAAAGACTTTTTTTTACACTTGATATGGGTCATGATTTAAAAAATAATAGTGGTGCTGAGGAGTTTTTCTTAGATTATAATAGTAAGAAAATAAAACATGTTCATATTCATGATTTTGATGGAAAAAGTGATCATATTGCTTTAGGAAGTGGCTTTTTGGATGCTTTTAAAAAGATGAAATTAATTAGAAAACTTGGGGTATATGCTGTTATTGAGGTAAAGGAAAAGGATGAGCTAGTTAAATCAGTAGAATTTTTGAGAAATAAAAAAATAGTAATAGATTAGAAGTGTCTTATTACTATTTTTATTTATATTATTTTCTATTAAGTTTTCTTTTGCAGTAAGGACATTGTACTGGGTTTCCCATAAGTTCTCGGTTGCAATAAGGGCATTTATTGCTACTTGGATTATAATCTTGAAGTCCTGCATCAAAGTCTTCTTGTTGGTTTGAAGGTGTTTCTTTTTTTGGTTTTGGTTGTTCTTTTATTATGTTTGGAATGACTTGATCATTTTTTTGAACTGGTTTTCTGTTTATAATTATGTTTTTGTTTATGTTATGACTATTATCTTTATTATCTATTTTATAACCATTTATGTTTACGTTTTCTTTTTTCTTTCTAACTGATTTAAAATATACTAGTGTTGGGACTAGGATAACTGTAAGTACTAGTGATATTGCAATTATATAATAGATTGCTTGACTTGATTTTGTTATTTCGATTGTATATGTTTTTGATTTATTATCACTTGTTTTTGTTATTATTTTTATGATGCTTCCATCTTTTAGGTTTTTGTTTCCTGTGATTGTATAACTTGCTGTTGGATCGTCCATGGTTACTTTTATGTCTAGTTGTTCTTCGTTTTTAATAGCAAGTCTGTAATCACTTCTATCGTATTTGAATGGAAGGTCATATCCGTTTACGGTAATGTTTTTTATATTGGGGTTATCTCCTAGGGTTTCTCCTTCTTTTAATCTTGTTACGGTTATTTTATAATCTTGTTTTTTTCCTTTTTCTGAGGTAACTGTTATTGTTACTATGTTTTCTCCGACTTTTAGATTGTCATTCCCTTTAATAGATACTTTTGAATTTTGATCTTTTGGGGTTGCTGTTATATCTATTTTTGTTATGTCATACAGAACTTTTGTTTCATATGTGTATTTGTCTTGTGAGAAGTTTATGTTACCACTGCTTAGAGAGATTGATGAAAGCTGAGTGCTATCGCTTCTGGTATCGTCTTTATTGATAGTTATTTTATATGTTGTTTTTTTTCCGTTTTGACTTGTTACAGTAAGTGGAATTATTGTTTTTCCATAACCTATTTCTTTGTTTGTGACTTCTCCGCTTATTTTTTGACTTGCTTCGCTTTTTATTCCGTTGATACTTATTGTTTTGTCGTCTTTACCTAGATTTACACTATATTCGTAAATATTTTCTTTAAATTCTGGGGACAATGTTCCACTTGATAAGGCTATTCCTTTTAGGGAAGTATTGCTACTACAGGTTCTGTTTATATTTAATGTGTATTTTTTACTGTTACCTGCTTCAGATGTTGCTGTTACTTGTATTTTGTTTGATCCACATTTTAAGTTTTTTTCTCCGGTTCCTGTTACTTTTTCTCTTCCATCTTGTTTAACTGCGGTGATATAAACTTTTTCTCTGTTTATGTTCATTTTATAGCTTGTAGTATCTTTATTAAAGCCTGATACTGCTTTTCCATCTACTTTGATAAGTTTTAATGTATTTACTTTACTGACTACTTTTATATTTGCATTTGCGGTTTCTGCATTAAAACTTCCATCTCCATATTTTACGTTAAAGATAAGATTTACTGATGCTGTTCCACTTGCAGATGATGATTTTAATCTTATTGTTCCTATTTCTCTATTTCCGTTTCCAAATGTATTTCCATCTTTTAAAGTTGGTTTTCCATATATTAATGGTTTATCATAATAGACTTTAACTGAACTTAGGGTGATTGGTCCATCGGTTATTTTGGCGTTTATTTTGCATATTATATTTTCATTTAATGGTTCTACTTCTTTTGGACAAGATAGAGAAAGTGCAACTTTATTTTCACTTGCATTTACTGAGGTTAAAAAGAACATACAAAGAAAGATTCCTATTACAAATAATATATTTTTTTTCATAATTCACTCTCCTATTATATAAGTAGTATATCAAAAAAACATATTAGATGTAAATATCATTTAACAATTAAATTTCTGACATTGTTAACTTCTTCATTTAGGGTGTTATTGCTATGGATATTAAATAAGTATTCGTATCTATAGATATAAAATCCTTTGTAGTTTGATATATTTCTTGATGATATAATTTGTTTTTTTATTATGTCTGTGTTTTCTATCCATTCGTTTTCTCCGGTTAAGGCGTATTTATCTGTTTTTCCTGATTTATATATTGAAAGTGCTACGTAAAAGTCTTTGTTTAAGGTGTTTATACTGGACCATGTTTTTAAGGTGTTTAGGTAAGGCTTATTTTTGTTTTTAAAACCGTAATATAGCTGGGGCATTATGAAGTCGATTTTATTTGTTTTTAGGATTTGTTCTACGTCTAGATATTCTTTATCTAGGTTGTTTTCTATATTTCCTGAGGGACTTAGTCCGAATTTTATGTTTTTGTTTATGCTTTTTATGGAATTATATGATGTTTCTATTAGTTTGTTTATGTTGTTTATTCTGTACTTTTTTAGTGATAGGGATTTGTCTGTGTTTTCATAGGTATTTAGATCTATTGTGTCATTTGGATAGTAATAATCATCAAATAAGATTCCTTTTAAATCATAGTTACTTGCTATCTCTTTAAGTCCTTCTCCTATATATGAAAGTACTTCTTTGGATGCTGGGTTAAGATATATACCTTTATCTGTTATTTGGATATTGTCTGTGTTAAACCATTTGTAATAGTAAGTGTTTTTACTTATATCTCCGGTGTTATTATCGTTTCTTATTCTAAATGGATTAAACCATGCGTAAATACTAATATCTTTCTTTTTTGAGCATTCAATAAAGTATCCGAGGATGTCTAGTGGAAGCTTGTCTCCTTCTTTATTTGAGACTACGTGGGAAGACTGGTATATTTTTGATGGATATATTGCATCATTAAAGGGACTAACTTGGAGAATGATACTGTTTAGGCCGAAGTAACTAATATTATTAACCATTTCTGTTATTTGTTTTTCTTGTTCTTCTTTTGTTTTTCCTTTTAGGCTAGCATAGTCAATGTAAGAAATAAAAACTCCTTTTTCTTCGTAAGGACTTTTTTCTGGTTCTTTTTTTTCTTCTTCTTTGTTTGATAGATTAAAACATATGAATCCTAGCATACAGATAAAAACTAGTATAATGAATTTTCTCATTTTATCACCTGAACCTTTTTTTTAGATATTCTTTTTCTGTTATGTATTTGTTTTCATAGTAAATTACGTGATTTCTATCTTTGTAAAGTGAGTCTTTGTTTTTTACTACTTTGAATTTTTTAAATGGAAAGGAATACATATATCTTTCTAGAAGCATTTTGTTATAGAGAAAGTTTTGTCTTTTAAAGTATAGGAATATTTCAAAAAACAATAGCAAACTCATTAGGAGAAAGTTTAAGTTTTTATAACAGAATAGGATTATAATTAATGTTAGTGAAGAGATAAATATAATGTATAGGTTTCCTTTTTTGAATGGTAGGAAGTAATTCATAATAATGTTTAATATTCTTCCTCCGTCTAGGGGATATATTGGAAGAAGATTGAATACTAGGAGTGTTAAGGAATAGTTATTAAAAATGACATAGTTTCTATAGGTTATAAGTCCTTGGTCAAGTAGGATGGTTACTATGAAGAAAAGGATTATTTGGAATAGTGGTCCATTTATGAGGATTAGGAATTCTTCGTGTAGGGGTCTATTTATTTTTTCATCAAACTTAGTGCATCCTCCGAAGGGATATATGCATATTTTATCGAAGTTCCATTTAAAGTATTTTGCCATTAGGAGGTGCCCTAGTTCATGGAATATTATAATAAAAAAGACCATTAGGAATTCTTTTAACATACCTGTAATTAGTGAAATGAATATAAGTATATAAGTAAAGGGATGAACGTATATTTTATTTAAGATAGTCTTGATATTTTAGAAACTTTCCGTTTTTTTCGAATACCATGTAAAAGCTTTTGTTTGCTTCTGCTAAGAGTTCACCCTTTGTAACGTAATCATATAAGCTAACGTTGATATTATCGATATTTCCGTACCAGACGTTAACACCATCTACTTGTTCTATGATGACTGTTTTTCCGTAATTATCTTTGTTTCCTATGAAGACTACTATTCCACTTTCTAGTATGGGGACTAGGTAGTTTTCATCGACGTTTAGTTTTACTCCATCTTTGTATATTGATGCATCGTCATAGACTAGGTTTTCGTTAAAGACTAGTTTTGTTTTATCTTTTACTACTTTTTGGAATGGGGTTATGTCGCCGAAGTGTTCTTGGTACCATTTATTTAGGGAAGCGAAGCTGATATTGTTTTCATATAAGTACTTATATACTATTTGTTTGTTGTTTTTATCATATTTTAAGAATATTAAAAATAGAAGTACTAGTAAAATACATATGAATACTCTTATGATGAATTTACTGAATGGTTTTTTTTCTTTTCTTTTTTTGTTTTTAGAAGAGAGTTTTGAGATACATTTATATTCCATATGATCACCTAGAATATCATATGAGGAAATATTATTTCTTAAAACAGTTTTTACATACTAATATTCGACTTTTTAGGATTAAAATGGATATAATTATGTAACTTATATTTAGTATTAAAGAATGGTTTATCTTATAGAAAAGTGAAGATATGTTAAAATTTGAATAGCCTATAAGAATAAGTATTAGAAAGATATAAATATCGTATAGGATAAAGGATAAGATACTTATTAGTGTTATGTTAAGATAAGTTGTTTTGTGGTTTGAATAGAAAATATAACAGAATAGTCCTGTTAATAGGTAGTAGTATAGGTTGATAAAGATAATATCACTATAGAGGAGATCAAGTAATATACCAAATATGATATATGTTGTGAAGAATAGTTTCTTGCTTTTTATTAGGACGTATGATATAGGGATACTGCTTACAAAGATAAGGGGAAAGAAGATATTGATATTTTGATAAGCACTATCTATGGAAAGGCTTAGTAATGTGTCTAAAAAGAATGATATAAGTGTGTAGATCATTGTTTGTCTCCTAGTACTAGGACGTAGGTTATATCATTCATGTCTTGTTTTGGTTTTATGTATATGATATATCTGGCGTCATAACTATCTTTTTCTAGTTTTGTTATTTCTCCAACATAGATGTTTCTGTAGGTGTTACCTAGTCCTGATGTATATACTTTATTTCCTTCTTTTATTCCTTCATAAGATGATGATAGTTCTGCTTTTATATATGGTGCGTTGTATCCTATTATGTTGCCAATATAAGTTTTATTATTGTTTTTTATCATGACTGATATTTTGTTATCTTGAGAATTACTAGTTATTAGTTTTACTGTGCTTGTGTTTTTGTTTACAGAAGAGATTCTTCCTATTAGTCCAGATGAGGTAACTACTAGGGAATCTTTTTTTATACCTGATGTTGTTCCTTTGTTGATAGTCAAAGTGCTATAAAAGTACATTTTGTTACGAATAATTACTTTTGAGAGAACTTGGTTTGTGTTTGTATAGGTGTCTTTTAAGGAAAGGCTATCTTTTAGCCGCATTACTTCTTCTTGCAGGTTATTATACATATCCATATCAACATTAGTTATTAGAACTTTTTTTCGAAGGTAATCGTTTTCTTCTAGTACAGATTTATATTTAAATATATTATATTTGTCAATGAAATTAAAGGGAATACTTATGTAACTTATAAAGCTTTTATAAGGACTAGAATTAACAATTTTAGACATATTTTTATTTATGAGGAAAAACATACTAAAAAATAGGATAAAAACTATTAAGAACTTATAATACCAATGAAGTTTTTTCATACTCTATTTTTACTACTTTCATAGAAGCTATAGTAACCTTCGTCAGTAAAAATTAAGTGATCTACGACAGGGATTCCGTTTATTTGCCCTATTTTGACTAATGAGTTTGTTAATCTAATGTCTTCTTCACTTGGATATAGGCTTCCTCCTGGATGGTTGTGCATACATATAATACTAGATGCTGATAGTCTATAAGCTTCTTTAAATATTTCACGAGGATGAACTACGCTTTTATTAATAGTACCCATAAATAATAATTTCCTTTCTATAAGTTCTTTTTTTGTATTTAGATATAAGCAATAAAAGTGTTCTTGTTTTAGGTTGTCAAATAGATATTTGTTTTTTTCATAGATAATTTTGGGTTTGTTGTATTTTTCTTTGATAAGATTTTCTTTTTTGTAATAAATTCTTTTTGCTAGTTCTGTAAGGGCAAGGAGTTCTATTGCTTTAGTTGTTCCTATACCTTTTATGCTTATTAAAGATTCCATACTGATATCTTTTATGTTAGATAAGCCTCCGATTTGTTTTAGTAAGTTAATGCTAAGATCACATACGTTTTCACCACGTGATCCTGTTTTTAGGATAAGGGCAAGGAGTTCACTATCTGATAAGTTTTCTTTTCCATACCTAAGAAGTTTTTCTCTAGGTCTTTCACTATTCGGTATTTCTTTAAGCTTCATTTTTTAAAACCATCTCCTTATAATTAGAAATAACAATTTTTTCGACTTCAGGGATGTCATCTAAAGATGTAATATTAATTATTTTGTCATATTCTCCAAGTACTGATAAAAACTGATTATTGTCTAGAATTGTTTCCTTTACATATATACTATAGCCCTTCTTTTCATAATATTCCTTAATTTTAGAGGCAATTTCTTTACTTTTTGTGACTCCTAAATAGAGATGATAACCGTCTGCTGATTCGATATATAAGAACTTTTTATAGTTTTTAAAGCTTGCTGACATCTTATCAATTGAGGAATAGACTCCGGCTTGTAACATATAAACCTTATCTTTTTCATCAAAAACTGTTAAAGAAGAACCTTTGTAATTGTCGAAAAATACTTTTCCAAAGAATAGTCCTATTACAATAGATAATGCAATGGGTACTAAAAATTTATATTTCATTATTATCACCAAAACAAGTATAAAATAAGAAGAAGAAGGAAAATGTCGAAAAAAAAAGAAAAACCAAAACTTTTATCAAGAATTGATTTTTTCTTAAGTATAAATTTTAAATAGCAAACTTATATGGATCAGAGGTTGTACCTGTTCCACTTATTTTGACATTTGGTTTTAAGTAAAGTACAGGTCTTACTGGGTACTTTTCACTAGTACAAGTACCCACAGTGGCAGAACCATCACTATCAATAGATGTAACAGTTCCGGTATTATAGGAATGACTTAAAGTGTACTCTTTACTTCCTAAAAATAACCAGTTATTATTCTTGCATGAATTAGAATTATAATTTCCAAGATTTGCAGAACAACTATCTGAGGCAGCATAACCATAATCACTTAAATACATTAAAGCAATATATCCATATACATTTTTAGAGTCAGAAGAATGATAATAATCATTCAAAGAACTTCTTTCATAATTATACCAATCACTTTTAGTATTATGAACAATAGTAAAACCTCCTAAATAATACTTAACGTTATCAATAATACTATTGTTAGAAATAGAGTTATAATAAGTAGAATCAAAATATTCTTTTAAATTAGAAGTGCTCCAATTATTAGAGTCTCCACTACAACCATCACCTTTCCCTGGCACGCTTCCTAAAAACCTAACACCAGAATCACTATTACTACTAGAAATATTTGTAAGACCATTACTGTTATTCCAAGAAGTACTTCCTAGACTTTCGCTTTTAATAAGCTTAATTCTATTTTTTATAGAACCATCTGATCCTTCTGTTGGAAAAATTCCTATTATTCTCCAGGATTCATTATTAAATATTGCATAGTTATTGGGATTTGCTCCTCTAAATCTATATTCTGTTATATCTTCAGTTGCTCCTATTTGGAGGCTACTATCTGCACTATGAACTATTTTTTCTAGGCCATCTGATCCTTCTTTTTTTATTAAAGTATCTACTCCGTTTAGAGAGTTTGCTTCTTCACTCTTTATACCTATCTTAAATTTATATTGATTCTTTGTATCCTTAGTCCAACTACTTACATCTACATCTTTATCTATCCATACTCTTAGTTTATACTTATCATTTATTTCAGTTTTAGTACTACTATGAGTATTTGTTTTTGTATATAATAGATTATTACTTAAATCACTTATTAGAGTTGGTCCTAGTAAAACATTATTACTAGAATCTGTTAAATAAATTTTTATTTGATTATTATTTAAACTTGTGTATCCTGTGTCTGTACTTAACTTTTCTATACTTAAATCATATTTTAAATTAATATTATAATTTGCTTTAGTAGTAACAATAAAATCATATGAACTATTAGTTTTACCTGTAGTATCATCTTCTGGAAGGGCATTTTTTAGACTTATTACATTGGTATTACTTTCTAAAAACTTTATTGAAACGTCTCCGGTTGTTATTTTATTTTCTTTTCCTTTAAAGGAATAGTTCCATAGGGAATAGGAAATAGAACCTGCTAAAGAAAGTAACACTAATAACAAAACTATTATTGTTGTTTTTCTGTTTTTATTTATATTAACACTCTTCATATGATCATCCTCACTATTTTACAAATAAAATTTTATAATAAAAATAATACTTTTTCAAGTACTATTTATTTGTTAAATAATTTATTATATCCTGCGTATCTATTCCCATTAACATTACTATTATAAATGCTCCTACTATGAATGGGCCAAATGGTATTATCTTATCTTTCTTTTTTAAGAGTAAATATATTGAACCTGGAAGTGCTAGAAAGGCTCCTAGTGATAAAGATAAAACTGATACTAAAGGTTTAACTGTCATACCTAGTACAGCCATTAACTTTATATCTCCGCCACCTAAGCTCTCTTCTTTAAATAAAAGGTTTCCTAGTTTCATTAAACCATACATAAATAAAAACATTATTAAACCATACACTACATATGTACAAGCATCAAGTATCCCTTTTGTTATTATGTTATAAATAAAGATTAATAATCCAAAAAAGATTAAAATGCTATCTGGTATTATATAATAGTTTAAATCTGTTACAGTTATTATTATAAATAAAGATGATAATAATAAAGAATACACTAAACTTGGACTAAGTCCATATACATAAT
Source organism: uncultured Bacilli bacterium (assembly GCA_934102055.1). Classification (GTDB taxonomy): domain Bacteria; phylum Bacillota_I; class Bacilli_A; order RF39; family UBA660; genus UMGS1449. Next base: position 57,399 of record CAKOSE010000003.1, on the reverse strand, counting down.
AACTTAATGCGAAAAGTATCCCTGTTAAGAATTCTATAACTGGGTACATAATATTTATTTTTTCTTTACAATTTTTACATCTTCCTTTTAAGAATATATAAGAAAAAACAGGAACAAGTTCGTAAAACTTGAGTTTATGATTACATTTAGTACAATGACTAGGGGGATATATTAAACTTTCTCCCTTACAGAGTCTTAGTCCTACAACATTATAAAATGACCCTAAAACAAGACCAAGTATAAAAAATAGTATTAAGTAAATTATATTTATTGTGTTTATTTCCATGTTAATTCCTATAATACAGCGTCATACATACCAAACATTGGTATAACTACTGATACTACTATTATTCCTACTATTATTGCTATAAATATTATTAGTAATGGTTCTATAAATGTATTTATTCTCTTTACTAAAGTTGCATGTAGGTTTTGATAATAATCAGCAACATAACTCATCATCATTGGGAGCCTTCCTGTATTTTCTCCTGTTACTAACATTTCATATGCTACTACTGGAAATGCCCATTTATCTTCAAATGCATCACTTATCTTCGCACCTTTTGCCAAGTATTCTAATGATTCATTTATTATATCTTTAAATACTTCATTATTTGATACTGAACTAAGTATCGTCATTGAATCTGTTATAAATACATTATGATTTAATAATGATGCAAATGTCTTTGTAAACATTGCAACTTCTCTATAAATTATTATTTTACCAAACCCAGGCAATTTCATCGCTATTGTTTGCATTGTTTTTCTAAAACCTTTTACATATTTATATAATAAGATATATCCTATCACAAGACCAAGTAACACTCCAATTATAATAAACTTATGCCCTGTTAAGAAACCACTAGCTGCTAAAACAACTCTAGTTATTAATGGAAGAGCTATATTTTGTTGATTAAATAATGACACAAAAGATGGAATTACGTATGCTAGGATAAAAACAAGTACACATATTGCAAATACAAATAATATGGATGGATAAATCATAGAACTAATTGCAGCTTTTCTTGTTTTATCTATTGACTCATAATAGTCTCTCATATCATCTAGAATTTCTGGTAAGTCTCCAGTAAGCTCTGCCGTTCTTACCATATTAATTAAAAGTGGAGGAAATACATTTCCTTGTGATGCTAAAGCACTAGAAAAACTTTCACCCTTAGATAATTCATATATTATATTTGAATATATTCTTTTCTTTTCTTTTTTTACAGATTGTTTTTCTAAAATTCTTACTGAATCAATCAAAGGTATACCAGCTTTTAAATATGTTGAAAGTTGCGTCAATAAAAATGCTAACTCTGAATAGTTTAATTTATTACTGCCTATATTTATATCTAATATCGAATTTTGAGCTTCTATTTTAATTATTTTATATCCTTCATTTTCAAGATATGCTATTACTTCGGCTTGATTATAAGCATCTAAATAACCATAAAACTTTTTTCCCTTTTGGTTTTCTACTCTATATTTATATTTTACTTTTTTACTCTTAAGTGTATCAGCTTTTAAACCTTCTTTGGTTTGGGTTAATACTTTTTCCTCAGGTTGCCTATTACTATTTGGTTGATTGTTATTCTGATTTTGCATGTTATTTACATTTTGATTTGGGATATTATTTTGGTTCTGATTATTCATGTTACACCTCCGTCTATTTTCATATTAATTTTACCTTACTTACTTAATATAGTCAACTTATGAAGCATAAAATTTTTATTATTTGTCGCATTTTCTGTGTTTAATACATAGATTATATTAGGAGGTTAAACTATGAATAATAATTATACCTATTTTAATCCAAATCCCTCTTTTATGAGATCTGTTCCTAGCTCATTCCCCATAAATCCAGTTAGAATGAGTCCTGCACCTTTACCAAGATTTAGTTCTTTATTGGGTTCTAAAGCTGCTAGTGTTGGAGCAGCAAGTGCTGCAACAAGTGGTGCCTCTAAAATTACCTTTTCTGGAATACTTAATGGTGCTAGCAAAACACTTGGAGTTATCAATCAAGCAATCCCAGTCTTTTATCAAGTTAAGCCTATTTGGAATAATGCTAGAACTATGTTCCGTGTAGTTAAAGAAATCAATTCTTCAGATAAATCATCAAACAATACTACTAATAATGCAAATATAAAAAGTGATTTAAGTTCAAAAGAAAAAGGAGATAACTCTCCTACATTCTTTGCTTAAGATTTTCTAGTATTTCCTTTGTGATACTATCAACATCATAAGATAATCTATGTATTATTGAATACTTATTTCCACTTTTCATATAGTTGTTTACATTAAATACTAAATCTTTATCTGTTACATATTTATAATATTTACTACATGATGATAATTCAATTACTACTTTTAGATTATCTTTTAGTAGTATTTTTTCTTGTTCTTCTTTTTTTAGTTTTTCAAATTCTTCTAAAGAAGGCATACTTATTACCCTAGAAGTAATCATATGTTTTTCAAGTGAACTAGATACATCAAGTGCAAGCTGAACTTCTGAACCACTTGCTATTATTGAAACTTGTTCATTTGCTTCTTCTTTATCTTTTAAAATATATCCTCCATCTTTTGTCTTATTTATATTAGTATATTTGCAAGTTGGTAATATATCCTTACTTAAAGCAATTACAGTTGGACCTTTTCTTTTTAATGCACTACCTAAACATCCTATTATTTCATTTCTATCACAAGGTCTAAAAACTGTTACATTTGGTATTAATCTTAGCATATCTATTTGCTCTATTGGTTGATGTGTTGGACCGTCTTCTCCTACTAGAACACTATCGTGTGTAAATATATATATATTATTTAAATTCATTAAACTAGCCATTCTTATACTAGGTATCATATAATTAGAAAATGATAAAAAAGTTGATGTTATTGTTCTTATTCCCATTAAAGATAAACCATTCGCAATAGCAGATGTTCCTAATTCTCTTACACCACATGATATATTTTTTAAAGCTCTATTTTTTCTTGTAAAATGCTCTTTTTCCTTAAACATAGCTTTCGTTGAAGTACCCGTATCAGTAGTTAAACACATTATATCTTTTGTTTTTAATTTATTTATTATATGACCAGCAAGATCTCTTCCAGAATATGATTTTTCTGGATTAAGTTTAAAAATACTCTTTTTAATATCTATATCCAGATCATGATTGTTAATTCTTTCAAAGTCCTTCAAGAGACTCTTGTCTAGCTTTGTTTGTAATCTTTCATAAGTCTTTTGCCATTTCTTAATTTCTGGCTTTATTCTCTCATCTATAGAAGACTTCATATAATTACAAGCATCAGATAAAACTGTATATGAAACGTCTCTTATGCCTAGCTTTTTCTTTATATGTTTTATATCATCTTTTGATAGAGGTTTCCCATGCACTTGGTTTGTATTTTGATGTTTTGAGTCCTTTCCTAATACTGTTTTTATTTGAATTAACGATGGTTTTGTTGTTTCACTCTTACTCTTTTCTATAAGTGAATCAAATTCTTCAAAGTTATAAGGATCTTCTAGAAGATGTGTATCCCATCCCATTGACTTGAATCTTTCTAAAATATCTTCATCAAATACTCCATCAGTTTTTCCATCTAGACTTATACCATTTGAATCATATAACACAATTAACTTTCCTAAGCCTAAAGAACCTGCAAGAGAAGAAGCCTCATATGATATACCCTCCATTAAATCCCCATCGCTGACTAGTGCATAAGTATAATGATTTATCAAACTGCTTTTTAAGTTTTTAAACTTTTGATTTAAATATGCCTCTCCAATAGCCATTCCAACTGCTACTCCAAGACCTTGTCCAAGTGGGCCAGTTGAAGCATCTACCCCTGGGGTTTGCCCTACTTCTGGATGACCAGGTGTTTTTGAACCGTATTTCCTAAAATTTTTCAAATCTTGAATTGTTAAATCAAAACCACTCATAAATAATGTAGCATATAACAAAGCAGATCCGTGACCACATGACATTACAAATCTATCCCTATTTATCCAATTTGGATTTTCTGGATTAAATATTAAATGCTTGCTATATAACCTATACATAATAGGGGCTGCTCCCAAAACTATTCCAGGATGACCTGATGCAGCATCATTTATCATATCTATTCCTAATGCTTTAATATTATTTACTACTTTTAAATCTGGTGTATTATCTTTTAGTATTTTATTCTTAAAAGCCATTTCTATTTCCTCCTATCATATTATCATTATAACAAAACATACATCAAAACAAAAGAAAACCTGTAAACTATTTTACAGGATCACCAGTAATTATTAGAGTTATTAGTGGTATTATTATTTTGATTTTGATCAGGATTGTGTCTATAAACATTCCAAAATTCTTCATCGCTTAGTTCTCTTATTTCATCTTCCTGTTTTTTTTCTTTATGTTTTTGAACAACATTTTGATTATTATAGTTATATTCACTATTATAACCATAATTGTTATTATATTCATTGTTATAATTATAGTTATTGTACTCGTTATTAAAACTGTTTTGTACATTATTATAACTGTCATAATTATTCGAATTATAATCATTGTTATAGTTATTTTGATTAAAACTATCATAATGCATATAACTATTATTATAATTGTTTCCATCAAAACTATTATAATCTACATAACTATTATTATAATTACCTTGATTGAAATTATTATAGTTTTGATTAGCATTTGAATACTGATTATATTGATTGTTACTGTTATAGTTATTGTTATCATTATAAGTATTTTGTTGTCCATTATAATAATTTGTATAATCGTTCATTTGTAGATTGCTGTTTTTTAGTTGATTCTTTCTTTGCCCTTCGTCTAATTTATCTGATAATTTTCTTATTACAAAGTTTGTTATTAAAAGTCCAAGCCAAATACAAAAAATTGCCATACTTGCTTGAAGTAAAATCATCAAAGTACTATTGTTATATATTTCTTCTATTTCATAAATATTGATACTTTCTTTCTTAGCAACATCAAGTACTAAAACGAATAAAAACCAAATAATGCTAAAACAAAAAATATTACATATCTTGGTTATTTGACTATATTTTGTTGTTAAAAAATTTATTATTATTAATAATATTGTTATTATAAGCATTGCAACGTATACTACTAAATTTGGAAAATACATTGCTTTAAAAAACTTTTCTACTATACTATCATTTATTGATAACACGTAGTTTCCATACCTTGCTAAAACCAAAATCATTAATAATATATATGATATTACAGAAATAATTCTTGGAGCTTTACTTTTTATTTTTGTATTTACTATAAACATTACAAGTGTAAGTACTAATATTACTGAAAGTGAGATAAAAAATGATGATGAAAAAATTGTATCAAATATTGTTTGCAATCTTTGTGTTGTTGAAAAATCTGTCATTTTCATCTCCTCCTTTTATATCTTTTTTTCATCTGTTAGTTCAAAGACTGAAACTAAGTAATAAGTTCTATAGTCTGGTCTTGCACATGTTATTAACGTTAATTGTTTTTTTGATGAGTGTCTATACAATGTTACACCATCATACTGTCTATCTTTATATGTTTTTACTAATTTATAGTTATACTCTCTTCCTTTATAAGTTACTGTTGCAGTATCTCCAAGCCTTAGATTATCTAATCTTGAGAAGAATGCATTCCACCTTGAACCATTATGACCTGCTATTATAAAGTTACTATATGCATCATCTGGATACGTTGAACCTTTTAAAATAGCTATATTCTGATCTACATTATTACCAGATGTTCCATACTTTACAAATCCTCTATTAAAATTTATTTTTGGTATTTTTAGTCTTCCTATATATTTATAATTTATATTCTTCTTTGGAACTCTTCCAGATGTGTCTCCAGTTTGGTTAGTGTTATTTTGACTTGGAATATTTTCAACATATTCTGGTTCTTGCGATAATAAGATACTCATATCTTCATATACACCAGCCTTTTTTGCTAAAAAATAGTCATGCCCTACTATTGCTATTCCACATATGATTATGATTATTGCTACTGTAACAAATTGTCTATTATTTAATCCACCACTATCCATAATGCACCTCGTCTATATAATTATAACTTTATTTTAGAAAAACTACAACCATATGAAGTTTGAAATTTTTAGTTTTTACAATAAATATGTAACAGGATATATAACCACAAATATATAATGAAAAATTAATAAACAAATAATCAACTTTTATTAATCATAAATATAATTCATATGATTTAAATTATTATACTAAAACCAATTCAACCTTCAATATTCTTATAATTTTATTCATTGTCTCTATAGTACTATCAATATCTACTTTTTTAGTATATTCCAATTTTTTTTGATAAGATAAATATATTCTTCTTAAAGTATTACTATTTTTCATGATTTCAACTATCTCCCTAAAATTATTTATGCTAAACTCAGTATTTCTTTTAGAAAAAGTATTTACAATAGCTTGAGCCAAATTCTTGCTTCTTATATCCTTTTCGTTCTTATTCATCAACATATATAAATCATAAAAATCCTTTGCTCTAGTCGTAGTAATGTTTTTACTAATAATACTTTCAAACTTTTCCGCAATAACAGTTTCTATAGTATAAGCCATAATATTTATTTTTTTATTCTCAAAAATAGAATTATATTTATATCTTATCTCTCTTGGAGTAACAATATCTCCAGTTGTTATTTCGATAAAAAAATTAGTTCTAATTCTATAAAAAGAAGCTCTTACATTTATCCTAAATCCACCATATTCATCCTCTAATCTTATATCTTTAATATCCTCTATTTTAAAATAAACACCATCATTAATAGGTATAGAAAGTATTTCATCAAAAATATTCATAATAGAATTTATATCTAATGGCAAACTTTTTAAAGAGGCATCCATATCTTTAGTAGTCCTTAAATCTTCCCCTATAATAGATGATAACAAAACACCACCTTTTAAAATGATATTATCCCTATATTTACTTTTCTCAAGTCGCATTAAGACATGTTCAAAGAAAAACATTTGATGAAAATGATGTGCCAAATTACTATTTCCTTTAGACTTATTTTTGATTATACTATTTAATTTATCAGAATTCACCTATAACAACACTTCCATTATTTCAACAACTTCATTCTCTATATTTAACTTTTTAGCATACTTTACTAAATTCAAAATATTTTTATTTTTACTTTTGGCATACTCCTTTAATGCTTTAGAATAAATTTCCTTATCGACACAGTTTTTATCTCTAATCATATCACATATTGTTCTCTCTAAATCATAGCACTTAACATTTAAACCATTAATAGTTTTAACATCAATCATACCAAGATTTAAAATATCATTTTTAACATATCTTAATGCAACATTTTTATTATTTATTAAATTACCACTATAATTATACGGAACAGTAACATCATAAACTAACGGAATTCTATCAGACATATCGTGTAGATATAAAGCAGTTGCATGAGAGTAACACATATTTTTACTAATTTTTGATAAGATATAAAAATTATCAATTGGATATTCAGGCAATTTATAAATGCCCGGCCCAACCCTTTCTAGTTTTTTATCACTAACCAAATTACTTAAAAATGTACTATTAATACCTGAATCATCTACTTCTTTAGCAGTAATATAACCATTATTTTTTTTTGCATAGTCTAAAATTTTATCATAATTACTCATATCAATCATTTCCCTTTTCTAGGAAAATTATAACCTTTTTCCTAAAAAAAGTCAATAGAGTTTAATCAAAACAAACAAAACAACAAAAGAAACCTATTTCATAATAAGTTTCTTTTCCTTGTCATAGATAGTTGAATATAACAGTTTTTTATTTTGAGTCTCCTTTACCATCTCATATGTTCCATCATCATATATAATATCTATTTCTACTTCTTTTTCATATTTTAATTCCTTTACTAGTTTTTGAGATATTAACTGTGCTTTTGGAATTTTTGTCTTATTTGTTATTTCTACTTTATATGCTAAATCATTTTTATCTATTATGTATATTGTGTAAATAAAATCTTTTTTTCTAAATTTCTTTATAGTAATACTCTGTAACTTTTCTTTAGATTCATCTTTTAGTTCTATGGAAGCAAATATATTTTTTACTATTATTTCTTGATCTTTTTCATTTGTTATTATTTTATTATTATATATTAAATTATCCTTGAATGTTTTATACATTATTGTTTTATTACAAAGTTTTGACATGTCTACACATATATAATCAAAATATGGTTTTTTTTCTTTTAGATTATCTTTTAAAATATAGTTCTCATTTTTTGATATATACATTAATTTATTATCTTTTGTTTGAATTATAAAGTTTGTTTTTATATCTTTTTCTTCGTTTATATAAACATATTTCTTATCATATGCTGGGACGTATATATCTTTTATATTTGATGATACTTCAGTAAATTCATATTCTTGATCATCTTTTAAATTAATTTTTACATAAAATATATTTCCTTTTTTAGTGAGTGCTAAAAATTCATATATATCATCATTTAGATTATTATAATACATTGTTAATGTTTCATTTGCTGGACTTTTTATATGCTTTTCATATACATTGTTTTCTTCTTTATACTTTATATAAAGATTATTAAATTTATCTATGTTCATATACAAGTCTTTTTCTTCATTATTCAAGTCTATTACTTTTGATGGTTCTTTTATATAACTATTATTAAATAAATATTCTGCGTTATAATAATTATCTATTACTGTTTCTTGTTTATGTTGTTCTTTTTTTATTCGATAACTATTATAAATAAGATATCCTATTCCTATTAATACTATTATTATTAGTGTGATACTTAATATTTCTATTAGTTTCTTATTTTTCATTATTATCACCACTTAAATAATACTATATGAGCCTTATTTTTTCAAGTATTAATCACTTACAGCTTTGCCTAGTCCTGAAAAAATTAATTTTATTGTTTTATCTATCACTGTTTCTAATGTTAAAGATGCTTTATATACATTTTTGCTTATTTTATTTGAATAGTTTTTATTTTCATATAAAACATATTTTTTTATATCTATCTTTTTACCATTACTAATATCTGTTTCAAAGTTTTTAATTTGTTCTTCTGTTAGGATTTTTGCTTTTTCGTTTCTATTTTTATAATATCCTTGTTGTTGTGCTATTAAAAGTATTACAAAAAATATAAATAATGATGCTAATATAATTATAAATATTTTATTTTTCATTTTTTACCTCCACATAGTATTTTATTGCCTCTGATAAGGCCTTTGTAGTATTATAGATTTCCTCTAAAGTATTATCAGGACCACCTAATTCTACTAAAAACATATTCTCATCATGAAACTGATTAAAAGCACTATGACTTTGATAATAGGTTTCTCTTACTAAACCTTTATAATGTTTTTTAAGATAATTTTCCATATATTTTAAATTTTTTACATTCTTCTGATAGTTTTTATTCTTTGTTCCAACCAAAAACATCATAGTTGCATATTTTTTATTATTTATTGTTGTCCTTGCAGGAGTACCAGTAACAGAATCCCTATGCATATCAAAATAGTATTTTAGAGTTTTATGTTTTGTTTGCATCTCTTTCAGGTATTCAAAACTTACTTCATATGTCCCTGTATAATCAAGTCCTCTTTTATTTACTTCTTTTGTTATTGATCTTTGTTCTACTAGCGAAGAGATCCCTAAATCTTTTAACTCTTCTTTCAAAATACTACTTACTGTCTCTACCGTTGGGGTTATATTATAAGTATTTGTCTTATATTCTTCTGTTTGATGAGTATTATAGATATATATTATAGGATCTGTTGTTAAATGTTTAGTTGTTTTAGTAGAATCTTTCTTTACAATATTTTTTTCTTTTGGTTCTTCGATATTTGATAAGGCTATATTATTATTTATTGTCCCTAAACTTAAAGTATCTATTACTATTTTCTTTTTATTATCACTTAATATAAAGTCTAATATATTTATATTATTAAAAAGATTGCCTATGTATAAAAAGGATAATAACATTAAAAAAAGACAAAAAAGGTATTTTATTTTGTTCATATACAAATCACCGTCTTTAGTATATTCTATTTATGATTCCTTTTTTGTCGATATATTATGAATACTTTTATTTATTGCTTCTCCTAGTAAGTCAGTTAGTTTTGTTACTATAAAATCTATTTCCTTGGGAGTTACTATTAAATTATATCCAATTGGAGTTAAAACATCGTTTATTAAAAGTTTTTTTTCTTTATTTGATAAACTTCCTAAAGCTCCTAAAAAATAAGAAGTTTCTTCTTTAGAAAGTGTATAATTATTATCTTTTAAATAATTAATTTTTGATGTTTCAATTAATTTATTTTGTCTATTATTTTTATTTTTTATTGTATAACTAAAATGTTTCTTCATAAAATTAAGAGTATCATTTACAATTGTACTTGCTTCTACTACTGTTGGAACTCCTATTGCTATTACTGGAATACCTAGTGTTTCATTTGAAATTTCTTTTCTATTATTACCTATTCCACTTCCAGGATTGATGCCTGTATTTGTTATTTGTATTGTTTTTAATAATCTATCTATTGAATCACTAGCTAAGGCATCTATTGCTATTATAAAATCTGGTTTTACTTGTTTTACTACTGAAGATATAATTTCTACTGTTTCTATCCCAGTTTGTCCCATAACACCTGGGGTTAAACACGTTGTTACTCTAAAGTGTTCTTCTAAAGTACCAACTAAATCGTAAATATGCTTTGTTACTGTTACTTTTTTTGCAGTTGTTACTCCTAGTTCATCTGCAGTACTCTTTTCATTTCCTAAACCTATTATCATACATGAATAGTCATCTTTTATACCTGTTTCTTCTATGACTTTTTTTAGTTCTTGTGTTAAGACATCTAATAAATTTTTATAATTTGTTTTATCAGTTATATCATTATAAGAGATAGTAGTATAAAGTCCTTCTTTTCTTTCAAGTTCCTCTTCCATCTCTTTTGTTAAAGTTATATTACTTATTGTTATATTCTTATATTGTTTTTTTGTCTCAAATTCATAATCTTCTTTTATTAAATCTGCAACTAAATCTGTTCTTACTTGGTATTTTGATAAATCCACTTCTCTCATAATATCACCATTTTTATTATGTTACTTTGTATAAAAAACATACTATTTCTAAAAAAATAAAGAAAATTAGCGATTTTATTTGATTTTTGATCTATTTTTTGTTAAAATTTAAAGTGTTAAAAAAAGTGAGGTGAAAAGATGCCAAATATTAAAAGTGCTAAAAAAAGAGTAAAAACAGATTTAGTAAAAAAAGAAAGAAATAAAGATAAAATAGCTAGCATGAGAACTGCTATTAAGAAGGTTAAATTATCTTCTAAACAAGGTGATGCAAAGATTGCTAAAGAAAATTTAGATGTTGCTAACAAAAAAATTGATAAAGCTGTTAAAAGTGGTTTAGTTCATAAGAATAAAGCTGCCAGAGAGAAATCTAAGCTTGCAAAAGCTGTTAATAATATAAAGTAATAATATTGATTACTTTATTTTTTTTTGTTAGAATATAGATGGTGATTATTTTGAAAAAATTGATTATATTTTTAGCTATTACTTTTTTAATAGCAAGTGGTTTTTATTATATAGGAACGAATTATAAAGATGAAATTTATATGTTTTATCGTGAGAATATATTAAAAGTTAAAGATGATATAAAACTTACGAGAAATAATTATTATAAGGATAAGGATTATTACTATGTTCAAAACACTAATGATTTTGTTGCAAAAGATAAGAAACATCTTTTAAATATATTTTATACGGTTATCAATAGTGGTATGAATAAGTTTACTTTTTATTGTGATGAAAATTATAAGAATTGTACTTCGGATGTTGTTAGTATTACTAGTGATAAGGAAGTTCTATCAGATATAAATAATTTTGTTCATCCTTATAATTCCTTTGAAGTTATTAATGCTTCTTATGATAATTATGGTCAAGTTGACTTAGATATTAAAAAAGTTTATTCTGATGAGGATATAAAGGTTTTAAATGATAAAGTTGATAAAGTGATAAAATCAAAAATTAATAAAAAAATGTCTGATAAGAAAAGAATTGAAGTCATTCACGATTATATTATAAATAATGGAAAATATGCTACTGATAAAATAAGAAAGAAAAATCCTGATAAGAGTTATAATAAAGCGAATGATATTTTAATTGATCATGTTGGTCTTTGTAGTGCATATGCTGATGCAATGGCTATATTCTTATATGAATTTGGTATAGATAATTATAAAATTGCTAGTACTAATCATGTTTGGAACTTAGTTAAGGTTAATAAGAAATGGTTACATCTTGATCTTACTTGGGATGATCCTATTACCAAAACTGGTGTTCAAAAACTTGAAAAAATATTCTTATTAATAGATAATGATGAGTTGAAAGAACTTAAAGTATCCCAACATAAATTTAATGATAATGTATATAAAGAGGCTTTGAATTAAGCTTTTTTTATATACTAAAGCTTTTCAAATAAGAAGTGATACATAATATTTACCATTAACATCTTGTGATATAGTTGTTTTCTTTATATCTTTGTTTTATTTCTATATCTTTTTATTTTAACCCATTTAAGTTTTTGTAACTTTACTTGTCTTTTTATAACTAAGTAAGAGTTTTCTTATAAAATAAACAGTATACAGATCTTGAAATGACTTTTAGTTTTGATCAAGATTCAGTATACTGTTTCAAAAGATTTATTGATTTTTAAATTGAAAGTTATATTTATTATTTTAAGATCCGTTATCTAAGTTATTAGATCTTTGTTCTGCATTTACTTTAAGTTTTAAGAAGAGTTTATAATCTTCGAAGTTATTTATTTCTTCTTCTTTACTTTTATCTAACCATAGTCTTAGTTTATAATTTACTAGTTCTTTTTTATATATGATATCACTATCTATTATGTTATTTACTTTTTCTAGGGTGAATGGTCCGTGTTCTTTTCCATTTATTTCTAGTCCTACTTTTATGTATTTTGTATCAAGTACGTTTCCTGTATAGTCTTCTGGGACATCATTTACAAGACTTATGCTGAACTGTGCAGGACTACTTCCTATGTTACTGATATTAAATGTGTAATAGTCTTCTTGCAGGAGTCCTTCGGAATCTTCTTGAATGGAAAGTTTTTTGGAAATGCTATCGTAATCTTCGGTTAGTTTAAGCCAAACGCTTCCTGTTTTTATAATGTGTTCATTTCCTGATGAGACGTTACCACTTAGAATGGCATAGCTTACTCCGACAAACATTAATACAAGTCCAAATATAACAATAAAAACACTGAAAACATTTCTAAATCTATTCATTATTATCACTATCCTAGTATTATTCTATAAATTATTTTACACTATTTTTTTTTTATAATCAAGCATAAAAAAAAGAAAACTTATAGATCTAAGTCTTCTAGAAAATTTTTTCCTTTATGGGGTTCATACTTAAGTAAATTGTTATAATCTTGTTGTCTAAGTACTTCATATAGGACTATTGCAACGCAGTTGGAAAGATTAAGACTTCTTACGTCACTGAGCATAGGGATTCTAATACATTTATCTAGGTTTCCTTTTAGTATTTTTTTATCTATACCTGTTGATTCTCTTCCGAATATTAGGTAAATGTTTTCTTCTTTGTTACTGTAATCGAAGTTGCTATGGGCTTTTTTTCCATATCTAGTGAAATAATAGTAAGAACCTTTGTTTTCTTTTTGAAACTCATCGAAGTTTTCATATACTTTGTAATCTAGTTTATCTATATAATTGGCTCCACTTCTTTTGATGCTTTTTTCGTCTAGGGAGAAACCTAGTGGTTTTATTAAATGAAGTTTGCTTCCTGTTGCGACACAGCTTCTCATTATATTACCAGTGTTTTGTGGTATTTCTGGTTCGAATAAAACTATATTTATCATAATTCATAACCCTCTAGGAATTCATTCACTTCTTCTATGTCTACTTTGTTTTTGTTATTTGAGCTTAAAACATCTACTATTTTTCCTTGATTAAAGATTAGTAGTGTTGGATAACCGAATACTTTTTTTACTAGGTTATCACTTTTATATTTTAGGTAAACTTTGTTTAAAAGATCTGTTTCGTCTCTTGAGTAACCAAGGTTAAGATAAATAATTTCGTCTGTTAGATTGTTTTTCTTTACGTAGTCTTTGAATTTTTTTTCAAAACTTCTACAGATATCTTCATCTGTTGTACAAAGATACATGATGAGAATATCTCTTTCTTGAAGAACGTCATCTAGGTTATCATATTCTACTTCTCTTAATGCTTCTGTAATTATTGGTTTATTTATTTTGTGACTACTATATTGTCTATACCAAGAGAATACATACATAGAAATAAGTAAGGTACATATAATAATAATTCCAAGTGTTATATAATTTTTAAAGGGAATATCCCTTTTATTAGTGTTTAATTTCATAAAAGTATCACCTCATTATAAATATATTCTAACATATAAAATTTATATTGGAAACAAAAAACTAAAAATTAATTCCTTTCTTCTCACGAACGTGGTAAAAAGCTTGTTTGGATGTTTTTCCATAAAATTCTTCTAGGGATTCTAGTAAGTGACAGGGATTTTCGTTATGGGGCTCCATATATATTAGAGCAAATTTATCTATTAGTTCTTTTGGAACTTTTATATCGCATAGATACTGTAAATATGAATAGAACTCTTTCATATCAAGATTTTGCATACCTCTTCCAAAGATATATTCGAAAATAACCATGATATAGCAATAGATTTCTGTGTCATATGATGGTTCGAATAGTCCTCCGACATTATTTGGACACTTTTTATATTTATTTATATGATTAATATTTGATTTGTTGTTTAAATATCTAGAGGGCATTGCTAGATTGTTTCCTATTTTGGCACTATCCATATCTACTACATTAATTGTTTTTGTATCTAGATTTAGAATAAAGTTACTAGCATGAAGATCATTTATGTAAAAACCTCCTAGGCCTTTGTCTTTATTGTATTTTCTAATGTATTTCATTTTTTCTAGAATGTAGCCGATTTCTTTTAGAAATTTTATTTTATCTGAGGTTGAGAATTCAAATGATGAGAATGCTGTTCTTAGATTAATTCCGTTTACATATGGCATTGAAAAGCCTACTATATCTCCTCCTACAGAGATTAGTTCTTTTGGTAAGATTAGTTCTTTTAGACCTATGATGTCTCTTTTATCTATTTCTTCATTTATGGTATATAGTTTATTACTGAAGACTTCTCCTTCGGTTATGTATAGTCTTTTGAATACTTTTTTGTCTTTTTTCCATTTATCTTTACTTTCAACAACAAATATTGATGATTCGGTATTAAATACATTAGCTGGAACTGGTAATTTTTTTAATCTTGAAAACTTAGCACTTGAAATGTTTTTTATTCTCAAGGTCTCATTCCTTTGGCACTGAATACGTCTTCATATGTGTATTGTTTTCCTTTACAGGATTCAATATATGATGGAACTTCATATTCGATGTTTTCTTCTCTGTTTTTTGCATATACTTTGAAGAGTTCTTTGTTTCTTATTTTATAATCGTGCATAAGTATTTCTTCATTTGTTCTTCCTATTACTATTTCATCGTTAAAGACTGTTTTTGAGTCGTTGTATACTTTAATTAGTGATTCTGCTAGTTGATAGGCGTCTTTTGTATTGAACCCTTTTCCTGATAGAATTATTGTTTTTAGTTTGTCTAATAGATAAAACATTGTGTAATCGTTAGCGTATTTATAGGCTTTTCTTGTGTCTGATACGTTTGATAGATCAAAATCGTACATTAGACAGAATCTTTTTACTAGTAGAGGGGTATCGTTTATAAGTTCCATTGGGTCTTCATATAGAGTGAAAACTCCTTTTTTGAAGGTGTTGTTTTCTTTATATTTTTTTATTAATAGTTTATCTATATTTTCTGATTTTATTTTTCTATTCATAGTACCACCTAAAGTAAGAAAAAGAGACTAGGCCCTTCCTCTTTTAATTATTTCCTCTCTTATTAGTTTAATAAAGCTATCAACATCTATTGTTACTGTTTCTTCTACTCCGTGAGTTCTATAGCTTACAGTATTACTATCTACTTCGCTTTGTCCTATTATTAGGTTATAACAATATTTTTTCATTTGGGCTTCTCTCATTCTGTAACCTAGTTTTTCTTCTCTATCGTCTAGATTTACTCTGAAGCCTTCATTACTGAATTTTTCGTATAAGGATTTGGCATATTCTAGGTGATATTCGTTTCTAACTGGGAGAATGTTTATTTGAACTGGGGATAGCCATAGTGGAAGGTGTCCTTTTGTTTCTTCTAGGATGTATGCTATAAATCTATCTAGGGAACCTAGGATTGCTCTATGAAGGACAACTGGAGTTTTACGGGTTCCGTCTTTGTCTACGTATTGAAGTTCGAATTTTTTTGGTAAACAGAAATCTAGTTGACAAGTTGATAGTGTTATTTCGTTTCCTACTGCGGGTTTTACGTTAACGTCAAGTTTTGGTCCGTAGAATGCTGCTTCTCCTATTTCTTCTGTATAACTAATGCCTAGTTCGTTCATAACGAGGCGAAGTTCGTTTTCGGCTTTGTTCCACATTTCATCATCTGGATAGTATTTTTCTTTGTCTTCTGGATCTCTTAGAGATAGGACACAACGATAATCAGTTATGTTAAAGTCTTTGTAAACGTCAAATATTAAATTAACGACATTTTCGAATTCTGATTTGATTTGTTCTGGTGTTACGAAAAGATGGGCATCGTTTTGACAGAAGTGTCTTCCTCTTTCTATACCTTTGACTGCTCCGCTTGCTTCGTATCTAAAGTCATGTGCTATTTCTCCGATTCTGATAGGTAAATCTTTGTAAGAATGAAGTCCATTGTCATAGATCATCATGTGATGAGGACAGTTCATAGGACGAAGGACAAAACTTTCTCCATCTACTTCCATGGCTGGAAACATGTTTTCTTTATAGTGATCCCAGTGACCACTTGTTTTGTAAAGTTCTACATTTCCTACGCATGGAGTAAGTACATGTTGGTAACCTAGTTTTCTTTCTTTTCCTTTGATGTAGTTTTCTAGTTCTTCCCAGATAATATAACCGTTAGGTAAGAACATAGGAAGACCACGTCCTACTAGATCGTCTGTCATGAAGATTCCTAGATTTTTACCGATTTTACGATGATCTCTTTCTTTTGCTTCTTCTAGTTCTTTTAGATATTTTTCTAGATGTGGTTTTGTATCAAGACATACTCCATATATTCTTTGAAGTACTTGTTTTTTAGAGTCTCCTTTGTAATATGCTCCGCTTACTTTAAGTAGACTAAAGTTTTTAAGAAGTTTTACGTTATCTACGTGAGGGCCACGGCAAAGATCTGTAAAGTCTCCTTGAGTGTAACAAGATATTACTGCGTCTTTATCCATTTCGTTTATTAGATCTATTTTATAGGGATCGTCTTTAAATCTTTCAAGGGCTTCTTCTCTTGAGATTTCTTCACGATATATTCTTTTTCCGCTTTTTACGATTTTTTTCATTTCTGCTTCAATAGCAGGAAAGTCAAATTCACTTATTACAGCTTCTCCTAAATCCATATCATAATAGAATCCTGTATCAATAACAGGGCCTACCCAAAACTTAGCATCTGGATATAAATGTTTAATTGCATGTGCAAGTAAATGGGCACAGCTATGGTTAAGTACGTTTAGTTTTTCATCATTTTTAATATTTATCATATAATCATTCCTCTCTATTTTCTTTTTTTAATAATTTTCTAATTTTACTTTTTTTGGTTCCATGTTCTTGTCTACTTTTAAAATATAGTTCTTTTGAAACTTCTCTTGCAGTTTTATAATCATGGTTACTAAGTAGTTTCTTTTTAAAAGATGCAAGTTCATATCTATTCATATCACAGATCGTGGACTCATCGAAGTCTTCTTCTTGTGGTAAAGGACTTTCGCAAGATACTTGATCGTTTTCTAAGATTTTATCCATACAAGAGTTTATATCTTCTAGAACAAAGGGATTTGAATAAGCCATAATATTATGGGATTCATCTCTTACTAGAAGAACAAAGCCTCTTAGGATATCTTCACGAGTAACTCTATCACTTGATATTGTTTCAATAAATGGAAACATTCTTTTTATATTACCATGTGTCATATTTATAAATGTTCCTTTTTTGAAATTATAAAACATATGAAAATAATCATCAATAGAAATATAATAAGATATATACTCTTTAAAATTTTTTACTTCAGCCATTATAAAAACCTCCTACAAAATAAAAAGCTCCTAAAAAGGAGCGTTAAGACGCGGTACCATCCTACCTTATAACTTTCATCAGTAACGGAAATAAACCGGATATCTATTTCTAGATCAGCTCATAGGTAGTAATAAATAAATATTATATTAGTTTACACCAAACACTAACTCTCTATAATAATAGTTTATTTACCATGTCCTCTTCTTTGCCTTTAAACATAGTTTAAAGCCTTTTTATGTAATTGTCAACTTGAAAATGGTGTTTTTTTATATTATTAGAGGGTTTAACTAGAAGAGCCTCCTCCACCTCCGGATGAATTTTTCTTAAGAAATTGCCCAGTTGCATATACGTCTAGAGAAGAACCATACCATATAGAACTTGTGTTAGTTAAACTACCCGTTTTTGTTGGAATATAAACCCGCCATTGAGTGCCAGTTTTACCCATGTTATCAAACATTTTGTACATATTTGTCACATTTGATGTATCCCATTCAGAAAAATCAATACGAATGGAGTTTGCTTTAGAAAAAGCACTAGAAAACATACTACCCATATCTGTTACGTTAGAAACATTCCAATTGTATACATTAACCGAAGCCGCACCTGTAGTGCTATAACCTGCAGATTTAAACATATTATTCATTGTTGTTACCTTTGACGTATCCCAGTTTGACAAATCCAAATTAAATGTTGTAGCACTATAACCTACTTCGGAGAACATAAAACCCATATCTGTTACATTTGATGTATCCCAGCTTGATATATCTCCTATAGTCCATGTTGTGGAGCTTTTACCTGAAAAGGCAAACATGTAACGCATATTAGTTACTTTTGATGTGTTCCAAGTTGATAGGTTCCCTATCGACCATGCTGTAGCACTTTTGCCCGCAGAAGAAAACATTGCAACCATATATGTTACTTTTGATACATCCCAATTTGATAGGTCTCCTATTGACCATGTTGTAGCACTTGAACCTGCTTCATTAAACATTGAACCCATACTTGTTACACTTGAGGTATTCCAGTTTGATAAATCTCCTATATCAAAATTTGTGGCAGCTTTACCTGTATTACTAAATGTTCTGCCCATATCTGTTACTTTTGATGTATCAAAATTGTTTAATCCTGTTAATTCAAATGTAGTAGAACTTTCACCTGCAGATTCAAACATAGATTGCATATTTGTTACACTTGAGGTATCTAAATTTGTAAAATCTCCTTCTTCCATATTAGTTAAATAATAAAACCACCATGCTGTTGATATAGGTCCTGTTTTTTGTCCTATTTCCACACTTTTTATTGAACTTCTTTCATTTTTCCATGGTTGACTACTAAAATTCATGACATATGAATTGCTATCACTCATTGGCTCATACTCTTTTGTTATATTTCCATGTGTTGATAGATTAGTAATTCTATTTTTGGCATTTTCATTTATTATAAGAGTTCCATCTTCATATAATGTTGTAGATTCTTTTATAAACATTACTGTACACGTAGTACTTGCACTCACGTTTGATACTGTAAGTACATTGTTTTCTATTTGTCCTATTTGATTATTTGTACATGTTACTATTCCTACTGCACCTTCTGAATTAGAAGTTAAATTAAATGTTCCATTTTCATTATAAGGAATTTGTTTACTTGCAGTATCTACTGTTCCATTTTGTACTACTACATTGACATTGTATTTTTCTTTTTCCCATATTGCATATAAATTAACTGTATCATTTTCTTTTGCTGCTAAACCGCTTACTTGTTGTTCATCTTGATATGTTGCACTTGTTGCGTTTTGATCTAAACTCCATCCTTTAAAGATATAATGATCTCTTTGATATAAGTTTTTAGATAATTTACTAGAACCTTTAAATACAGAATCTTCCATTGTTTTATCAGATGAACTTGTTATTTTTATATTTTTTACATAAGCTCTGTTCAATCCTTCTGAAGGATTATAATTAGCAGTCTCAAATCCTAGAATGTAAGAACCAGGTTCTAAAGAAAACTCAATAGTTTGATATGGCAGGTTAGATTCATCAGTTAAACCAGGAGTACCAGGGATCATTTTTCTTTCTAGAATATTTTCAAAGTCTGATGACAGAAGACCAACCATAATCATATTTTCTTCTTTTTGTGAAACTACTACATCTAGAGATAATACACTAGCTTTTTCTACCGTTATAGGAGAAAATAAAAGTGAATCTAGATCAGTCGTAAAATCTCTACTTTTATATACATCTCCTTCTTTTGTCCAGTTTTCTCCCTTTTCAATTAAACTACCACCTCCTGGGTAATAATCAACATCAGGTTCTATACTTTGTACATCTTTAATTGCTCCACCATTTGCATTATATTTGACTGTATAAGTTATTTCTTCCCATATTGCGTATAAGGTGATGGTATCATTATTTTTTATGGTTAGGTTACTTACTTGTTGCTCATCTGTGTATAGGGCTTTTGTTGAATACTTATCTGTGTTCCATCCTAGGAACTTATAACCATCTTTTGTGAATGTGTTTTTTGTTAAGCTTTTGGTTTGATTATAGGTAAATGTACTGTTACTTATTGTTCCTACTCCGCCATTGTTATCGTATTTTACTGTATATGTGTTAGCTTTCCATATTGCATATAGAGTGATTATTTTGTTATTTTCTTTTGTTAGGTTGCTTACTTGTTTTTCGTCTGTGTAAAGTACTGTTGTTGCTTCTTTATCTGTATTCCATCCTAGGAATGTATATCCTGTTTTTGTGAATGTATTTTTTGTTAATTTTTTTGATTCTCCATAAGTGAATGTGGTATTTTCTATGCTACCGTTTCCACCGTTATTGTCATATTTTACTGTATATGTATTTGCTTTCCATATTGCGTAAAGTGTTACTGAATTACCAGATTTAATTAGATTACTAACTACTTGTTCATCTGTATATAGTGCTTCTTGTTTTGTTTTATCTGTATTCCATCCTAGGAATGTATATCCTTCTTTTGTGAATGTATTTTTTGTTAGTTTTTTAGATTCTCCATATTTAAATGAACTATCTGTCATTGTTCCTGCACCACTATTGCTATCGTATTTTACTGTATATGCATTTGATTGCCATATTGCATAAAGTGTTACGTTGTTGTTATAAGCGTTTGTTAATGAAACTTGTTCTCCGCTTGTATATTCTGCATTACTATTATTTTTATTAGTACTCCATCCTAGGAATTTATAACCATCTTTTGTGGGAACTGTGCTTGTTATTGTTACTTTGTTTCCTACTTTGAATGAAGTACTACTTATGTTACCTGTTCCTCCGTTTAGATTATAAACTAGGTTATATGTTTGATTTGGGTTTTGTTCTTGTTCTGTTGTTCCTACGTTTATTTTGAATTTATATTGTCTGTTTTGGTTTGTAAAAACGTCTACACTTTCGTCTAACCATACTTTTAGTCTATATTTTGAACTTATTTCTTCGTTATCTTTACTGTGTCTATCTGTTTTGATAAATAAATTATAATTATCTAGATCACTTATTTTTGTTGGTTTTAGGACTGTTTTTCCTTCGAAGTCTTCGACATATATTTTTATTTCATCTTCTGGGATTTGGGTTTTACCACTATCGATGGTTAGTTTTTCTAGACTAACTGTATATTTTACGTCGGTATTAGCATTGAATTTTGACTTTACTTCAAAGTCAAATACGTTACCTGTTCCAGTTTGATTCATACCTTGTTCATCTGTCATAGGTACTCCGTTTTCTATTCCTATTACTTCTTTATTGGATTCTAGAAATCTAAATGAAATATCTGGGGTACTTAGTAAATTATCTGTTTTTCCTTCATAACTCCATGTAATAATTGCATAACTTGTTCCTGTTAAAACAAGTAAAATCATTAATATAAAAGTAACTATCTTTAATTTATTACTTTTCTTCTCATTATTCATAACCTACTCCTTTATATATTTTTACTATCTCTAGTATAAATAATACTATTATTTGGATTAAAACACAAGAAAAAAATATAATTTAGGAGTTTAAAATTATAGGTGTTTACAAATATATTATTTATTTTGTTTCTTTTATATATCTTTTTAATAAGAATGTCATAAAGTATGGAAATGTATAAAATTTACCATTAAATCCTATATTTTTATTACATAGTTTAATTCCATATTTAATATCTTTATAACTATCACTATCAATTAAATTATTAAGTGAGGTAGTAGAGTTATTGCTTGCTTTAACTTCTACTGGGATAAGGGAGTTTTTGTCTCTTATAAAGAAATCCATTTCTAGTGTTCCTTTTTCGTTTTTATAAAAGTATAAGTCATACCCTGCTTTAACTAACATATCTCCGACAATATTTTCATATATTGCTCCTTTATAGGTGTTAAAGTTTTGATTTTTTCTAAGATCATCTTGAGCTTCTTCATCTAGTGATGCGATTAATAATCCTGTGTCTCCAAAATATATTCTATAATTAGTTGGATTATAATTGCCTTTTAATGGAAGACTTAATTCATCAAGACAATAGCTTGCATTTATTATTCCTGCTCTTTCTAACCAGTCCATTACTCCTACATATTCTCTATTTCTAGCACCATCTGTAATCTTTGATATTTGAAATTTTTTGTTTTCGTTTCCAAGAAATACTGGGATTGTTTTATAAAATGCTAGTATTTTACTTTGATCTAATCCGCTTGCATACTTTGTTATATCTTCTTCATAATCAAGAAGTATTTGTTTTTGCATACTTAGAACACCACTAAAGTTTTTGTTCTCAATATAATTAGATACAATTGCAGGCATTCCTCCTATTACCATATAATCTCTAAAATTAGTCATCATAACATCATATGTAGTTTCTGTTAAAGGTTTGCATTCTTTCATACACTCATATAAATCATCAATTTGATTTTCTTTATAGCCTTTAGCCCATAAGAATTCTTCAAAATCCATTGAACGCATTACATAGTCTTGTTTGTTCCCAACACTATTAGATTCAATTTTTTTATAGTTTATTCCCATAAGTGAACCTGAACATATAACATCATATCTCCCATCTTCTCTAAATGATTTTAAAGAAGTAGCAGTACTTACGCATTCTTGCATTTCATCAAAGAAAATTAAAGTACTATTTGGCTTTAAATTAATTTCAGGTCTTCTCATTGTTATTTCTTTTATTATTTCATCGACATTAAATGTTCTTTTGAATATTGATTTAAATTCTGGTTCTAGAGCAAAATTAATTTCTATAAATGTTTCATAATAATTTTCTCCGAAATTTCTAATGGCATTTGTTTTTCCAATTTGTCTAGCTCCTTTTACAATTAGTGGAAGTCTATTTTCACTATTTTTCCATTCTATTAAAAAATCATCTATTTTTCTTTTTAATCTTTTCATTTCTATCACCTAGATTAATATTATCACAAAATTCCTGCTATTTCAAGTACTGATTATCACATTTTTCCGACATTTTTTCATGTGCTTTTACACATTTTTCCTGTTTGTATGAAAAAAATTAGTCTTTTAAACTAATATTTATTTCTTTTATGGTACTTATTTCTAGTTTTCTATATTTAACACCGCATGCATCGAATAGTTTTCTTGATGCTACTGTGTTTTCTTGATCATGATATTTATCACTTAGGTATACTACTTCTTTTATACCTGATTGGATTATTTCTTTTGCACATTCATTGCATGGGAATAGATC
The DNA here is from genome assembly GCA_934102055.1 of uncultured Bacilli bacterium. GTDB lineage: Bacteria > Bacillota_I > Bacilli_A > RF39 > UBA660 > UMGS1449. The sequence continues at coordinate 33,377 of CAKOSE010000003.1, read as the reverse complement.
TACGTATATTCTTGCTTCTTCTAGGTCTTTTCGGGAACCTCTGTAGTTTAGAATGGCATTTCTTTCTGCGTGTACAACGTACATATATTTTGTTTCTAGATTTTTTCCTTCTTTTCCCCATGGGAATATATCGTCATGAAAACCATTTGGTGCACCGTTATATCCTATTGATAGGATTCTGTTGTTATCGCTTACTATACATGCTCCGACTTGTGTTGATGGGTCTTTACTTCTCATTGAGGATAGTTTGGCAATGGCCATAAAGTATTCATCCCAGTTTAGGTAATCGTTTCTTTTTTTTGACATATTTTCTCCTTATTAATTTCCTCTTTTTGTTTGTTCTAGTTTTAAGTAGTGTTTTAGTAGTTCTTCTTTTGTTATATTAAGACTTTTTGCTATGTCTATGGCTTCTCCTAGAAGGAGTTCTATTTTGTCTATCATGCTTTCTCTAATAATTTTAACACTATCTAGGTTAATGTAACTACCTTTTCCTGGTATTGTTATGATTACTCCTTCGTCTAGGAGTTCGTCATAGGCTTTTTTTACTGTCATTACACTTATACCAATTTGATTTGATAAGGCTCTTATGGATGGAAGTGGATCTTTACTGTTTAATGTACCACTTGCGACATATTCTTTTATTTGATCTTTTATTTGTTCATAGATGGGAATGCCACTGTTGTTATTTAGTTTTATATTCATTTGTTTCACCTCTGTTACAACAAATATATAACAGCAAATGAAAAAAGTCAATAACTATTCTACAGTTACTGACTTAGCTAAGTTTCTTGGTTTATCTATGGCTTCTCCCCTTAGATATGCTACTTTATAGGCAAATAGTTGGAAAATTGTCATAACAAGAAGTGGTGAAGTAAAGGATGAGATGTCTTCTACTGTGATAACTTCGTCATAAAAGTCGTCGTTTTTGTATTCTTCATAGATACTATCTAGGGTAACAAATATGACGAATGCTCCTCTTGCTTTTACTTCTTTTATGTTGCTTATGCTTTTCATTGCAAGATCGTGGTTTGTGACTAGTCCTATTACTGGGGTTCCTTCGCTAATTAATGAAATTGTTCCGTGTTTTAGTTCTCCCGCTGCATAGCTTTCGCTATGGATATATGATATTTCTTTTAGTTTTAATGATGCTTCCATACATAGATAGTAATCTATTCCTCTTCCTAGGAAGAATACGTCGTTTTTGTTATAGATTAGATTTGCTATTTTATAGTATGTGTCTTTGTTATTTATTTCTTTTGTTATTAGACTTGGAATTTTTTTTATATCATTTAGGTATTTATTAGCGATTTCTTCGTTTATGATACCTTTTTTGCTTGCAATAGAGAGTGCTATTAACATAAGGATTAATACTTGTGCTGAATAAGCTTTTGTTGTTGCTACTGATACTTCACAGCCTACTTTTATATAAAATACATTTAGGGCTTCTCTTGCGATTGATGATCCTACTGTATTAATAATTCCTAATGTATCTATATTGTTTTGTTTTGCTTTTCTTAGTGCTGCTAGAGTGTCTGCGGTTTCCCCTGATTGAGAAATTAGAATTGTAAGGGTTTTGTTATCACTAAAGGTCTTTGAATAACGATATTCGCTTGCTAGATAGACACTTGTTGGTATTTCTGCATATTCTTCTAGGAAGCTTTTACCAATTAGTCCCGCGTGATAAGCACTTCCACATCCTATTATGTCTATGTTTTTGTATTTAGAAAAGTCTGGCATGTTTTTCATGAGTTCTTTTATATTATTTTTGAAGAATTGTTCATAGGTGTAAGTAAGGGTGCTTGGTTCGTCATTTATTTCTTTGATCATGAAGTGTTCAAATCCATTTTTTTTGGCACTTTCTATGGTACCATCGTAGGTAAGAATTTCTTTTGTTATTTCTTTTAGATCTTTATTATAGATGGTTACTTTGTCTTTGTTTACGATACCATACTCGTCTTTATCTATTAGGATATATTTTTTAGTGAATTCTAGTATTGCTGGTACATCTGATGCTATGAAGTTTTCATTATTTCCTAGTGCTACTATAAGAGGACTATCACATCTCATGACATAGATATTATCTATATCATCATCAAATAAAGCTGCAAATGCGTAAGAACCTTTTACTTTTTCGCTTACTTTTTTCATACATAAGAGTTTATCTTTACATTCTTTATAGATACTATCAAATAGACAACATGCTACTTCTGTATCTGTTGAGGTTTTAAAACTGTATCCTTGTTTTGTTAGTTCTTCTCTTAGTTTTACGTAGTTTTCTATTATTCCATTATGAACTAGTGTTACTTTCCCTACTCTATGGGGATGAGCATTTGTACTTGTTGCAGCACCATGAGTTGCCCATCTGGTATGTCCTATTCCAATTGAATGTATTTCTTTGTTTTTTAGTTCTTCTTTTAGATTTTTTAGTTTTCCTTCTTTTTTTACTATTTCTATATTATTGTTTTTGAAATATGCTATTCCTGCGGAATCATATCCTCTATATTCTAGGTTGCTAAGTCCTTTTAGTAAGACGTCTATAGAGTTTCTATATCCTGCATAGCCTACTATTCCACACATATTATCCCTCCTTGGATTAAAACAATTATAAACAAAAAATGTTGAAAAGACAATAATTATTGTTTATTTAGGATAAAACAGGTACTTGTTTTAAATTTAACATATCTACATTCTCCTAACATATTATTTAAAATATAAGTTAAGTCATCTCTGTTCATGAAAATCACACCTTTCATTATAATTATAATATAAACTGTAAATCTTGTCTTATATTCGACAAAAATATATAAAAAAAGATAGAAAAAACATAACAAATATAGTATAATTTTAATATGGTGATGCAATTTGATAAAATATCCTAATAATATAACCAAAAGTAAAAGTTTCATTAACTATGGAAACAGGGGAATGACTTTAGAGAGTGAGATAAATGATTCTAATAGGTATTACTTAGATCATGATATTGCAGTAATATATAAGAAACCTACTCCTGTTAAGGTTGTAAAACAGGTTAATGAAAAGATAGTGAATGCTTTTTTTGAGAAGCCTTCTACTACTGATTATAATGGTTTATATAAGGGTAAATATATTGATTTTGAGGCTAAAGAGACGAAAAATACTTCTTTTCCTTTAAGAAATATTCATAATCACCAGATTGAACATTTAAAAAGAGTGATAAAACATCATGGAATATGTTTTTTAATAGTAAGATTTGCTTTAAAAAATGAAACTTATCTTTTATTTGGAAAGGATTTTATTGATTTTATAGAAAATGAAGATAGAAAATCAGTGCCACTTGAGTATTTTAAAAAGTATGGTTATTTAATAAAAGATAAATTATCACCAAGAGTAGATTATATAGAAATAATTGATAAATATGGAGGTATCTTATGAAATTAAAGAAAATTAAACTTAAGAAGAAGCAACCTAGTAATATGAGCAAGGCAGAGGCAAGACCTAAGAAAACGTCTAAAATAATGATTGGTTTTATAATTATAACTACATTGTTTTTCTTTGTACTGGGATATATGATATTTGGTCTATTAGTTGCTTTAGCATTTACTGTGCTTTATCTTTTGATGATATGGCTTGTAAGGACAATAGATAGGTATCCTATAGGGACTAAGAAGAGGAAAAGGGCTAAGAATATATTTTTAATAATTCTTTTGATTGGTATAATTGGAATTCTTGCTTTTATTGTTTTCTTTATAGTGATAATAATTTCTTCGCCATCATTTGATGTTGAGAAACTTGATAGGAATGAAACTACAATAATCTATGATAATAAGAATGAAACTATTGCAACACTAGGTAATGAGAAGAGGGAAAAACTTGAATATGATGAACTTCCTAATGTTTTGGTTGATGCAATAGTTGCTACTGAAGATTCTAGATTCTTTCAACATAATGGACTTGATGCTCCAAGATTTACTAAGGCTGTTTTAGGACAGCTTGCTGGGGCTAGTGATGCTGGTGGTGGTTCTACTTTAACAATGCAAGTTGCGAAGAATAACTTTACTTCTAGGGAAGCGAGTGGTCTTCAAGGTATAATTAGAAAGTTTACTGATATTTATTTATCTGTGTTTAAGATAGAAAGAGCTTTTACTAAACAAGAGATAATTGAATATTATGTTAATGAACCTTTCTTGGGAAGTAATTCGTATGGTGTTGAGCAAGCTGCACAAACATATTTTGGTAAACATGCTAAACAACTAAATTTAGCGGAAGCTTCTTTGATAGCTGGGCTTTTCCAAGCACCAGGTGCTTATGATCCTTTTGCAGATCCAGATGCTGCGACACAAAGAAGGTCTACTGTTCTTTCGCTTATGGTTAGACATGGTTATATAACTGAACAAGAAAAAGAAGTTGCAGAAAGTATGAAAGTAAAAGATTTACTTGTAAGTACAAAGACTACTAATAATAGTATTTATCAGGGATATATTGATTTAGTGGTAAATGAGATAGTCAATAAGACTGGAATGGATCCATATGTTGTACCAATGCAAATTTATACAAATATGGATACTAAGAAACAAGAACAATTAAATAAAGTGTTTTCTGGAAAATCATATAGATGGATTAATAAGACTATTCAAGGTGGTGCTGTTGCAGTCGATAGTAATACTGGAAAGATAATTGCTGTTGGAGCTGGCAGAAATAGAACTGGTGAAAGAACATTTAGTTATGCTACTGATATATCAAGACAGATTGGTTCTACTGCGAAACCGTTATTTGATTATGGTCCTGCTATTGAATATGAAAATTATTCGACTGCACATATTTTTAATGATAAGCCTATAACATATACTGGTACTAATCAGAGAATAGTAAACTATGATGGTGCTTATAGAGGAAATATATCACTTAGGTATGCTTTATCTGATTCAAGAAATGTTCCAGCTGTTGAAGCATTTCAAGCAGTAGATAATGAAAAAATAAAAAAATTTGTAACAAATTTAGGAATAAAACCTGAAGTTGATTCAACTGGTTATATTCATGAGGCTCATGCTCTTGGTGCATTTAATGGTGCTTCTCCTCTTCAAATGGCTGGTGCTTATGCAGCATTCTCAAATGGTGGAACATATTATGAACCATATTCAGTAAATAAGATAATACTTAGAGATTCTGATGAGAAAATAACTTTTAAATCTGAGGGTGAAAGAGTTATGAGTGAGGCTACTGCATATATGGTTACAGATGTATTAAGAGATGTGCCTGGAAGAAATAGTATCCCTACTCTAACATCTGATCAATTTGCAATGAAAACTGGAACAACAAACTATGATGATGCAACTGCAAGAAAGTTTGGTTATTCATCAGATGCAGCACCAGATGGTTGGTTAGTAGGATATACTCCGAATATAAGTTTAGCTATGTGGACAGGATATGTTGAAAATAAAAAAGGTGTTTATTTAACGATGTCACAAATGTATTATCATAAGAATAATTTATATGTTGCATGTGCTAAAGCTGTATTTGATAGTACTGGTGCAAAATGGACAAAACCATCTACTGTAGTAAGAGCAAAAGTAGTAAAAGGAACGGAAGAACTTGCTAGTGCTTATACTCCAAGTAGTATGACTACTACTGAGTTATTTAAACGAGGGCATGCTCCAAAGAAGACATCAACTAAATATAATGTATTACCTAATCCATCAGGATTATCAGTTGAATATTCTGGAGGAGTTGTTGAAATTTCTTGGGGAGCTGTTAAGAAACCAAGTGATGGTGATGATTCTTTAGGAGAATTTGGATACAATGTTTATCTAAATGGACAATTACTAGGATTTACAACTAGTACTTCATATACTTACTCTGGTGCAAATCCATTTGGAACATATACAGTTAAAACAACATATAAGAAGAGTTCTGCAAATCAAAGTTCTGGAGTAAGTAAGAGTTTAAGTCAAAAAATAGATATAGATACATTAGTAGATTCACAAGTAAATTTAAATGTTGGAGATTCCTACTCTCCATCATCAAAACCATTTAGAGTAACAGAAAATGGTGTGGATGTGACATCTTCTGCTACTGTAACAACGACAATAACAGATAAAAGCGGAAGTGTAGTTTCATCTATAGATACATCTTCTGCAAATACATATATAATAACATATACAATAAAATATGACGGAGAAACTAGTAAAGCTCAAACAACTGTTAAAATAATAGATAATAATCCTGTAATACCCGACGATGATTAAAGATGGAAAACACCATCTTTTTTCTTGATATCTTATAATATATATTATATAATATTACTATCATAAGGAGGCTATAAATGTGAATGAGGCGAATCAAACAAGAAAAATAAGTCCAAAAAAAATAGTAATAAACATAGTAAGCATAATAACTATGCTCTCTTCCCTATTCTTATGTTTTTCAATATATAGAATAAGTGGAATAGAAAATACAATTAGATACTTTGGAATATTTATATTAATATTAATAAATCTTTTACTTATTCTAGTATCAAGAAAGTTATGGAGGGGCGGAAAGAAATCACAAAAAACTATAGGTATAATAATAAATATAATACTAATATTTTCACAAGTTCTAGCAGGATTTCTTATTACAAAGACATATAACTCTTTAGATAGTATGAATAAAAATAAAATAACTTATACTTCTGTTATTGCTACTAAAAAGGAATCAAAATTAACTTCTGAAAAGGATTTAAAAGATAAAAAAATAGGTATAGTTACAGATGAAACTTCTATAGATGGTTATATAATAGGACTTGAAATAATAAAGGAACAAAATTTAAAAGAAACTAATACTGTTGTAGAATACGAGGATCTATCAACTTTAGTAAAGGATTTATATAATAAAAAAATAGATGCAATGATAATAGGAAAGAATTATCCTAGTATGTTTAAATCAACATATAAGAATATAGAAACTGATACTAAGATAATTTATGAGAAGGAAAAGACATTATCTAAGGAAGAGATTGCTAAATATACTGGGGATGATATGTTAAATCTTAATACCACTGATAAGATAGATAAACCTTTTACTATGTTAGTCATGGGTATAGATTCTACTGCTGATACTTTATCTAAGAATGCAACAGGAAATGGTGATGCTTTAATGATGGTAACATTTAATCCAAAGACTTTAAATGCTACTATCCTTAGTATTCCAAGAGATACATATGTACCTATTTCATGTTTTGCTAATCAAAAGGAAAATAAGATAACACATGCTGCATGGAATGGTGAAAGTTGTATGATTAAAACAATTGAAAACTTTACGGGAATAAATATAGATTATTATGTAAAGATAAACTTTCAAGGTGTAGTAAAACTGGTTGAAGCATTAAATGGAATAACTGTGGATGTTCCTTTGGACTTTTGCGAATCTAACTCTAAAAGATCAACTAAACAAAATAATTTAATATGTCTTAAAAAAGGAGAACAAACATTAAATGGAGAACAGGCTTTAGCACTTGCAAGACATAGAAAAACATTAACGACTGGGGATTTACAACGTGGAGTAAATCAACAATTAGTGGTTCAAGGAATATTGAATAAATTAAAGAGTGTAAAAAGTGCTAATCAGATGTTAACGATATTAGATACAATAAGTAAGAATATGGATACAAACTTTACTACTAAACAAATATTATCATTTTATGACATTGCAAAGAATTTGTTTAAAACTAGTACTGAAGGAAATTTAATAAATATGCAACAATTATACTTACAAGGTGCTGGTCAAATGATATATGATGAAGGAATGGGATTAGTATTATATGATTATATTCCTAATGAAGAGAGTTTAAAACAAATAGTTTCAGTAATGAAACAAAACTTAGGATTAGAACAAGTAAAGTTAATTAAGAAAATGAATTTTAGTATAGAAAAAGAATATAAACAAACTACAATAGGAAATGATGTTGTAACAGGCGCTAAAACTTATACCCTACTACCAAATTTTGTTGGTAAAAGTGAAAGCTATGCAAGAGGATGGCTTGCTAATAATGGATTAAGTGCAAGTGTTACTACAAAGGTAGTTTCAAGTGGTTACTATGATGGTCAAATTATATCACAAGGTTATCCAGAGGGAAAAAGAACAGATTTAATAAGTGGAAGTGTTACTCTTACTGTTGCAAAGGTTAAAACACAAGTAGTGGTGCCTAAAGAAGATAATAATACTAAAAAAGAAGGAAAAAAAGAACAAGTAATAATTGATGAGGATAAAAAACAAGAGGAAGAAAAGGAACCTACACCTGATAAAGATGACCTTAATGATGATAATCCTGAACAATAAAAAGAGCTATAAAAAGCTCTTTTTGTGTGGTTATATTTCAAGTATAACTGTAATAATCATAGGGACAGACCCTGTTTCTTCATTAAAATAAGCACTTAGTCTTTCTCTTATTTTTACTTTTATACCTGTGAAATCTACTTTTTTCCCTTTAATACATTCTTCGATTACTTCTTTAGAAATGGCTTCGGTTTTTTCAACTATATCAAGATTATCTTTTACATAGATGAATCCTCTTGTTAGTATTTGTGGATCTGCGATTATTTTTTTTGTTTTTTTATCTAGTGTTGCACTTACTATAACGATACCATTTTTTGATAGAAGTTCTCTATCTTTTAGGACAAGATCTCCTATATCGTCTGAACTATTTCCATCGATAAGGATATCATCTGCTTCAATATGTTCTGGTTTTTGAATTAGTTTACCGTTAACGAAATTGATAACGTCACCATTTTGTTTAAGAAGAATTCTATCAGAGTCCATACCAGCTTGTTCTGCGACTGATGCGTTCATGTATTGGTATCTATACTCTCCTTTTATTGGAAAGTAGTATTTTGGATTCATTAAGTTAATCATTTGCATTAAGTCTTCGCTTGATGGGTGATGAAGTGCATGTGTTTTAAAAGGTAAAGTTACTACTTCAACATCAATTCTAGATAAATCATCCATTATTTTTGCAACTTTCTTTTCATTACCAGGATAAATAGGTTCTGCAATTAGAACTGTATCTCCTTCTTTTAAAGTAATGTATTTATCGTACCTACTTATGATTTTTTCTAGTGATGCGAATGATTTTTCTTTATCGTCCGCGATTAGAATAACAGAATCTTTATCGTTAATATTAGATAAATCTCCGATCATTTCATCTTCGTAATGTAGATATTTAAATTCTTTTGCATAGTTTACAAGTCTTTGAAGTTTTCTTCCCATAAGGACTATTTTTCTTTTTGTTTTTGCTACTTGATCAAATATTTCTTGAATGCGATATACGTGTTCTGGAAAAATACTTATTATAACTCTTTCATCTGTTTGATTTAGTAAGTCCCAAACTTCTTTGGATATTCTATGTTTTGGACTGGTATGTCCTTCTCTATAGGCATAGCTTGATTCAGCCATAAGGCATAAAACACCTTGTTTACCAACGTATGCTAGTTTACCAATATCAGTTTTGTATGCTCCGAGCATAGCAGAGTCAAACACGAAATCAGTTGCATATACAATAGCACCATCATTTGTATAGAGAACGAATGCTACAGTTTCCGGAATAGAATGTGTTACAGTTATTGGAAATATAGAAAAACCTGCTACATCTAGTTTAGAATGGGGTCTTATTTCTTTTAAATTAGTTGCTTCTATATTATATTTTTCAAGTTCCATTCTTAAAACAGTCATAGTAAATTTTGTTGCATAAACAGGTACTTCTGGCATTTCTTTCATAATATCAGGCATGGCTCCCATATTGCCATCATGGGCATGTGTTAGAAAAATACCCCTTATTTTCTTTTTATTCTTAATTAAATAATCATACTTAGGAATTATATAATCAACTCCAAGCATATTAGCACTAGGATATTTAAGCCCAGCATCAAAAACAAATATGTTCTCATCTACATTAACAACATACATGTTCTTTCCATTTTCATTAAGCCCTCCAAGGGCAAAAATTTTAATTTTACTCATATTATCTCCTTTCTAAATTTTACAACATAGTAAGCAACGTATCAATTATACCACACTTTCCTAAAAAATACAAAACCCTACCAATCATTTCTTAAGCCTATCATAAACTTAACTATTTGGTTAACACATAATGTCATTTGTTTATTAAGTTCTTCTAAGGACATAACTTTATAATCATTTGTAAGTTGTTTATAGAATTCACCTTTAAGAGCCTTGTCAATGTCAAGATTGGCATTTTCTATGTATTTTTTTATTAGATCTTTATCATATTTTGCAAATGAATAGTTTTTTATATTAGAAACGCAAGAGATATTTTTAAACTTCTTGACTAAGCTATGTTCTACTAGGTATTTATCATAGACAAAAAAATCTCTATGTTTTTCATATCTTATTTTTTCAATTGGCATGAGAACTTTTTCGTCATGAAATCTAATTCCAATTAAGTGAGTGTTCTCGTCATAAATATAATAGTTTTGAAAAACGTAACTGTTAAAATATCTGTCAGTAAGTAAATGGATTAAATAACCAACCATAACAGGGTTTCTTAAATCTTTTTTACATTCTAGTAAAAATTTATAAGGATTAGCAGTACCTTCGACACCTTCTTTTCCGTTTTTGAAATGACTTTCTCTATGTCTTTTATCCATAGTTAAGTCCGGAAGAACACTACCTATCATTACCATATCATCATCTAGTTTTAAATATTCATTAACTCTGTTAGCAATAGCCATATGCATTTTATGTGTTGGCATAATATCTCCTCCCCACTATAAATTATTTTAACAAAAAATAGGAAAAAAATCAAAAGTAAATACTATGGTACAAAACATTTAAACGCAATTTATGTGCAACTTTAACATTTTAGCATACAAAAGTTTAAAAGTGAGTTATACTTATAAACAAGTGCCCAAAATTGCACTTAAGGGGGATATTATGGTTAATTTTATAATAAAAGAAGAAAGATACGAGTTAAGAGAAAAGTATGAAATAGCAATATTAAATTTTTTAGGAAGTAGAGAAGAAAAGTTTAAGATATATGATTATGATAATTATAGACAAGAGAATTATAATAGGAATATTTATATACTAGGAGAATCTTCTATAGAAAAGGCTTTAGAAGTAGCACAAAAGATAAGAGAAAATAATGACTGGACTAGTCAAATAATAATAGTTAGTGATACTGAAAATATAAAGATGAATCTACTTAATAATGATTTGTTGATACTAAATTATATTGAGGAAACTAGTCAAATAAATAATACTTTAAAAGAGGCACTATATAAGGCATATAATATATTAAATTATGATCAAACATTAAATTTTCATCTAAATGGAGAACTTTTTAAAATACCATATAGTAGTATTTATTATATAGAAAAGGGAAATAATCAAAATTATTGTATAATTCATACAAAAAATGATACATTTACGATTAAAGAAACTATAAATGGATTAGAAGAAAAACTTGATTTATCACTTTTTATGAAAACTCATAGAAGTTGTATAATAAATCTTGCAACAATTAAGAAATATGATACCACTAATAGTATTGTTTATTTTGAGAATTTGGAAACTGATATGATAGCAAGAGATAAAAGACCAATTTTAAAGATGCGATTATATAAGGAAAAAATGATAAACTAAAGAGATGAAGCCCTTTAGTTTTTTATATTTTTATGTAAGTTCATTAACGCTTGGCATATCAACACCATGCTCTCTTATGTAATCGTGATGTTCTTTTAGTTTATCATTACAATAATTTGTGATGTTTTTCTTTTCTGATGACGGGATATTAAGATATTTAATGGCACTAAGTACGAGATGATATCTATCTATTTCATTTTGGACACGCATATCAAATGGAGTGGTTATAGTCCCCTCTTCTTTATAGCCGTGAACGTGAATATTTCTGTTAGTTCTTTTATAAGTAAGTAAATGGATTAAGTTAGGATAACCGTGAAAAGCAAATATGATAGGTTTATCTTTAGTAAATAATTTGTCATATGCTGAATCACTTATTCCATGGGGATGATCAGTTGATGATTGAAGTCTCATTAAGTCAACAACATTGATAACTCTTGTTTTTATGTCTAAAAACTTATCAATGATTCTTTTTGCGGCGATAATTTCAATATTTGGGGTATCCCCACATGATACAAGAACTAGATCTGGATCATCACATTTATCACTTATAAAGTTTAGTTCGCCAAGTCCTTCTTTACAATGTTTAATGGCATCTTTCATAGAAAGCCATTGGTTGCTAATATGTTTAGATGCTACCACTACATTGATATAATCTTTTGTCTTAACAACGTGATCAAATACTGATAGTAATGTATTGGCATCTATTGGTAGATAAATTCTGCTGATGGATGCTTTTTTTGTTGCAACATGGTTTAGGAATCCTGGATCTTGATGGGTAAATCCATTATGATCTTGTTGCCATATATGAGAGGATAAAACGTAATTTAAGGAAGATATAGGTTCTCTCCAAGATAAGTCTTTTGTTACTTTAAGCCATTTTGCATGTTGACTTGTCATGGAATCTATAATTCTAATAAAGGCTTCATAAGAATGCATGAAACCATGTCTTCCTGTTAGGAGATATCCTTCAAGTAATCCTTCGCAAACATGTTCTGATAAAATTGAATCTATAACAGAACCATTAACGGATAGGAATTCATCATAGGGATAAGTTTTACTGTTCCATTTTCTATCTGTGACTTCAAAGACGTGGTTAAGTCTGTTTGACAAGGCTTCATCTGGACCAAATACTTTGAATTTATCAGAGTTAAGTCTAATTAGGTCTCTAACATAGGAACCTAGAACCATCATATCACTACATTTGGTTTCAAAAGGTTTTACAGAAATGGCATATTCTTTGAAATCAGGACAATTTAGTTTTTCTCTTAAAAGGCCTCCGTTTGCACTTTTATTAAAACTAATTCTCTTGTTGAATCTAGGTAATGTATCTTTTATAAATGATTTAAGCGAACCATCTGGATTAAAGAGCATACTTGGTTTGTAAGATAAAAGCCATTTTTCAAGGATCTTTAGGGATTCATCGTCAGTAACTGTAATAGGTATTTGGTGGGAACGAAAGGTTCCTTCGATGGGTTTTCCATTAAATTCTTTAGGACATCCCCAGCCTTTAGGACTTCTTAGTATAATCATAGGATATTTAATGGAAGAGCCACGTTTTATAAAAGAAAAATCGTTAAATACTTTTTCAAGAACATTTGCCATTTCTTCGTGCATGTAACGTGGATCACTGCCTGAGACTATATAAGGTTTATAGCCATATCCTGTAAATAAATTGGTTAGTTCTTTATCTGTCATTCTTCCCATGATGGTAGGATTGGCAATTTTATAACCGTTTAAATGAAGAATTGGTAAAACCATACCATCATTTTTTGGATTGATTATTTTGTTAATATTCCAAGATGCTGCAAGGGGTCCTGTTTCTGCTTCGCCATCTCCTATAACACATACTGCGTATAAATCTTTGTTGTCTAAAACTGCACCATACGCATGAGATAAACTATATCCAAGTTCCCCACCCTCGTTTATAGAACCAGGAACATCTGGGGCAACATGAGAAGATACTCCTCCTGGAAAGCTAAATCTTTTACATAGTTTTGTAAGACCAGATTCATCTAAAGTAATTTCTGGATAAAATTTAGAATAAACTTCTTCTAAATAAGAATTAGCGATCATGGCCTCTCCTCCGTGACCAGGACCAGATATATACATGACATCATAATCATATTTTTTTACTATTCTGTTTAAGTGGGCATAAATAAAGTTTTGTCCTGGAGCAGTACCCCAATGACCAATAACTTTAGGTTTTATATCAGAAATAGTTAAAGGTCTTTTAAGCAGTACATTATCCCATAAATAAAGCTGACATAAGGATAAATAATTTGTAGCCATCCAATAACAATTTAAAGCATTAAGCTCAGTATCACTTAGAACTCTTCCCATCATATTCCTCCTATCATGTATTAATTATATCCTATAACAGATAAAAAATAAATAATAAAAGAAAGTTTTCATAAAAAAGAGAAAATATGTTTGCATAGAAAAAGTCTTATAAAATTACTTTTGTAGTTTTATAGGACTGTTATTTAGTTATAGGTATTTATGGGGTTATTATGAGGCGAGAGGAACTACTGCCATTGGAAACGCCATTATGATCGTTTGAGAAAAACACCCCAGCGTCTGAACTATTACTATAGTATAGTTAATAATAAAAAGACTAGATAAATAATTTTTTACTTATTATCTAGTCTGAACTGTAACTTTTACGTAAATTTTACAAAAATAATAATTAATTTATATTTAGATCTTGTTATAATTCTTTGATTATATCTTGGTATATAGAGTATAAATAAACATTAACTGGTTTACTACTTTTGTTTTCTATATATTTTTTATAACCGTTTAATTGTTTTTTATAGTTATCGTCAGATACATCATATAGTTTGTAATCTATTATGTCTATATGATCTTTATATACTAGCATTAAATCTATGATTCCATGATATGAATTGTTGTTTTCTTCATAATAGAATTCATATTCTTTATATATTTTTGAATCTTTTATATTTTTGAATAGATTGTGTTTTAGAAGTTTTAAAACATATTCATTAGTAGGATTCATAAAATCACTTGTTTCAAAAACATAATGTATATGTGTTCCTTTTTTCATGTTGGTTATTTCTTCTTGTGTTTTAAGTTTTGTATTTGTTTTAGAGAATTTATTCATTGATATTATATTGTTTTCTATTTTGATATTATGTTTGTTTATAGGTGTTATATTCTCTTTTAGTACTTTTAAATCTTTTATTTTAAACATATTATAGTCTTTAGACATGGATATATCTTCTTTGTTAATACTTTGTATATTGACTTCGAATTCGTCTTTTACTGTGTTTATTATATCTAGGAAGGATCTATATTTTAATCTTGTGTCATTATTTACTATTTTTTCATCATTATATATATCTTCATTTAGAGGTCCTACAAAGATCATTTTTTCTTTAGCACGGGTAACTGCGACATAAAGAAGTCTGATTTTTTCTGAGACTTCTTCTTTTATATAATCGCTTTTGATCATATATTTAGTAAATAAGTCTCCGACTCCATCTTTATAATATGGGGTAATAATTCCATATTTGTTATCGTATCTAAATTTTTCACTTACATCGCTTATATTAAATTTTTTATAAAGTCCTGAAAAATAACATACAGGAAATTCAAGACCTTTTGATTTATGAATGTTCATAATTTTAACAGAGACGTTATCTTTGGTGTTTACTTTATATTTAATTTCTTCATCACTATTAATCATTTCTTCTAGGTAAGAGGCAAAATCGTAAGGTGTGTATATGAGATCTTCTAGGGATGATGCAATTTGTTTTAAGTTAAGTACTCTGATTAGGGTTTTATCTATATCATGGTATGTAAGGCATTTTTCATAAAAGGAAAACTCACTTAAAATACTTTCTAAAAACTGATGACAAGATATATCATCGAGAGTATATGCTATTTTCTTTGCTTTTTCGTATAAAGAAGTTTGTTTAAATGATCCATCTTTAAAAATCTTAAATATTTCTTCGTCACTCTTTCTATATAAGTAGCTTCTAGAAAGGGATATAAAATAATACTTGAATTCTTTATCGAATTCATTATTTTTAATTTTTATGATAAATTTTGCTAAATTTTTAATAATAAATACATCGTAGGAAGTGGTAAGTTTTTCATCTTGATATGCTACTAAAGGGATATCTTCGTATTCAAAAATTTTCTTGTATAAATCAAAATCGGATCCCCTATCCATAATAATACAGAAATCACTATATTTCGCTTTTCTTAAGGTGCTGGTTTCTTTATCTACGACCATATATCCATTATTTACTTTATTTTTTATATCATTTGCAATAATAAATGCTTCTACTTCACTCTTGTCATAATCTTTAAATTCTTTGCTATCGTAGTTATATATTTCAAGATTATTATTTATTTTGTCACTATTTTGTTCATCATACATGCTATTGCCAAAGACCATTTGATGAGATAAAGTATAATCTGCTCCTCCTAGAAAACTATCCATAATTTTATTGAAAATCTTATTAATATCTGCAAGAACTTCACTTCTAGATCTGAAATTCTTAAGTAAATCAATTTTTATACCAGTATTTCCATCACTATAAGCACTATACTTGTTTTTAAAAATCATTGGATTGGCATTTCTAAATCTATATATGGACTGTTTTATATCCCCTACCATATATACATTATTGTTTTCTATTAGATTGATAAATGTTTCTTGTAAATCATTGGTATCTTGATATTCATCTACCATGATTTCATTATAATAGTTTTTGATTTCACTACAAACATCACTGTTATTTTTAACTACATCTATAGCCATTTTTGAGATATCAATGAATTCATAAGAATCATTTTTCCTTTTATAATTACTAATCATTTCATCAAGTTTATTTATTATGTTAATAATGACTTTAACATAACATTTAGTACTCATATAAGTATCATATAAGCTATTAATGTCTTCGTATATAGTTAATTCTTTTAGTTCTTCTCTTAGGGCTTTAATCTTTTCTTTTTCACACTTTGAATTTTTTACAATTCTAGGCAGATAAAAACAAACATTTTTTCTAATATCATCATAGGTAGTTGATGCTATAAAGGAAGATAGTTTTTCTTCATATTCAAGAACTTTTTTTGAATCTTCTAAGGTTAAAATTTCTTCATATATAGACTTTATTTCCTGTTGTTTTTCTAATATAACAGAAACATAATTCTCTACTAGTGATTTGACATAGCTCCTATCATAAAAACTATTAATGTAATTATTAAGATATTCTTTTTTATCATATCTTCCTTCTAGATTATTATTGATTTTAAGAATTTGTTTTTTTATTTCTTTATCATCTTTTAGACAGAAACAATCGATTAAAGATAAGAAATCTTTATCTTCTTTGTTGTATAAGTCTTCAAAAATAATATCTATGAATTCTTCTTTTTTTATATTAATAATAGAAGAACTAACTATTCCTATGTTTTTGGAGATATTAAGTAAATAATGATATTTTTTTACAATGGATAAAGCATAACTATCAAAAGTAGTGATATAAGCACTATCAAGAAAATCAAGTTGATTTTTTAATGATTCTTCTTTTTTTATTGCTTTTCTTATTCTGTCTTTCATTTCTCCTGCTGCTTCATTTGTAAAGGTTAGAACAAGTAATTTATTAACATCAATACCGTCTTTTAATTTTCTAATTACTCTTGCAGTAAGTACTGCTGTTTTACCTGATCCTGCTCCTGCAGAAACTATTATATTTTTACCTTCTTTATCTATTGCTTCTTGTTGCTCTAAAGTCCACTTAGGCATTATCATCACCTCCTAAATATGATAAATCTTTATCTATTGTTATATAAACGTCATCTTTTGATTCTTTAAAACAAATATCATTATATTTACAGAACTTACATCCAAGCATTTCTTTTTCTGTTCTTTTAGGGCTTATGTTGAAACAACCATTGTTAATAAGAGTAATAGAATTATCAATTTTATCATCAACCATGTTAATTAAAACTTCTATTTCTTCATCAGTAAGTACTTTGGAATACTTGAAGAAGTTACCATTATTTAAAACTTTCATAGACTTAATATACTTACTCATTTTATAGGTTTTATCAAATTCATAAAGGGTGTCTTGATCTATATTAGAGTAACCATTTAAAAGGAGGCTATCTCTTTTTTGATCTTCTAGACTCATTTTAGAGGAAATATTATAAGGTCCCGAAAGTATTCTTTGCAAATAGAAACCTGCAAACTTGATGTTTTTAAGTTTGTTACTATTTTTAGCAAGGTACAAATAAACAGGAAGCTGCATAGAAAGACCATAAGGAACATAACCAAGATTAATATCTGCTGAACCTGTCTTATAATCAATAATAGCAACGATAGTAGAGCCTTCTTTTTCTTCATACATAATTTTATCTATAAATCCTTTAAAGGTTACAGAGACATCTTTATCTTTTGTTACTACTACTCTTTCTTCAAAAAGCATGTTTTTAAGATTAGAATTATCTAAATGATCTAAAATTGTCTTATGAATAAACTCAAGAGATTTAGATAGTTTTTTTATAAAAAATTCTTCTTTTTTAGTTAATGATTTATCACTATTACTGATAAATTCATCAATGTAAAATGAAACTTCTCCTCCACATTTTAAAGCTTTTTCAAGGACGTAATGAAACAAACTTCCTATGTAGGCTTCAAATCTTTCTTCGTATATATCAAGTTTAAGAACATGAGATAAGTAATATCTAAATGGACATTTATAAAATGAATCCATGCTAGAATAAGATAAATTATAACCTTTTGAAAAATAATCCATAAGTAAGTTTTTGGAAACTCCAGTAAAACTATTGTCATAACTGTTATAGCTAATATCATCATAACTATTATATAGCAGCTTTAATGAACTGGTAACTTCTCCGGTTTTTAAGTAGCTATCAAGTCCTTTAGAAAGGTTAACCATATCTGATAATTTACTATAACTTTCATTATAAAGATTATCAGGTTTAATAACAGACATATCCATATCTCCAATTAGATTAGAAGGATAAAATACTCCAGCTGGGGAACTGTTTTTATAAGTAATAGTAAGATTGCGAATACTAGAGATTGCTTCTTTACATACTTTTTTAGATATTTTGTTTCTCTCAAAAGTAGAATCTAAAAGAACATCATTTTTGATATTATCAGTTATAAAATCTTCATCTTTATATATAACTGGAACATCATTTTGAAAAGATAGCATAAATACATACATTTCATCACTAATATAATCATTTAAGTAATCGATAACTTCGATGGTGTTTTTGTATATATCCTCTTCAAGATAAGTGTTTTTAAAATCATAACTAATCATCTCATTAACTATAGAGATATTTTCAAAGGATATGCACTTGTTACAAATAGAAATGATTTTATCTAAAACTTTAGAATTTTTATACTTTTCTGAAAGGACATTAATTCTCTCACTTATAGAGCCTTCCATAACCAAAAAATCTTTTGCAACTTTTGTAGAAATTAACTTGTTATTATCAAAATTAACTCTTAAATTATACATAGAAAAAACTCTAGTAATTATATCATAATAATCACTATTAACATTGGTAAGTTTAATATTAGATAGACTAACTGAGGAAGATATCAGTCTAGAAATTTCTTTCGCGACATATTCAACTTCTTCAAAAATAGTATCAAATTCATAAACAACATGTTTATAACTTGGTGACTTAGAAGATGTAATAATACACTTGTTAGATTTTTTAAGATGAGAGATCATATTTTTTTCAAGACAAGAAAAAGAACGATAATCATAAAAAATAATCTCTTTATCTTTAATAAAGTCCTCAAAAAGATTATCTTTTATAAGTAACCCTTTACTATCAAGTTCTTTTTTTAATTTAACTAGAGTATTAAGTTTATCATTATTATAATCTTTATCTAAAACATAGTACATGTTAGAAAGATAAATGCCTGCAATATCTCTATTAAAACCATATTTATCCATTAAATAATAAATAGCATTTTCATCATAGGAAAAATAATATCTTTTTGTAAGTTCATCTAAGGTAATAAAATTAACATCAAATAACTTGTCTATATTGTTTAGTTTTTTTAAAATGTTAAGTTTATTACTATAGCTAGTAACAACAATAGTACTAGTATTTTCTTCAAGTAAATTTAATATATCCATAAATACCTCCCTAATACGATATAAGTTAGTATAAGTATAACAAGAAAAGAAAAGAAAATCAATACTAAATCAAACATTTGTTTGTTAAAGTTTAAAAATAAAAGCACTTCGAATTTGAAGCACTTTTAATAAAAATTTATATCAATTATTTATTAGAATAACCACTTAATTGTGACATTCCTCTTTCAACTAAACGTTTTGTGATTTCTCCACCAACTGATCCGTTAGCTCTTGAAGTAGCATCTGGTCCTAAATTAACACCAAATTCTCTAGCTATTTCGTATTTCATACCATCGATAGCTTGTTTAGCTCCTGGAACAACTAGTTTATTGCTATTGTTGCTTGCTTGATTCATTATTCTCACCTCCTATACATTTATAGAATGTGAAAATATCAGCTTTTCATACGTCAATTTTACTGGTAATTTATACCTGTATATTTTTTAAGTTTTAGAGTAAATCGTCAAAATCACTTTTATCATCAATTTTTATAATTTTTATATTAGCAATTACATCATTGATCATAGATTCATAATCAATAGCTTTTTCATATAATAAGCATTTGTCAATTCTTGGATTAATAACTGGATGACGAGGTACAAAAATAGTACAACAATCTTCAAAGGGAAGAATACTTGTTTCGTAGGTATTAATCTTTTTAGCAATATCAATAATTTCTAGTTTATCAAAACATGCTACTGGTCTAATGACCGGAATAGAGACAACACTATTTATAGCATTCATACTAGTAAGAGTTTGACTGGCAACTTGTCCGATAGATTCACCATTTATTAAAATAAGATCATTGTTAGAACGCGCTACTTTTTCACTTATACGATACATCATTCTCCTTAAGATAGTTATCATATAAGTAGAGTCAATCTTTTCATAAATGGCTTCTTGTAAATCAGTAATAGATGCAACATATAAATTAAAACTTGAAGAGTATTTACGTAGTTCTTTTGCAAGATTTATAACTTTTTCTCTAGCACTTAAACTGGTATGAGGAAGTGCTTCGAAGTAAATGGCTTCTAGTTTAACTCCCCGTTTTAGTGATAAGTATCCTGCTACAGGAGAATCAATTCCTCCAGAAAGCATTAAGAGACCTTTTCCTGCTACGCCAACGGGATATCCTCCTAGACCTTTTATTTCATTGAAGTAAATATAAGTGTCATCTTTATTTATTTCAATATTAACATAAACATCTGGGTTATGGACATCTACTGAAATATCTTTCATATTTTTTAAAATAAAGCCTGCTACTACTCTATTAAAATCCATACTTGGTATAGGAAATGATTTATCCCTACGTTTTGTAACAATTTTAAAAGTTTTAAAAGTAATGTTTGATAAACGATTTAAAACTTCATTACAAATAGCATCATTATTAGTATTAGCTTTATAAACAATATTAAACGCATGAATACCAAATGTATTACTAAGAACATCAATAATTTGATTTTTATATTTATCATCAAATACAATATACATTCTAGAACGATCTTTTACAATTTTAGCATCATATTTACTTATTTTCTCATTAATATTTTTTGATAAGATATTAATGAATTCTTTTCTATTATCTTTTTTGGTAGTAAGTTCACCATATTTTATTAAAATAATACTTTCCATACAAACACCTTTCTAAATAAACTTAAAGAAAAAATCCACACGCAAGCTCATCGTGCAGATTTAGTATAAGCTTAAAGTCTATTTCTTTTCGTTTTCTTTAACAAGAAGTTCTAATACTTTTTTAACTTCAAGTTCATATTTTAACATTTCTTTTTCACCATACATTTCTAAGAATTCATCAGTTGTGACGTTGTATTGTTTAGCAAGTTTTTCAAGTTCTTCGGTAACTTCTTTATCAGAAACGTTAATCTTTTCAAGTTCTTTTACCTTTTCAAGAATAATTCTATATAAAACATGTTTATTAGCTTCTTCTTTCATTTGTTCACGAAGTTTTTCTTCGTTTGATTTAGTCATTTCATAAAGAACTTCAAGAGACATACCTTGCATTCTAACTTGTTCTTCAAAGTTTTTCATCATATGATTGATTTCATCTTCTACAAGTTCTTCTGGAATATCTACAGTAGTGTTTTCTGCCACTTTTGCAAGTACTTCTTCAACAAAATTATTTTCAGCTTCTCTTTCTTTAGAAACTTTTATATTTTCTTTTATTTCTTCTTTTAGTTTTTCTTCGGAATCAATTCCTTCTAGGCCTAGATCTTCAAAGAATTCTTCATCAAAGTCTCTAGCTTGTTTTGTTTTAATTTCATGAACTTTAACTTTGAATGTAACTGGTTTACCTTTTAAGTCTTCTTGATGATAATCTTCTGGGAAAGTTACATTAATATCTTTTTCTTCACCTTTTTTCATTTTAATAACTTGATCTTCAAATCCAGGAATAAAAGTACCAGAACCTATTTCTAATGAATAGTTTTCTCCTTTTCCTCCTTCGAATGGTTCTCCATCTTTGAATCCTTCGAAATCTATTACTGCAACATCACCAAGTTCTACTTCACCATCTTCTTTAATAACAAGTTCAGTAAATCTTTCAACTAAATGGCCCATTTCGTGTTCTACTTCTTCGTCAGTAACTTCTACTACAGGCTTTTTTAGATTAAATCCTTTATATTTTTTAATTTCAACAGAAGGCATAGTAGTAATAGTAAACTTGAATTCAACACCATCTTCTCCAACAGAATTAATTTCTACACTTGGATCAATAATAGGTTTATAATTTGCCATAACCTTGTCATAAGCATCAGGTAATAAAATATCTAAAGCATCCATGTATAGGCTTTCTTTTCCTACTTTTTTAAAATATATATCTTTTGGAACTTTTCCTTTTCTGAAACCGTCCATCTTAATTTCAGATTTTTTCTTGTCGAAAGCTTTATCAATAGCTTTTTCAAATTCATCTTTATCAATTTTAACTATTTCTTCAAAAACGTTATCTTTTTTATTATTATCTTTATTATTTTCTTTTTTCATTATATCTCTCCTTCATACGGTATATTATATACTATTTTTAATATTTAAACAAGTACTTTTTAGAAAAAGAAAGGCTCTATAAAGAGTCCTTTCAAAATATTAATTTATTAGTTTTAACCTTCACATGAACATTTTGCAGTTTTCACACAGGCAGCCGAATTAACACTATCAGTATATGGTCCAAAAGTAGCATGATTTTCAGCTCTATCCCAAACTTCAAAATAGATATAAGCAGTATAACCAGCAGTCATACAGTAATTAACCGTTCTCCAACCACTATCAGCCCAGTCTCTTACTTCTAATTTCTTTGAATCAAGTGCTGCTTTAGCTCCAGAAAAACTAGTACAATTGTAGCCTTTATAACAATGACCATGTTTCATTTGATAAACACCTGATAAATTATCATGGAAATAATAAATATATTTATCACAATCATATCCTTGCCCAGATTTTCCACGTCCACAATGCCATATATCAGAAGGACCTATATTAGGTGGAGTAATATCTTGTCTTACATTGGTGTAGCATTGACCGTTTAAGTTACTATTACAAGTAATAGCCTCATTCCCCGCTGCATCTACAACTTTAATGAACATAGAAATATCTTGATCTGTAGCTTTCCATTTCTTAGTAGCGCTGGCTTTTTTAGTTTTAAGACCAGTATAAGAATCATACTTTCCATCAAAAGTGTTAGTTGTTTTTTCATGATCTGCTGTTCCAAAGTTAATATCTTTAACACCTGATAATTGATCTGCAGCGGATACTTTTACAGTAACGTCATACTTTGTCCATACTCCATTACTACTATTAGAGATTGGTTCAATTTTAGGAGGGGTTCTATCAAGTTTAGCAGTTATAGCAATAGTACCAGAATTATTATTAATATCTGTATATTTTACATCAACTGTTTGCTCTCCTTCGTCTTTTATCCAAAAATATTTATTTTTCATTAAATCTTCATTTTCAGCTTTAACTGACTTAAATTTGTTGGAATCAAAATTAAGTTTTACATAAATCCAACCTTTACTCCATTTACCATCATATTTTACTCCTCGTTGTGCTATGTCTTTTACTTCCTTATCAACTAAACTTTCATCTTCTACTAAATATACTTTAGACGATATTTTTGTGGTTATAGTAGAAGGAGTTTCAGCATAAGTATATGAACCGCATTTTTGTATTATACCGTCTGCGTTTATGGCTCTAAACGTATAGTTACCAAAACCGCCACCCAACTCATTAACATCGATCTGCTTAATAATGTTTCTTTTATTGGATTCTTTTGATATGTCAAGGGTATTCCATTTTCCACTATCTTTCTTCCATTGAATTTTGGTTACGTCAGAATTTTTACTTTCAATACTTAACTTAGCTGTTGAGTATGTGCCATCAACTGCATCCACATTACAAGTTATACTGTTATCTACTGGTTTCTCTGGATTTTCAGGATCAGGTTCGGTATTTGATTGAAGTTTACATTTTTCTGTATCATCATAATATTTCTCTTCTCCACACTTCATACAAGCATAATAATCAATCTTATCATTATCATCATTTAGCCATGCTGTTACATAACTATCATTATTACAATTATTACCTTTCGAATCGATAAAATCTTTTGAAGTGTATTTTAGACTGGTAAGTTCTTTTAAGGTAACATAGCTAGAGATACTCCCATTTCTTTTTGGTAATCTATCTCTGTTTTCTGCATAATAATTTTTTGCTACTAGGATGAGTTGTTTTTTTAGATTTTCATCGTAATCTTCTTTACCACCTTTAAGATATTTTGTAACGCTTGGAATTATTAGTGTTGCTAGGATAGCAAGAATTGCTACTACTGCTAAGACTTCGACTAGGGTAAAGGCTTTTTTATTAAGTTTCATGGCAATCACTTCCTTTTTATTAGATATTTAATTAGATATACTAAAAACATAATAAATATTATTACGAGTATCCAACACAAGATATCTCTTACCATTCCTTGGGTATATCTAGATATTATGGAAAACAATGAAGATGGTATATACTTATTTATAAAAGGATTGATATTAACAAGAGATAAATTATCTCCGATATAATGAATTATTCTAAAGAATATTTCAAGTATTCCAATTAAATAAGTAACAAATTTAACATCTCTATAAAGTACTACTACTGCAATTATAAGAAGTATAACAATAACTAAATCCAAATGAATCTCCTCCTATAAATATTTATTTATAAACTCTGCTACTCCATTTTCCTCGTTAGATAAAGTAACATAGTCACTTATTTTTTTTAAATCATCACAGGCATTACCCATTGCGACTTTGATGCCACATTCCATAAACATATCTATATCATTATAATAATCTCCAAAGCAAAGACTTTCTTCTTTTTTTATATTAAGTTCGTTAAGAAGTATTTTTATTGCTTTTCCTTTTGAGACTCCTTTATTATTGATATCAAGTCTATATCTATCAGAAATGGTATTATCTAGAAAACTTTCTGAGTAACTGGTAATACAAAGACCAATTTTATTGATAAATTCTTTTGTTTTCATCATATTTTCTAAATTATTAGAGATAAGTACAACTTGAGATATGGTTATCTTTTTTAATTCTTTTTCGTTTGTTATTAAGATACTGTTTTCTTTGTCTTTTCCTATTAGATATTTATTTATATATTTTCCATCTAAGGAATTAATAAGAACTCCGACTTTGTTTAAGTTGCAAAATCTCCACATTTCTAGGATCTTATCATTATCTATTTCATCGATATAAATAGTTTTTTTGTTTTTATAATCATAGATTTCAGAACCATTCGAGGATATGATAATACTTGATGCTAAGGCTCTCCTAGATTTATCAATAGTATGAAAGGCATTTCTTCCTGTTGTTAAAACGACATAAATACCACGGCAAACAAGTCCTCTTATGGCTTTTCTAGTCTTTAAAGTAACTCTTTTTCTATTATTTACGAGAGTACCATCTATATCAATAAAAACTATTTTAACATTTAAAAACTTATCCATAACCATACTCCTACTATAAAAGTATAACATAAAACAAAGAGAAAAAAAACTCCTAAAATGGAGTTTTATATTCCCTTATAAAAGAAATTCATAAATATTAAAAATGCAAATAATAAACAGGTAATAATAATACCATTAATTCTATCACTTTTATTAGACTTTGTATTAAATCCTACTGCCATAGCGGTAACAAGACCTCCGACTAGTCCTCCGATGTGTGCAAAGTTGTCTACACCACTAAGATAAAAACCAAATACTAAGTTAATTAAAATAACTGGAACTATTTCTTTTAGTAATGTATTTCCTAGATATACTCTATAGTTGAATCCAAAGTATAGAAGTGCTCCAAGGATACCGAATATAGCTCCACTTGCTCCTAGTGAGAATGAACTTTGGTTAAGTAGCATTGATAAAAGACTTCCTGATAGTCCACTTAATAAGTAGATAATTAAGAACTTAATTTTACCAAAGAAACCTTCGGCTTGTGAGCCTAATAAATATAAAGCATACATATTAAATCCTATATGAAAAATATTGGCATGCAGAAACATTGAAGTAAATAGTCTATAATACTCGCCCTCTAAGACTAAAGAACGGTTATTAGCAAAGAAGTAAGTTAAGACTTCATTTATGCCGAATATCATTCCTACTAGGAAGATTAAAACATTTATTGCTATTAATATATAAGTCATAATAGGAACTCTTGGTTTGAAAAGTTCTTCTACTCTACGGGCATCTTCCATATTTTTTTTATTTATATCTTCAGTAATTTTTAGGAATAAATTCATTCCTTTTTCAGAAAACTTAAGTTTTTTATCGATATCTGGAAAATACTTATATAAAAAATCATATTTCTTTATATCTTTTATGTTATTAAGTGATACAAAGTCAATACCTTTTTCATGACTAAGTTCAACGTTATCTCCTAAATCAATGAATATACTAAGAACAGGCATACTTATATTAAGTGTTTTTCTTTTTATATTTTTTACTATTTTTTTTGTTTTAAATACATCAAAGTTTAATTGTTCTTTATTGTGAATATAACCTGAAACAATTCTAACAATTTTATAATCGCTATTCATGTTTTCAAGCCATATTTCATTTTGAGCACCATGAAGAACAACCGGACTATAACCCTTTTCAGTTATAAAATAATGAAGTAATTTCATAGTAATAACATCTTTTTTATTAAATTCTTCCATACCTTCACCAACCTATTCAAGAAAAAGAACTATTTCTAGTTCTTATGCTATATTAATAATTTTTACATCATAACTGCCATTAGGACTTTCAACAGATACAACGTCTCCTACTTTATGCCCCATTAAGGCCTTTGCAATAGGAGATTCATTTGAAATTTTACTTTCAAAAGGATCTGCTTCTTGACTACCAACAATTTTGTATTCATCTAAATCATCTTCATCATCAACGTATGAAATCTTAACAGTATTACCAAGTCCTACAGAATCGGTAGATACTTCTTCTATAATTTGAACATTGTCCATAATAGCTTCTAGTTTTTTGATTCTAGCTTCTATTTCAGCTTGTTCGTTTCTAGCAGCATCATAATCTGCATTTTCGGAAAGATCCCCTAAAGCTCTTGCTTCTTTTATTGCAATAATATTTTCAGGTCTTTTAGTATTAATTAAATAATTTAATTCTTCTTTTATTTCATCATATCCTTCTTGAGTTAAGAAAATCTTTTTCTCTGAAGACATGTTAATCACCTCACAAATTTGAACTATCTAAAAGGATACTATTCTTTTGACAATTTGTCAAGAGAATTGTCTAAAGTTTTACCCTCATCATGGAATTTTTTGGTAAAGCTTTGTCAAATGGTATCTTTATGATTTCTCTAGGATGTCTAGCACAATCAAGTTCTTCTAAATCGTTATTATATATCTTTGAAAAATTTATTTCGTATTCTTCTAAGAAAGGGGTAAATATAATAGCACTATCGCCTTTTTTAAAGTAATTTCTTTGCTCTATAATGAGCATTTTATTTTTACTGTCATAACCAAGAACTATTCCTAAAAAGTCTTGATTAGAAACTTCCATTCTATCTCCATAATATTGATCACTTTGATCTGCAAATCCTTTAAAATACTGAGAGGAAGATTCTCTATTAGAAGCTCTAAACAGGATTTTTGAAACTTTTTTTAGAAGTTCTTCATTAAAGCTATTATTATAATATGCATCAATTAGTTTTCGATAACAACTAATTACTGTTGCAATATAATAACTACTTCTCATTCTTCCTTCAATTTTTAGGGAAGATACTCCCATTTCAATTAGATCGGGAATATAGTAACTAAGATTAAGATCTTTCGTTGCAATGGAATATTTATTATCCCTTTTTTGATCAAGATCGAAAACAAATCTACATACTTGGGCACATCCTCCTCGATTTGAATCTCTGTTTGTAAAATAGTTTGAAAGAACACATCTTCCAGAGAAACATGTACACATTGCACCATGAAGAAAGACTTCTATGTCTGCTCCTGTTTCGTGGATTATTTTTTTTATTGAAGATGCTCCAACTTCACGAGCTAAAACTACTCTTTTAACTCCTTTAGAAAGCCAGTACTTAACACTTTCACTATTACTAGTAGATGCTTGGGTACTTAAATGAATTTCAAGATTAATATTTTTTTTATTTACTAAGTCTATTACTAAGGGATCGCTTACAATAATTGCATCAACTTGGCATTCTTCTAGATATTTTAGATATTCACATAAGGAAGAGGTATCTTCGTTATGAAAAACAATATTAACAGTTACATAAAGCTTTTTACCAAGTTTATGTGCGTATGAGCAAGCTTCTTTAATATCTTCTTTGGAAAAATTATTGGCATTAGCTCTTAAACTGTAGTTTTGTCCTCCAATATAACATGCATCTGCACCATATAAATATGCTATTTTTAATTTTTCTAAGTCTCCTGCTGGAGAAAGTAATTCTATCATTTTTTCTTCACCCTATATATAGTTTTTTTATCTAGGAACAAAGGCCCAGAATTAGGAATTATGTCTTTAATTAAGGATTCATATTTTAAAAGATCAGCATCGTTACAAGACAAAATACTCTTTTCAAAAATATCTTTTATTTTTTGAGAAACTTCACTTTCTAAAAATATATCATCAATAATTAAGTATTTTATTCCTGCATCTTTAAGTCTTTTTAAGTATCTTATTCCATTAAGAACATCTTTGGTATATATTCTAGTACAAATACTATTTTCTACTACTGGAAATTTTTCATTTTTTTCTATCATATAGTTAAGATCTTTTTCATTTGAAATGCCATAATAAGAAAAATAATTACTGATTAAGGCTCTTTTGGAAACTCCCATAAGTTGGTGACCAAAAATATTAACAAATAGCTCTAGTTTGGTATTTTTAGCAATATCGATGATTTCATCAATAGTTATCTCAGATGAGATTAAAGCTCCACTTACTCCTTCATTATAATAGAAATTGCAAGTTTTATAATTGGTTACTAGAAAGTTTTGATTCCATATAAGTTTAGTTTTAATACTAAGTCTTTTAGCAATACTTAAAACTGCAAGATCGTAAAAGAAAATACCTTTTATGTCATAGTTATCTATAACACTAAGAACTTTTTCTAAGCTTTCTAAATCTTCATCAAATAAGTTTTTATCAATGGATAAATATATATCACTAGTTATAGAGTTAATTTCTTCTAAGGTTATAACATTGTCATAAATGGAAAAGCCTTTTAAACCAAAAAGGATAGCACTTGCTTCCTTATTTTTACTTGTTCTATAAATAATTTTCATATCAAAGCCTTCTTTCTGTAACGGAAATACCATCACCAATCTCATAAAACTTAGTTTTGTATTTGATATTATTGTTTAAGAACTGAATATATGCTCTTATCTTTCTTACAAGTCCTCTTACGTTTCTACTTGATATTTCACTAAGATCTTTTTCAACGTATCCATGAAAACTTAAATTATCTGTTATTATAGAACCGTTTACATCTAAATTACTTTCAAAATGAGAAAAGAACTCTTTATTTTTGCTTTTTGCTGCATCTATAATAATAAGATCAAATTTTTCTTTAAGTTTAACTTCTAAGGCATCATTATAGATAAGAATAATTCTATCTTCAAGTCCCATTTTTTTTACATTTTTAAGAGCTTTAATATATCTATCTTTATCTTTTTCGATAGTTACTACTGTTACAAGAGGAGATGAAAGTGCCATCATAATAGCAGAGTATCCTACTGCGGTACCAACTTCAAGAATTTTTTTAACTCTTTTATCTGCAATAAAGTCAGTTATAAAATCAATAGTATCATCTTGCATAATTGGAACATTTTCATCAAGAGCTTCTCTTTTTATTTCTTTTAAATTACTATAAACATTATTTACCATTCAAACCACAATCCCTTGTTTTTTAAATCTAATATTACTTTATTATGTGTTTCATAATCTTTAGTTAAATAAACTTTACCATTTTTATCTGTAACAAAATAGTAGTATTCATGCTTACTAGGCTTTATTGCTGCGACTATTGCCCCTTTTGATGGATTACAAATAGGCCCTACAGGAAGTTTACCTGCCATTGAAGAACTTCTTGTATTGTATAGATTAGCATCATCATACTCAGATTGATAAAGTTCTGAAGTCATTTCTTTTTTTACTCCATAGTAACTAGTAGGGTCACTACCAAGATTCATCTTAGCTTTTAATCTGTTATAGAAAAGACCAGCAATATCACTTCTACTATCTTGTTTAACTTCAAGTTCAACGACTGAAGCCATAGTAAGAATTTGATGAACACTATAACCACTCTTATTGATATCGTTTTTATATTTAGATAAAACTTTATCCATGTGAAGAATCATTTCATCGAATATTTCACGAACAGTTACGTCTTTTGAGCTAAAATTATAAGAGTCTGGGAATAGATATCCTTCAAGTTTGTAATAAAGATTTTTATTTTTAAGATCTTTAGTTATAAACCAGTACTTTTTACTAAGTTCATTAATATAGGTTTCATCATTAGATAAACCAATTACATCATTATATGAATTATTAGTTTCTTTAGAAATGATTTTGGCAATTTGTCTCATGTTAAGTCCTTCTTTGAAAGTAATGGTGATTTCATCTTTATTGACTCCACCTTTTTTTAAAGTCTCTACAATGTCTCTAAGATTCATGTTTCTATTTAGTTTATATTTTGCGGCATATATTTCTTTTGAATCTTTAAGAACTATATACAGAAGAAAGAATTTTTCATTTTTGATAAGACCTTCTTTTTTTAGATTACTTGCTATTATATTTAGAGAATCGCCATCATTTACAATAAAGTCTACATCTTTAGAGGAAGATGATGAGGGACTCATAAAATACATAATGAGACAAATGAATAAAATACAAATTCCTAAGATAAAACCAAGAATTATATTTAAAAGTTTATATTTACTTGTCTTCCTCATCATTACCACCCTTAATTTCATCTTGGAGAACTCTAAGAGCAGTTTCAATAACTTTCCACTCTTTCTCAGTAGTTATTGCTTCTAATTTCATATAATCTCCGTCTGAAATAACAACAGAGCCATATGCTTTTAGATTACCATTTTCATCACATTCATTATCTGTATAGGCTAAATAATGTTTTCCTGTTTCTTCAGAGTCAAATTCAAGTAATTTGTAAAAAACCTTTTCTTCACCATTTTCATTAAAACCAATAAACATATCTTCACTTAGTTCATTTTTATTAGCTTTCATTTTTTCATCAATCATTTTCTTTTCGTTATCAGTCATATTACTATTCCTTTCTATCTAAATAATTTTTTAGTATTATAACAGCTGAAACACCGTCTATAACTTTTTTTCTTTTTTTTCTACTCATATCAGCATCTATAAGAACGCTTTCGGCCATTCTAGTAGAGAGTCTTTCATCTTGAAGAATAATAGGAACGTTAATCATATTCTCAAGTTTTCCTTTAAATTCTAAGGTTTCTTGTCCTCTGAATCCAATGGAGTTATTCATATTTTTAGGAAACCCTAGTACCAAAGCATCAATGCTTTCTTTATTTATTATAGAAATAAGCTCATCAATAAGCTTATTTTCATCAACATACTTTATATTTTTATAAAAGGATGCGATGGTTCCAGTCCTATCAGAAATGGCTAGTCCAAGTGACTTCTTTCCTAAATCAAGTCCTAAATATCTCATTTAACGTCCTTTAAATAATACTTAAGCAATGCTTCTAGAATTTTTTCTCTTTCAAGCTTTTGAATCTTTTTTCTACAATCTTTATAACTAGAAATATATCCAAGATCACCACTCATCAAATATCCAACAATTTGATTAATACCATTATATCCTTTTTCATTTAGGGCATTATTAACATGAGATAAAGTCTCAGTTATCATATAATTTTCAAGTTCATCAACTCTAAATACCATTGTATTTTCCATAATTCACCTCATTTTTTTCCTATAAACTATTTTAACATTACTTAAACTAATTAGCAAGCGACAAAGATAAAAAAAGAAAAACTACTTTAAAACTCTAGTTCTTCCTTCATCACAAGTTCTATCAAAAGTACCTTCATAATAAGCCCCTACTAAAAACTTACCACGAACTTTATCTTCGTTCACAAGATTAGCAAATGTTGTTGAATAGAGGATATCATTTGCAAAAGTATCACTTTCACTAACAGTAATATTCGAAGGAGAAACTCCTTTTTTTACTAGCATGTCTACAATTGCACGTTCTTGATTAACTTCATAAATAAACAAATTACTAATCTTACAAATAAGTTCTTTAATACTAGATAGTTCTAAATTCTTCTTTTTTATTTTTCCCTTCCAAATATTAGGATTGTTTTTTATAGATTTAGGTTTAAAAATTAAATTATTATGTTTCTTTTTTAAATTAGAACTAATGTAAAACTTTAAGTCCTCAATATTAGAATTATATTCATTCACTAAAAGATCAAGCATTTGGCAGGGAATTTCAGAACTTATTCTATCAATATTCACATGACATAAAGCGGAAATTCCTTGTTTAACGTCTTCTGCAATAATAACTGGGTCATCGGAAACTGGATATCCCATAACAATACCGGGATTGTCCTTTGTCAAAATAATAATATCCCCCGGAATCTTAACATTATAAAGATCATCACTCTTATCATAAATGCTAGAATCAGCCTCAAAATAAGAACCTTCTAGACAGTCATTATCAAAAGGCACAACTATCTTACGACCATCAAAACCGTATCTATGCCCTGCCTTAACTCGCAAAGCTAAAAACCTTGCTTTAAGTGTTCTAAGTTCTGCTTCTTTTTCACTAAAATTTTTAGAATCAAACTCATCACTAATTTCAGTTTTAATATAATCTTTAAAAGACATACTTCCATCAAATACATTAGTTTCAAAAATTTTAAGTCTCTTTCCCATGATATTTTCCCCCTTTTTTTGTATGACCTATTATAACACAAAAAGAAGAAAAAATCTAGTGATTTTTTTAATGCTATTACTTTAAACAGTAAATGCAATTTATATTTTATATATTTTTCAAGTTGCATTTAGTTCAATAATGTATTTTAA
>CAKOSE010000002.1 GCA_934102055.1 uncultured Bacilli bacterium | reverse complement strand
AATAAAGATATAAATTGCATTATACCTTTAAATATCCATTATTTAATACAAATTGCATTTAACTATTTAACTAACTTAATTTTATTTATCTATATAATATAACTTTTCTAACATTATTCCTGTTCCTTCTGCTACACACGATAAGGGGTCTTCTGCTTTATATACTGGAACTTTTAATTCTTCGTGAAGTAATTCTGGTAGGCCTTTCAGAAGGGCTCCTCCTCCGGTTATAATTACTCCTTTTTCTATTATATCTGCGGATAGTTCTGGAGGAGTTTGTTCTAGTACTACTTTAATCATTGATATTATTTTTTTTATACTTTCTTGTAGTGCTTCTTCTATTTCATCACTTGTTACTGTTATTGTTTTGGGCAAGCCTCCGACTAGATCTCTTCCTTTTACTTTCATTTTTTCTTTTGATTTATCTTTTGTGACTGTTCCTATTGTTATTTTTATGTTTTCTGCTGTTTTTTCTCCGATTAGTAGTTTATATTTTTCTTTGATATAGTCTATTATGTTTTGATCAAATGTGTTTCCTGCGGTTTTTATTGAAGCACTTGTTACTATGTTTCCTAGGGATAGGACTGCTATATCTGTTGTGCCTCCTCCTATATCTACAACCATGTTGCCTTCTGGTTTTCCTATGTCTAGACCTGCTCCTACTGCTGCTACTTTTGGTTCTTCTTCAACGAATACTTTTTTTGCTCCTGTTTTTTCTGCTACTTCTTTTATAGCATTTTTTTCTACTTCTGTTATGTTTGAGGGGCAACATATTAATATTCTTGGTTTTATGAGTTTTGAACCTAATTTTATTTTTTTTAGGAAACTATCTAAAAGAGATTCTACCATATCAAAATTTGCTATTACTCCGTCTTTCATTGGTCTTATTGCTCTTAGCTTTCCTGGAGTTTTTCCTAGCATACTATTTGCTTCGTCTCCTACTGCTACTATGTTTTTTGTATCTTCATCTATTACTATTACACTTGGTTCGTTTAAGACTATTCCTTCGCCTTTTACGTATATTAGTACGTTTACTGTTCCTAGATCTATTCCTATGTCTTTACTAAACATATTAATTTCCTTGTTCTTGGAAGTAATCTTCTGGGTTTACTAGTGCATTATCTTTATATAGTTCAAAGTGTAAGTGATTTCCTAGATCACTACTTATATTATTGGTTCCACTTGTTGCTATTATTTGGCCTTTTTTGACTTGTTCTTGTTCTTTTACTTTTACGTCTTTTACACTTTGATAAACGCTTATTATGTTATTTTCGTGTTCTATTTTTATGGTTGTTCCTGTTATATCATCTGTTGTTACTGATATTACTTTTCCATCTTGTACTGCGTTTATATCGAAGATTTCTTTGCTTGTATAGTCTATTCCTGTATTTTGAATATATGTGTTTTCGTAATAAATTATTGAATCTTCTTGATTTTGTTCTTCGTCTTTATAGTTGTAATAGTTTTTACCTATTTCTATGTTTTTTGATGTATATGGTCTTGTGATGCTTATGTTTTTGCTTGTCTCTGTTATTTCTTCTTTTGATACGGGCATAATGTTGTCGGTTAGGATTTCATATGAGACGTATTCTAGGTTTTCTTGTTTTTTTGAATCTATTACTTTTAAAGATGTTGTTACTGCATAACTTATTAAACAGACTAGTGCTAGTGTTGATATTACTATTCCTTGTAAGAGATAGTATTTTGAACTTCTTTTTATCATAAAAAAATCACCTCATTATAAGTTTTTACAAATAATGAGGTTTTATACATTTTTTATATTATTTTTGATATTGTAGCACAATCATATATGAAATTTGTCACTAGATAGATTAGTGCTAGTGCTATAAAGAAGAAAAATAGTCTTGCTTCTAGTACTTTGTTTTTTTTGAATATTTGGTTTATGTTTAATGAATTTAATGCTAGTATTACAAGTGGTGTTACTAGTGCATATATCATGAATTTAATTGTCATTTTCGTAGTTTAGTATTTGATTTATTCTTCTTTGATATTTTTCTTCTTTGTTTGGTTTTGATTTTAGGAATGTTTCTACCATATTTATTGCTTTGTTTGGGTCTAGTTTTCCTGATAGTGCTATTACATTGGCGTTGTTATGTTCTTTTGCTAGTTGTGCTTCTTCTTCGTTATTTATTTTTGCACACATTATTCCTTTTACTTTATTTGCTGCGATTGATATTCCTATTCCTGTTCCACATATTGCTATACCTAAATCTGCTTTTTTTGATGCGACTTGTTTTCCTAGAAGGATTCCGTATTTTGGAAAGTCTGTTGATTCTTCGTTATTTGTTCCTAGATCTATTACTTCGTAATTGTTTTTTAAGTGTTTTATTAGTTCTTGTTTTAGATTATAACCTCTGTGATCTGATGCTAGTGCTATTTTCATTTTTTCACCTCGTTTTTATTATATATCAATTTTTAAAAAAAAAAAAGAACATTAGTTCTTTAATCCATATTTTTGTTTGAATTTTTCAACATTTCCTGTTAGTGTTGCTGTTCCTTGTTTTCCTGTATAGAATGGATGACATTTTGAACATATTTCTACGTGTATTTCATCGTTTTTTGATGTTGACATTGCTTTGAAACTTTCTCCACATAAACAAGTAAATGTTACTTCTTTTTGATCTTTGTGAATTCCTTTTTTCATATGTTTCTCCTTTCGCCATGACTAGGTGTCATAGTAATAATAATTCTTAAGTAGTATAACAGAAATTAGTTTGTTTGGCAAGGGTTTTCTTCTAATTTTATGTCTGCTCCTACGTTTGTTAGTTTTTCTATTATTCCTTCGTATCCTCTTAGGATGTGTTCTACTTGATTGATTGTTGTGGTTCCTTCTGCTAGGAGTCCTGCAATTATTAGGGATGCTCCTGCTCTTAGATCTGTTGCTATTACTTCTTGTCCTGTTAGTTTTGTTTTTCCATATATTATTGCGGTTCTGTCTTTTGTTTCTATTTTTGCTCCCATTTTATTTAGGTACTTTATATGCATAAATCTGTTTTCATATATTGTTTCTTCTATTTCTGATCTTCCTTTGCATTGTGTTAGGAATGTTCCGAATGGTTGTTGTAGATCTGTTGCGAAGCCTGGGTAGTAATATGTTTTTATGTTGACTGGTTTTAGGTTTTCTGTTTTGTTACAA
This sequence comes from uncultured Bacilli bacterium, assembly GCA_934102055.1. Taxonomy (GTDB): domain Bacteria; phylum Bacillota_I; class Bacilli_A; order RF39; family UBA660; genus UMGS1449. The sequence continues at coordinate 102,775 of CAKOSE010000002.1, read as the reverse complement.
ATTATTGAGTCTGCTTCTATTTCTATGTCTGCTCCTGCTTCTTTTAGTTTTGATGTTAGGGCTTCTAGGTGTTCTGGGATGATATTGCTTATTTTTAGTGGATTTCCTAGTAATGCTCCGATTATTGTATAGGTTCCTGCTTCTATTCTATCTGGTATTATTTCTGCAAAACCTTTTGTTAGTTTTTTTACTCCTTTTATTTTTATAACACTTGTTCCTGCTCCTACTATTTGTGCTCCCATATTGTTTAAGAATGTTGCTATATTTACTATTTCTGGTTCTCTTGCAGCGTTTTCTATTATTGTTGTTCCTTCGGCTTTAGTTGCTGCTAGCATTATATTGATTGTGGCTCCTACGGATGCTACGTCTAGATACATTTGGGCTGCTTTTAATTTTTCTGCTTTTATTATGTATTTGTCTCCGTCTTCTATTACTTCTGCTCCTAGTTTTTTGAATCCTTCTAGGTGTAAGTTGATTGGACGTGATCCTATTTTACATCCTCCTGGAAAGTTCATTTCTACGTATTTATATTTTGCTAGTAATGCTCCCATAAAGTAATAAGAGGCTCTTAGTTTATTTGATATTTCTGAGGGGATTACTTTGTTTTTCATATTTTTTGGATTTATTATCATTGTTTCTGTAGCTCTTTTTGTGTCTATGTCTAGAAATTCTAGGATTTCTTCTAGTGAATCTATATCGGATATTTCTGGAACGTTACAAATTGTTGCTTCTTCGTCTGTTAGGATTGCTGCAGGTATTATTGCTACCGCAGCATTTTTTGCTCCGCTTATTCTTATTGTTCCTTCAAGTTTTTTTTGTCCATTTATTATTATTTTTTTCATATGTTCATACCTCAAATCTTTTTCTACTTATAATATATGTCTATTTTTTAAGCTTGTTCCTATCACTTATTAGTAATATAATACCATTATTCTTAAGGTTTTTCAATAAATTTAGGGTTTTTAGAACATTTCTATTACTTCTTTTAGTTCTTTTATTGTTTTGAATCCTTTTCCATTTCCTTTTAAACTAAATCTTACTGGGATACCTTGTTCTGCTTCCCAACTTCTTAGGTTTCCAGCGTAGTCATCTATTAGAATTGCGTCTTTTGTGTGAATCATTTTTGTTTTTGATATTTCTTTAGGACAAGGTATTATTGTTATGTCTTTGAAGTATTTTCTTAGGTAGTTTATTTTTAGAACTGCTTCGTTTAATGAATTAACGTGTGTGAGGATTGCTAAATTGAATTTATTGCTTTCTATTATTTTATATATATCATTTATTGCATCGTTTATGATGTATTTATCTTTTATTATGGTTTCCCATGGATAATTTACAAAGAATTGTTTTTCTTCTTGTTTGTTTGTGAAGGTTTTTGTGTTATAGTCTTTCATGATTGTTGTCATGGTATCTAGTATTACTCCATCAAAGTCTATGTATAGATTTTTTTTGTTCATTTGATTTCCTCCTTTTTATTATTTTATTAGTTTTAGTTAAGAAAAAGCAAGGCTTTTTTTGCCTTGCATTTTAGTTTTGAATTTCTTCATAAACTCCAGTATACTCATAACCTTCTTTTATAAGGGCTTCATCGTGTTTGTTATATGACCATTGTGTATATACTTTTGTTTCTTCTTTTTGTGTTAGTTTTCTTGTTTTATAGTGATAATAGTATGTTTTTTTAGTTTCTTTTGTTGTTTCTGTTACTAGTTTTTTGTCATATCCTATGAATTTATTTACTGTTGCATATACTGGTATATCTATTTTTTCTACTTTACTACATACTGCACTTAGAGATGATTCTGTTGTTGAGGTACTTGATGTAGTAGATGTGTTTCTGACATATTTTTTCCATGTATATTGATGGTTTATGTTACAGATGTCTCCGCAGTTTGTAAAGTCAAAATCTACGAATTCATATTTTACGTTGTTTGTACTTGCTGGGATTGAATTTGTTGTTACTTTTCCTACATAAGACCACCCTGATGTTGCTTTATATGTGGTATTTGTTTTTTCATCTATGAAGTAATCATATCCTGCACAAGCATATTTTGAGTATGTTCCTACATAAAGTTTTTGACTTTGATACATTGGTTTTGTTTCGTCTGGCACTTTTTTGGTTATTTTGTGAGTTATTGTATCTGTTTTTGTTCTTGCTTTTTCGTACCAACTAAATTCATGTTTTCCCCAGTTAATGTTATTGTTATTTGGATTGTATTCTATGTCATCAGACCATTCTGACCATTTACTATATTCTTTTTCTTTATGGACTGTTTTTTTGTATAGATACTTGTATTTTGTTTGTGGAGGGTTACATGCTGTTTCATATTCTTCTTTTGAAACTTCATTTCCTTTGTCATCGTAGTACTTATCATTTACAATTGCACAGTAGTATTTTGGTGGAGTTGGTTCGCAGGCTTTTTTGTAGGCTTCTTTTGATACTATGTTTCCTTTGTCATCATAATATTTTCCATTTATTACAGCACAGTAGTATTTTGGTGGAGTTGATTCGCAGGCTTTTTTGTATTTATCTTTTGATACTATGTTTCCTTTGTTATCATAGTATTTTCCATTTACTACAGCACAGTAGTATTTTGGTGGAGTTTGTCCACAGGCTTTTTGATATTTGCTTTTAGTTACTATGTTACCTTTATTATCGTAATATCTTCCATTTACTACAGCACAGTAGTATTTTGGTGGTTTTGGTTTTGGATCTTTTTCTTTGATTGTTACTATTTTTTTGATTGTTTTTGTTACTTTATTTATGATATTTGAGTTCGAGTTAGTATTTGCTACTTCTGCTCGTGCTTTTTCTCTTACTTCTTTTACTTTTTTGTTTTCACAAACATCAGTTAAACAATAGTTGTAACACCCTAAATATGTAAGAATATAATCTTCTTCTTCACCACATGATAAGTTTACTTTTAGTTTATATTCTTTTTCCATTTTTGTTACTTCTACATATGATTTGGTTGAATCACACATATTACCATTTTTATCTTTTACTGCTAGTAATAGTTTCATTTCTAGCATTTCTCCAAGAGTTAGTTTTTTAGTGTCTCCTTCGTTTTCTGGTAATCTTTCTGTTGTGTAATATGCTATTGCGGCTTCTTTCATGGTGTCTATGTTTTCTTGGAATATTCTTTCATACAATGGATTTAATGAGTCTGATAAGGTGTTTTTTAGACCTTGTTTTGTTGGAAATAACCATAATAATATAAATACTAATAATGCTAGTAAAAGGAATCCTATTAGGAATCTTTTTATGTGATAACTTACTAGTTCTTTTTCGTTATAATTCATATTGTCTTGGTCGTTTAACATGTTTTGGTTTGGCCCATATGAATTATAGTTATAACCATTATTGTAATTATAGGCATTGTTATAATTATTTTGATTATTATATCCGTTATGTTGATTATTGTAATTGTTTGGATTGTAATTCATTATAATAAACCCCCTTTACTATTATGACCTTACTCTTATTTTTGCTGTTGATGTGTATTTATAATCATCGTCTTCAAATTCCATTGTTTGTTCTTCGTATGATTCTGTTTCTGTATTTTGATAATCCTCATATGTTGTGTCTGTGTTTGTTTTGTCTTCGATTATTTCTTCTTTTTGTTCGTTCATTGTTTCCTTGGTTTCATTGTATCCTCGACAATAGCTTTGATTGTTTGGATATTGATTTGGCTTGCCTGCAAGAGCATCATCCCTTCCGGCATTATATGCTGCTGTTGCTTGTTTTTCTAATTCTTGCCCCTGTTGTTCTTCTTGTTTATTTTTTTCGTCTATTCCTGCTTTTTTATCTGCTTCCTTTTCGGCTTCTTTTACTATTTTTAATCCAAAACGTTTTATTGCTTCTTCTCGTGATATTCTGTAGGTTATTGTGTTTGTTCTATTATCTTCTGTATAACTATATGTCCCATCGGCATTAATGGTTATTTGTTCTTTTACTTTTTTTCCTTTTTCTGTTGTTTCCATGCTGAAATCATCTCTTGATTTTATATTTACATTTATATTATTTTTATCAAGTTCTTTTAGAACTTTATTTATTAATCTTTTTTGGTCTGGTGTTGCAGATTTTGATGCTGCGTTTGCGTGTGAGTTTTGGTTATTTAATCCTTTGTTATCTTTAGTTGCTGTGGTTGTTATTTTTTCTAATTCATTACTTGCTGCTCCATTTTGGGATATTACTGCGTTTGAGGCGTATCCTAGAAAGGCTACATTAGATCCGACTGCTCCATATGTGAATCCTGTTTTGTTGAATTTAGCATAATGATTATTTATTTCTTCGGTTTTTGTATTTCCTTTCATTGTTGCTATAGCATAATCTGCTTCTTTTTTCATTTCTTGGCTTGTTTCTTTATCATGGATTAAAGTATGTTCTCCTATACTTTCTTCTGAAACATATACTCCTATTGTTGTGTAAGTTGCTGCCTCTAAATAATCACAAACTCTTGGTTCATTATCGTCTAATGAAATGAAATCTGTGTCTTCTGCATTTGATATGTCTTGTACTGCTGCTACTTCTCTAGCTTTTAGAAATAGTACGTTACCATTTTCATCTGGATAGTTTTGCATTCTTTTGTTGAAATCTTTTTGGAATTTATCTGTTTCTTTTAGTTGTTTTACTATTGTTTCTCCATTTTCTGTCTTTTTTAGTTTTTCATATAATTTATTTAGTTTTTGGTTACTTACTTTTGCATCTTGTTCTGTTTTTGTTGCGTATACTTTACTGTCTTTGTATGCTTTTGCAAGGTTAGGACCAATATATGCAGATAGCATCATTACTGCTGCTACTGTTACTGCTCCTACTCTTTGTTTTAAACTAGGACTAGCTTTTGTTTTATTTGATAGTTTTTTTGGTTTTTCTTTTTGCATTATTTTGTTATATGTTTCTTGTGTATATACTATTAATTCTTCTGGTTTATAGTATTTTGCAACATCTGCTTTGTTTCTTTTGTTTAGTCCTACTCTTAGGAAAAGTTCTTGGTTTGTTTCGTGTTTTTTTCTTTTATATTTTTTTCCATTTATTATTAAGAATAGTGCTTTTCCTGTTTCGTCAATTATTGTTTCTGCTTTGAATTGTTTATTTTTTTTCATAAAAAGCTCCCCCTTTGCTTTTTGGTTTGGCATTTATTGTAGCACTATGACATGTGTTTGTCAATTTGTTTGGGGATTTTTGCATAAAAAAAAGAGATGTTATTTTATATATTTATCAAACATTTCTTTTATATAAAAACTATATTCTATATTTTCATTTGAGTGTTCGTCTTCTTCTAGGGAACAAATTGGTGGAAATAGTACACACCACCAGTTATCTCCTTGTCCTTTTCCTATAGTTACTAGTAGTGATTCGTATTCTCCTTCTTCGTATTTTACTCCTTTATATGTTTTTTCTGGGAAGTGATGGTAACCGTAGTCTATTGTGAATTTTTGTGATGTGTTTTCATTTGTTAAGACTTCTTTTATTTTTTTATTGTAGTTGTCTAGGTTATTTTTTATTATTTTTCTTGTGTTTTCTATGGTTTCTGTGTTTTTTAGATTGTTTTGTAGTTCTATTTCTAGATTGGTTTTTACTTGTTTTTTTAGGTATTGATCTTTTAGACTATTGCTGTTTGGTATTATTCTTATTCTGATTGATTGATCTGGGATTATGTAATAGTCTTCTTTGTAATTATTTATTACTCCGATTAGGATTAGTCCTGCTAATAATAAAAGAATAAGTTTTTTCATTTTATCACCTATAAGGGTAATGATACTTATTCTTTTGTTTTATTCATTATTTTTTTGAATATGCTACTGCGGATAGGTTATCTTTTCCTCCGGGGATTTGTTTTTGATATTTGTTTTCGTTTGTTTCTATGTGTTTTACTACTTGTTTATTTGTGTTATTTTTTAGACTTTGTAAGGTACTATAATTTATTTTTGCACAGTCTACTAGATCTTTTGTTATTGTTTCTTTGTCTGCGACTTGTGCTATTGTTTGGATTTCTTTTTGTGATAGGCAGTCTGTTACTCCATCTGTTGTTAGGATTATTCTTTCGTATGAGTTGTTGTCTATTATTTTATATGTTAGTTTGTTTGGGGTTCCTTTTTTTATTGCTTTTGTTATTATGTTGCTTTGTTTATGATATCTCATTAGTTCTTCGGATGGGATTTCTTTTTTATCATATAACATTTGTACGTATGAATCGTCTTTTGTTTGCTTTATTAGTTCTTGTTCTTTTAGGGTATATACTCTTGAATCTCCAATGTTTGCTATTAGGGTTTCTGTTTGTCCTACTAGTGCAAGTGATAGGGTTGTTCCTGCTTGTGTACTTATTTCTACGTCGTCTAAGATGTTTTTCATTAATTTATCTAATGCTAATGTTCCTCTTGCTATATTTATATATGTTTTTTGGTTTTGGTTTTCAAACCATTTAATTAGTTTTTTCATGACGTTATTACTTGCTAATTCTCCTTGTTCTCTTCCTCCTATACCGTCTGCTACTGCTAGTAGTTTGAAGTTTTTGTTTTTGGGATGTTCTAAGATTAATACTGAATCTTCTTGGTTTGCTTTTTTATTTCCTATATCTTGTGTTGCAGATATTTGTTTTCCTAGGTTATATTCTGAGTGTTTTAGTTTTATTTGAGAACCGTTTAGGACTGCTTTTTTACATCTATTTATGTTGTTTTGATATAGTTTTATGTTTTTTATTGTTTTTTGATCTTTTCTTTTATATTCTTCTTGTGTATATACTTTTATTGTTTCTTTGTTATAGTTATTTTTAAATATTTCTTTGTTTCTTCTTTTTTTAGAGATTCTTGTTAGGAATTCTTTATATGTTTCTTTATCTTTTCTTTTATATTCTTTTCCATTTACTATGAATGTTTCTACTTTTTGATTTGTTTTATCTAGTACTACTTCAATTATTTGGTTTTGTTTTTTCACGATTAGTCCCCCTTTGAATAAATTTATATAGATTTTATCATAAAAAAAGAAAAAAATCAATTATTTTTCTTGGTCTTTGGATATTATATAGATATATCTATCGTAATTATTGTAGTCTTTTTTTATGATTATTTTGTCTTTTGGGAGATATTTTTTTATTATTTTTTTTATTTTTTGTCCTTGGTTTTCTCCAATTTCTAGTGCTATTATGTGGTTTTTGTTTATTATTTTGGTTATGTCTTTTAGTATTCTTCTGTAATAGTCTAGTCCGTCTTTTCCTCCGAATAGTGCTTGTTTTGGTTCGTTGTCTTTTACTATTTTTTCTATATTTTGTGAGTTTTCTTCTATGTATGGAGGGTTGCTTATTATGATATCATATTTTTGGTTTATTCCTTTGTATAGATCTGTTTTTTTGAAGGTTATTGTTGTGTTATGGGTTTTTGCATTTTTTTTTGCTACTTTTATGGCTTTTTTTGAGATGTCTGTTGCTGTTATGTTGTAGTTTTTGTTTAGTTTTTTTAGTGTTATTGCTATTATTCCTGAACCTGTTCCTATTTCTAATATGTTTATGTTTTTATTGTTCATGTGTTTTTCTATTAGTTGGTTTGTTTTATGGACTAGGATTTCTGTTTCTGGTCTTGGTATTAGTGTGTTTTTGTTTACGTAGTATTCTTTTCCATAGAAGTTTGCTTTTTTGGTTATATACTGAATTGGTAAGCCTTTGTTTAATTTTTTTATTATTCTTTTATATTCTTTGTAGTTTTTCTTTGTTAATTCTTTATTTTTATTCAAGAGAAGTTCTGGTTTTGACAAGTTTAAAACTTGCTCTAGGGCAAGTTTTTTGTTTTCGATGTTTTCGTTTGTTAGTATATCATTAATCTTCATTTTCTTGTAACTTTCTTTTTTGATCTTCACTTATTAGTGCTTCGATTATTTCTTCTAGGTCTCCTTCGATTATTCTGTCTAGTTTATTAAGTGTTAATCCTATTCTATGATCTGTTACTCTGTTTTGTGGGTAGTTATATGTTCTTATTTTTTCTGATCTATCTCCGGTTCCTATTTTACTTCTTCTTTCGTTTCCAGATTCTTCTTCTTGTTTTCTTTTTTGTTCTTCGTATATTTTTGATTTTAATATTTGTAGTGCTTTTTCTTTGTTTTGAAGCTGACTTCTTTCGTTTTGGCAGGTTACTACTATTCCTGTTGGGATATGTGTCATTCTTACTGCTGAGTCTGTTGTGTTTACTGATTGTCCTCCTGCTCCACCTGATCTATAAACATCTACTTTTATATCTTCTGGTTTTACTTCTATTTCTACGTTTTCTTCTTCTGGCATTACTATTACTGTTGCAGTTGATGTATGGATTCTTCCTCCGGATTCTGTTTGTGGTATTCTTTGGACTCTGTGTGCTCCGCTTTCGTATTTTAGTTTTGAGTAAACACTATCTCCTTTGATTAGGCATTCTATTTGTGAGAAGCCTCCGCTTGATGATTCTTCGGCGTTTATTATTTCTACTTTCCAGTTTTGTTTTTCTGCATATCTTTGATACATTCTAAATAGATCTCCGGCGAAGATGTTTGCTTCGTCTCCTCCTGCTGCTCCTCTTAGTTCCATTATTATATTTTTTTCGTCATTTTCGTCTTTTGGCAATAGTAATACTTCTAATTTTTGTGTTATTAACTCACTTTCTTGTTCTAAATTTTGTAATTCTTCTTTTGCTATTTCTTTTAGCTCTGGATCTTTTAATAGTTCTGTGTCTTCTTTTATTTGATCTTTTATGTCTTTGTATTTTTTATAAAGTGTTACCGTTTCTTCAAGACTACTCTGTTTTTTTGAAAGTTCTGTCAATAGTTTTACATTGTTTAGCGTTTCTTGTTTTGTTAGTTCTTTTGTTATTTCGTTATACTTTTCTTCTATGCTTTCTAGTCTTTCTATCATAATATCACCTTAATTTTCTTCTAGTTCAGCTTCGTTTACTATGACTAGGTTTTTATATTCTTCTGTTACGTCAGATATGTCGTCATCTGTTTCGTCTCTATAGTTTTCTTCTGGTTCTATTTCTGGTTCTTCTTCGTAGTCTTCTAATTCTTCTTCATAGTCTTCTAGATCGTCCTCTAGTGTTATGTTTTCTGTTTTATGGTTTTGTTTTAAATCCCATTTTCCATCTTCTAGTAAGATGAATCTTTTATCGTTTGTAAGTGCTGTATAGAACTCTCCTATTTTGTTTTCTAATACGTTTTTCGGTAGCTCTAACATTTCTACTATTTTACTAAATATATCTAGTGTTGATTGTTTTGGTTTTTCTTTTAATAAGATGTTTGCTATGTCGTTATACGACATTAGTTCTAATTCTTCTTTTGTTAATTTTTTTGCCATATTTACACCCTTTCTTAAATCATTATATGTTAATTTATGATATTGTTTCTTTTATTATAGATAGGTTCCCTATCGATATTTAATAATAACTTGTTTGTTATGAATAGTCAACGAAAATAATGTGAAATTATGTTTTTTTTATTTACTTTATGTCTACTTCTAGAGTAAATTCTTGTTTTTCGTTTATATATCTTATTTTTAGATTGTTTTTTGTTTGTTTTAGTTCTTTTATTTTTATGGTTGTTGTTATGTATTTATTATGTTCTTTTAAGTAGTATTTTATGTTTTTATTTTTGAAGTCTATATCTATTGTTATTTCGTTATTTTCTCTTGTTAGGATTAGGTCTTGTGTGTTTAATTTTATTTTTGTTTTTTTGTCATTATTGTCTATACATGTGATTATGTCATCTTTTTTGATTGCTTTTGTTGTTATGATATAATCATTTACTTTTATAGATATATTTGTTTTACTCATTACATCACACCATTTCTTGGTCATTATAGCATAGTTTTTTATTATTTCACATATTTTTTTGGATTTTTTTCATACTAAACTTAGAAAAGGAGCTTTTTTTATGAGAGTTAAGGTTTGGAAGATATCTGTTAAATGTATTATTTCTGTTATACTTGTTTTTGTTTTGTTTAATTTGTTTGGGTTTTTATATGCTTTTTTGACTCCTAAACTTGATATTAAGAGTGCTAATGCTTTTTCTGTGTATGATAATAAGTCTAAGCTTGTTTTTCAAGGTAATGGTAATGATTCTTGGGTTTCTTTAAAGGATATGAATGATTATGTTATTAATGCTACTATAAGTACTGAGGATAAGAATTTTTATAGACATTTTGGTTTTGATTATCCAAGAATTGCTAAGGCTATGATTGTTAATATTTCTTCTGGTGGTATAGAGCAGGGGGCTTCTTCTATTACTCAGCAATATGCTAAGAATTTGTTTCTTGATTTTGAAAAGTCATGGAATAGAAAATGGAAGGAGATGTGGCTTACTTATGAACTTGAGGCTCATTATAGTAAAGATGAGATTCTTGAAGGATATTTGAATACTATTAATTATGGGCATGGTATGTATGGGATTAGTAATGCTTCTAAGTATTATTTTAATAAAGATGTTAAGGATTTGTCTTTGGGAGAAGCTGCTATTTTAGCAGGTATTCCTAATAGTCCTGCTAATTATTCTCCTATTGATAATTATGATCTTTCTAAGAAACGACAAAAAGTTGTTCTTGAGAGAATGTATAATAATAAGTATATAAGTGAAAAGGAGATGAATTCTGCTTTTAGTGAAAAGCTGGTGTTTAAGAATAATGATTTTGGGAATGATTTGACTTCTCTTATATATTATAATGATGCTGTTATGAATGAGCTTAATTCTTTGAGCGGTATTCCTAAGAGTTATTTGGATACTGGTAATATTAAGATTTATACTACTTTAGATCTTGATGCTCAAAAGGCTTTAGAAAATGGTTTAAAGAAGGCTTCTGTCGATGATAAGGTTGAGACTGCTAAGGTTATGATGGAGCCTAAGAGTGGGGGTGTTATTGCTTTAATTGGAGGAATGAATTATGGGAAGAGTCAGTATAATAGGGTAATTAGTTCTTTGAGACAACCTGGTTCTACTGTTAAACCTTTTCTTTATTATAAGGCTATTGAGAATGGATTTACTCCTAGTAGTACTTTTCTTAGTAAAGAGACTAGTTTTTATTTTGATAGTAAAAAAACTTATTCTCCTAAGAATTATGGGAATATTTATGCTAATAAGGAAATTGCTCTTAGTGCTGCTATTGCATATTCTGATAATATTTATGCTGTTAAGACTCATTTGTTTCTTGGAGAGGATGAGCTTTATAATACTTTGAGAAAAGCTGGCATTACTTCTAAAATGGAGAAATCTCCTTCTCTTGCTCTTGGTACTTATGAGGTTAATATCATGGAACTTGCAGGGGCTTATTCTGCTATGGCTAATGGTGGATATAAGGTTAAACCTCATCTTATTTCTAAGGTTGTAGATAAGAAGGGTAACGTTTTGTATGAATATAAAAAAAAGAAGGAGGATCCTATTTTTAATAGTGATATTACTTTTATGATTAGTGAACTTCTTACTAGTACTTATGATCCTAATTTGGTTAGTTATACTTATCCAACTTGTTATAGTATGATTCCTAGCATTACTAAGAAATATGCTATAAAAACAGGAAGTACTGATACTGATTCTTGGGTTGTGGGATATAATCCAGAAATTGTTTTTGCATCTTGGGCTGGGTATGATGATAGTTCTAATATATCTTCAGAGGTTATTTCTGGTAATAAGAGTTCTTGGATTACTAGTATGGAGAAGTATTTTAAGAATCATGATGCTTCTTGGTATAGTTTACCTAATGATGTAGTAGGGGTGCTCGTTAATCCTATTACGGGTAATGTTGTTAGTGAAAGTAGCGAAAATAAAAAAGTGCTTTATTACTTAAAGGGTACTGAACCTATTATAAAGGAGGATAGTTATGATAAAAAGGAATAGAGAAGAGGACATTAATCGTGAGTATTTGTATTATCTTATGAGTGATGTTGGGCTTTTGAATGATTATGATTTGTATGAAATTGGTATTTCTTTTGATGAATATGATGATCCTGATGAGGAGATTCTTGATTTAATTGAGGATTATAGAGATAAGAAAAGGTAGAGATTAGTTTATGATCTCTACTTCATCGTTTTGTTTTAAGTTATGTGCATTTGCATCGTCTGCGTCTATATGCATTTCGAAATATGATGCTTCTTTTTCTACTATGTGAACGTTATAGATTATTCCACCTTTTTCTCCTTTTATTTCTACGTTGTAGATGTCTTTTGTTAGGTTTTTTTCTTTTCTTTGTTCTGGTGTTATGTGGATGTGTCTATCTGCAATGATTGCTGCTTTTCTTGTTATTTCTCCTTTTGGGCCAATTATTGTTATTGTTTCTGCGTCTTCTAGTTTTCCTGATGGTCTTACTGGTGGATTCAATTTTAAATGATATGCGTCTGTTCTTGAAATTTCTACTTGTGTGTATGGTCTTTGTGGTCCTATTATTCTTACGTTTTCGATTGTTCTTTCTCCGTTTTTTAGTGTTACTTTTTGTTTTGCAGCGAACTGTCCTGGTTGATTGATCGGACTTTTTATTTCTAGTGGTTCATCAAATAATAAACTGTAATCTTCTTTTGTTAGGTGTACGTGTCTTACTGAGACTCCTACCGATATTTTCATATATATTCCTTCTTTCTTATTATATTATATAATTTTTATTATGTTTTTTCTAGTATATTTTTTTTGTTTTTTCATAACTTTTATTAGAGGTGATTTTTTTGAATAATAGTTATTTTAATCCTAATAGTTTTTCTAGTGATTATAGTAGTGGTGCTCCTTCTGGATCTGATTTACCTATGGAACAGTCTTATGTTGAGAATATACTTAGGCTTAATAAGGGGAAGGTTGCTAGTTTTTATATGACTTTTCCTGATGCTAATGAGTGGCGTGATAGGATATTTACTGGGGTTGTTGAACAGGCTGCTAGGGATCATGTTGTGATTAGTGATCCTAAGACTGGAAAGTGGTATTTACTTTTGACTATTTATTTGGATTTTATTGTTTTTGATGAAGAGATCAACTATAAAGTTATTTAAGAATTTTTATTTTAAAGTTCTTTTTTTTATGATATAATTGTTCTCAGAAGATAGGTGATTTTATGATATATATATTTGGAACTATTTTACTTTTGTTAGTGATTGTTGCTGGTTATTTATTTTTTAAGTATTCTAAACTTAAGGATATTAATAGATCTATATGTATTGCTGAGGAGAATATTAGTGATGTTCTTGATAAGAAGCTAAATCTTGTGAATGAGCTTCTTAAGGATATTAATAGTAAGAAGATTAAGGATAAGTTTGAGTATAGTGATGATTTTTCTATTTATGAGAAGGAAAATGCTTTGTTTAATGTTAGTTTTGATATAAATAAGTATGTTAAGGAAAAGAAGATTTCTAAGTTTAGGGATAAGATAAAGGAACTTAATGTTCTTGAAGAGGATCTTGATGGACTTAAGGATTATTATAATGCTAATGTTCTTAATTATAATGAGATATTTCTTAAGGGTTATTTAAATAAGTTGTTTAGGGTTCTTAAGTTTGGTGATCGTAAGTCTTTTAAGGTTAGGAAGCTTGAGGAGTATGAGATATTTAAAAATTAGTCTAGTTTGAAGTTAACTGGACTAATTTTTTTTGATATTAAAAAGTTGTTTGTTTTTGAGAATGGTTTACTACCAAAGAAGCCATTTCTTGCTGAAAATGGTGATGGGTGGGTTGATTCTATTATGTAATGGTTTTTGTTTGTTATATAGGCTTTTTTACTTCTTGCATATGCTCCCCATAGGATGAATACTACTGGGGTTTGTTTTTCGTTTATTTTTTTTATTACTTCGTCTGTGAATCTTTCCCAACCTAGTGTTTTGTGTGATAATGGTTTATCTTTTTCTACTGTTAGTAATGAGTTTAGGAGAAGTACTCCTTCTTTTGCCCATTTTACTAGTGATCCTGATTGAGGTTCTTTGTATCCTAGATCGTTTTCTAGTTCTTTGAATATATTTTTTAGTGATGGTGGTTTTCTTATTCCGTCTTTTACTGAGAATGATAGGCCTTCGGCTTCTCCTTCGCCATGATAGGGATCTTGTCCTAGAATTACTACTTTTATATCATCATAATCTGTTAGACGCATTGCTCTAAAGACTTCGTGTTTTTTTGGATATATTGTTTTTGTTTGATATTCTTTTTGTAGTGTTTTTAATAGGGTTATGAAGTATTCTTTTTTGTATTCGTTTGCTAGTATCATGTCCCATTTTTCTGTTATCATTTTATTACCTCCATATGAATTATATCATTTTTTTGATAGAAAAAATAGGAGTTATTCCTATTTATGATATGTTTCGTTATTTAATATTTTAAAACTTCTGTAGAGTTGTTCTAGTAAGATTATTCTGAATAATCCATGTGGAAATGTTAGGGTAGAGAATGATATTTTTTTGTTTATTTGATCTTTTAGTTTTTTATCAAAACCGTTTGATGATCCTATTAGAAATGTTATATTACTGTTATATGTTAGTTCTTTGTTTATGATGTTTGCTAGTTCTTCTGATGTATATGTTTTTCCTTTTGGATCTAGTAATATTAGGTTATCTTTTTCTGATATGTGTTTTTTTATTTGTTCGTATTCTTTTTGTAGTGCTTGTTTGGGTATTTGATCGTTTTCATCTTTTAGTTCTATTATTTCTAGTTTTGTGTATTTTGATAGTCTTTTTTTGTAATCTTGGATTGCTTCTTGGATGTACTTTTCTTTTATTTTTCCTAGACAAATTATTTTTATCATATTTACCTCATAGTATTATTTCTTTTTTTTCTGTTTGACTGCATATTATTATGTGTTCTGGTTTGTTATTTAGTTTGTTTATTGTATTTGTTACTTTTTCTTTTACTATGTCTTTGTCGTTGTTTTCTTCGCTTAGATGGGCTAGACATATGTATTTTGTTTTGTTTCCTATTAGTTTTGTTAGGTATCTACATGTATCTTCATTTGATATGTGTCCTTTATCACTTCTTATTCTTTGTTTTAGATAGAATGGATAGGAACCGTTCATTAGCATTTCTTCTTCGTAGTTGCTTTCTATTATATATATTGTTTTGTTTGGATATTTTTTTAGTAGTTTTTCTTTTATATATCCTGTGTCTGTTATATATATTAATTCGTTTTCTTCTTCTTTTAGATATACTCCTAGACAGGGGGTATCATGTGATAGTTCAAATAGGTTTATTGTTAGGTTTTCTTCTTCGTATGTTTTTTCGTGTGTTATTAGGTGTGTTTGTTCTATTTTTTCTTCTAGGTTGTTTTCTAGGGTATATATTATTGGATTTTGTTTTTTTAATAGTGATTTTATTCCTTTGATGTGATCTATATGGGTATGGGTTATTATGAGGATATCTATTTTAGGCATACTTCTTTCTAATCTTTTTTCTAGGTTTGATAGGGGCAATCCAACGTCTATTAAGATGTTTTTTGTGTTTGTTTCTATTAGTGTTGAATTGCCTTTTGATCCACTTGCTAATATTGTTATTCTCATGTTAGTAAAGTGCCATTGGATCGTATAGTGTGCCATTTTTTGTTAATTGGTAATGTAAATGACAACCGAATGAGTATCCTGTGTTACCCATTGCTCCGATTCTTTGTCCTTTTTTGACTGTTTGTCCTACTGAAACGTATATACTATTTAGATGGGCATAGGTTGTTACTATTCCTTTGCCGTGATTTATTTCTATTTCGTTACCAAATCCTGAACCCCATCCGGCATATATTACTGTTCCTGAATTTGCTGCATATATTGGTGAACCACATCCTAGTCCTGCGATATCTATTCCGTCGTGTGATCTTGCTGTGCTTTCTCCAATATCACTACGGAGTACATATCCAAAGTGTTCTGTTATGGTGTAATTACTTACTGTTGGCCAAGCCCAATCGACACTGCTTCCTGTTTTTACTATTTTGTTTATTGGTTCTTTTAAGACTTCACTTGAAATGATTAGGGCTTCTGTTATTTTTCCGTTTTGTTTTTCTATTTTTCTTGTTATTTTACTTTCACCTTTTTTTCCACTTTGGATTATTTCATAGTGTCCTGGCATTAGGTTTTCGTCTGTTTTTTCTATTGTTTTATATCTGATGGATTCTTTTTTTACTGAATGTGTTTCTTCTACTATTGTAATTCTTGGATTGATATAACTTATTACTACTTCTTGTCCTTTGTAAAGAAGGGCATTTTCATCTGATATGTCTTGGTTTGCTATTAGGAATTCTTCTGTTGACATTTTGTTTTTGTTTGAGATTGATTTAACACTGTCTCCTTCTTTTACTGTGTATGTTTTGTTTTTTTCATTTGTACCGAATAGTAGGTATTTTGCGAGTTCTTGTCTTGTTTGGTATATTTTTTGGTTTGCAGGTATTCTTCCTTTTTTGATTGATATTTGTTCTTTTACATAGACGTTTTCTATGGTTTCTCCTAGGGCTGTTTGATCTTTTTTTATTTCATTTAGGTAGTTTTCGTATTCTTTTTCATCTACGAATGAGTTTACTACGTCGTTTATTGCTTCTTTTAGGATACTTTCATCTAGTATATAGAGATATTCTTTTATTTTTTGTGTATTTACTGTTCCTTTTTGATCTTTTTCTGATTCTTTTAGATCTGTTATTGTTATTGTGTATCCATTTATTGTGAAGTCCTCTTGGTTGGCTATTTTGTTATAGATACTCTCTACGTTTTCTGTGTTTTGATTATATGTTGTTTCTTTTGTTATTTTTAGTCCTTGTGGTATATATACGTTATCTACGTTGTATTTTTCTTTTAAGGCTTCTTGTTGTTTGTTTACGTATTTTTCTAGTTCGTCTTTGCTTTCTATTATCCCTAGAGATGTTCCGTTTAGATAAACTCTATATACGTTTTGGGCTTCGTAGTAAACATATGAAGTGCTTTCTAGTATGATTGTTATTATGCTTATTGCTAGTGCTAGAATTGTTAGGAAGACTATTTTTGCTTTATTCAACTGGTTTCACCTCTTTTTTCTTCATTTCTATAATTCATGAATGATAGGGTATTTTTTTTGAATAGGACTTCTGCTGTTCCTATTTTACCACTTCTATTTTTTCTTACTATTATTTCTGTTTTACTCATGTTGTCGTCTATTTTTGAGTTTTCGTTGTAATAGTCATCTCTATAAATAAATGCAACTATATCAGCATCTTGTTCGATTGAGCCGGATTCTCTTAGATCACTTAGTACTGGTCTTTTGTTTTCTCTTAGTTCTGGTGTTCTTGATAATTGTGCTAGGGTTACTACTGGGATTTGTAGTTCTAGAGCTAGTGTTTTTAATGCTCTTGAGATTTCTGATACTTCTTGTTGTCTGTTTCCAGCGTATTTTCCCATGCTTCCTATTAGTGTTAAGTAGTCTATTAGGATTATTCCTAGGTTTTCATCTTGGCTTGCTATTCTTCTTGCTTTTGCTTTTATATCTCCGATTGTTACTCCTGGGGAATCATCTATATAGATATTTGTTTCAGATAATTGACTTACTGCTTCGTTTACTCTTTGCCAGTCTTTGCTATCTAATGAACCATTTTGTAGTTTTTTTGCATCTACTTGTCCAAGTGATGATATCATACGTGATATTAATTGTTCAGCACGCATTTCTAGTGTAAATATTATTACTGATTTTTTTGATTTTAATGCTATGTTTGTTGCTATATTTAGTGCTAGGGCTGTTTTTCCCATAGCTGGACGTGCTGCTAGAATTACTAGTTCGTTTTTATGAAATCCGTCTGTTAAGTTATCCAAATCATAGAATCCTGATGGAAGTCCACTTATTTTTCCTTTGTTGTTTGCTAGTTTTTCTAGGTTTTCTTGAAATTCTGCTAGTACTTCGGGCATTTGTTTTATGTCGCTTGATTTTCTATTTTTTACAACATTTAAAATTTTACTTTCTGCTTTGTCTAGGGTTTCATTTATGGAAAATTCGTTTGTATATCCTAGAGTTGCTATTTCTGTTGCTTCTTCTATTAGGTTTCTTAGGATGCTTTTGTCTTCGACTATTTTTATATAATGATCTATATTTGCTGCAGTAGGAGTATTATCTAGAATATCTGATAGGTATTCTACACCACCAATTTCATTTAGTGTGTTTTCATCTTTTAGTTCTGTTGTTAGAGTAGTTATATCTACTGCTACTTTTTTGTTTTGGAGATTTTTTAATGCGTTGAATATTTTTGCATGTTTATCTAAAAAGAAACTTTCGTTTGTTAAGGTTTCTACGGCTTTTTCTAAGGCATATTTTGAAAGTAGCATTGCTCCTAGTACGGATTGTTCTGCTTCTATGTTATTTGGTATTTCTTTTTTCAAATTATGCACCTACTTTTTTACTTCTACTTTTATTTTTGCTATTATATCTTTATACAAGTGTATTTCTACCTCGTGAAAACCTAATGATGTTATTTGGTTTTTTATTAATATTTGTTTTTTGTCTATTTTATATTTTTCATCTAGTTTATCTTTTATTTGTTTTGCTGATATGCTTCCAAATACTTTATCATTTTGTCCTGTTTTTACTTGAAATGAGATTTTTTCTTGTTCTAGTTTTTGTTTTAATTCTTGGGCTTCTTTTTTATGTTGTTCATCTAGTTCTTGGGCTTTTTTGTTATCTCTATCTAATATTCTTAGGCTTTCTTTTGTTTCTTTTATTGCATATCCATTTTTTATTAAGAAATTTTTTGCATATCCATCTTTAACTTCTTTTATTTCTCCTTTTTTGCCTTGGTTTTTTAGATCCTTTATAAATATTACTTTCATGTTAGCCTCCTTATTTTATTTTTTGATATATTTGTTCTTCAATTTTTTTTATGGTTGTGTTTTCTATTATTGCTGCGGCTTCGGTTTTGTTTCCTCCGCCTCCGAATTCTTCCATTAGTTTTCCTGCATCTATTTTTTTGATCGATCTAGTGCTTATTCCTACTTTGTTTTTTTCTAGGTATCCTATTGCAAATGATGTTTTTATTCCTTTGAATTGTAGGAGTAAATCTGCTGTTTTTGCCAGTTCTTGTCTTGTGTATATTTTTCCTTTTTGTCCTGTTGCTAGGGCTATTTCTCCGTCTATTTTTGTATTCCCTACCATTTTTGATCTATTTACGTATTCTTCTAGGTCTTGTTTTAAAAAGCTTTGAGCTTCGTTTACGTCTGCTCCTTTTGTTGATAGATAGTAACAATAATAAAATGCTTTTCTTGTCATTTTGTACATGAAGTTGTTTGTATCTAGTGCTATTCCTCCGAGCATTAATGTTGCGTATTGTTTTGGTACTTTTATTCTGAATTTATTTAATAAATTTGCTACTATTTCGCAGGTAGAAGTTGATTTTTCGTCTATATATAATTTTTTTGATTTTAGTGTTTCTTGGCTTTTTGTGTGATGATCTATTACTGTTACTTCTTTAAAGTTTTCTAGGAGATTTTCGCAACATATTAGTTTTGGTTTATTGGTATCTAGTATATAGAGAATAGATTTTTTTGTGATTAATCCTTTTGCCTTTTTTGATGTTATTATATTTATTTTTGATTTTACGGAATTTAGTGCTTGTTTGGTTGCGGGTTCTATTTCTTTATCGTCTATTATTAGATAAGTTTTGTTTTTATATTTTTTTGATATTAATGAAAATCCTACCATAGATGCAAAGGCATCTAGATCTATTTCTTTGTGTGCTGTTAAGAATACTTCTTTGGAGTGAAACATTTCTTTTGATATTTGTTTTTTTAATTCTTTTAGTCCCATAGTACTCCTCCCTTGTTTCTTTAAATATTATATCAAAAAAATAGGGATATGTCATTTTTTTTGGATAAGAAAAAAAATAAACAAAATTGTTTATTTTACGAATGGTAATAGACCAATTACACGTGCTTTTTTGATTTCTCCTGCTATATATCTTTGATGTTTAGCACATGCTCCAGTTACACGTCTTGGAAGAATTTTTCCTCTTTCATTTATATATTTTTTTAGGATATCAACGTCTTTATAGTTGATTTCTTTTCCTTCACACATGTAACATCTTTTTTTTCTTTTTTTATAGAATTCTGCCATGTTTTTTCCTCCTTATAGATTAGAATGGCAAGTCGTTTTCTTCAATTTTTATTTCTGATCCGAAGTCTTTAAATGGATCTTCTGGAATAGATCTTGCTTTGTTATTTGTTTGTTGTTTGTCAAAATTATACGGATTAACGTTTTCTTGTTGTGTTTCTATACCATATGGATTTGCGTTAATGTTTTGTTCTCTTTGTTCTCTTGATGCTTTTGTATCTAAAAATTGAACATTATCTGCTACTACTTCTGTTACATATCTTTTTTGACCATTTTGATCATCATAACTTCTTGTTTGAATACGTCCGTCTATAGCAACTTGACTGCCTTGATTTATATAATTTTTACAGTTTTCTGCTTGTTTTCTCCAAACAACTATGTTAATGAAATCTGTTTCTCTTTCTCCGTTTTGTCCAGCAAAGTTTCTGTTTACTGCTAGAGAGAATGTTGCAACTGGTATGTTTGAAGATGTATATCTTAATTCTGGATCTCTTACTAATCTTCCTATTAAAAATACTTTATTCATTTTTTACCTCTTAATTTTCCATTTTTGTTACTAATGCACGGATAACTGTGTCACTAATGTTAACTATACGATTGAATTCGCTGATTGCTTCTCTTGGAGCTTCAACTGTTAAAAGATAATAGTAACCTGTTTTATGCTTTTTTATTTCATAAGCTAAATCTCTTTGTCCCATTTCTTTTTCTTCAAGTATGTTAGCATTGTTATCTGTTAGTACTTTTTTCATATCTTCGTATGCTTTTTTGATTGATGCTTCTTCTAGTGTTGGTTTTACGATGAACATTATTTCGTACTTTTTCATACTTTTACACCTCCTTTTGGTCTTATGGCTTCTGATGAAGCAAGGAGTAATTTAATACTCGTTTTGTATTATAACAATAAATTTTGTTTTTGTCTAGTTTTTGTTTTGTTTTTCCCATAGTTTTCTTATATATTTTAAGGATAGGGTAGATAAGGCGAAACCTATTACTGGTACTAATGAACTTAGAAAAATACTACTTGTACTTTTTATTATATATGAATATATTAGTACTATTATGTAGGTTAATATACATATAAAAGTTCTTATTGTTTTACTTGTTCCCTAGTTTTTATCTAATTATACTCGTTTGTTTCTTTGTTTTATTTTTTCTATTTCTTCGTTCATAATTATCTCTTAATTGTTTAATTTTATATTTTTAAATTCTTCTCCTAGAACATCTTTTATTTGTTTTAGGTGCCCTGGATTATCTTTGTTTAATAAATAGTTTTGGATTAGTCCATAGCTTGGATATTCGTTTCCTTCGATTACTACTGGACCTTTTTCTGTTAGTGCTACATCCCAACCTATATATCTTATTTCTGGAATTAGTAGGGCTGCTTGTTTTACCATTTCATATGATTCTTTTACGTATGGTATTTTTTTTATGGTGTTAAAATCAAATCCTGTTAGGGGATGGGTGTCGAATATTTTTCCGGCATCGTCTACGAATTTGCAGGCTGGGGTTCCGTCTTCATTTAGTCTCATATATGCGTCCCAACATTGAATAGCAGGGTTTTCGTCTAGGCTTATTCTAAATGAGTTTGCTAGGACATGAGCCTTTCCATCTTTATATAGGGTTATTATTCTAAATGTGTTTACTGCATTTGGATTTATTTTATTTACTTCTTTGTTTTGGATTATTTCATCTTCTAGGAGATATTGTTTGTTTTGGATTAGTTTATTTTTGAATTCTTTTAGATCTGTTATGTCTTTGACTGTTATTTTTTCTATGTTATGTCCTCCGAAGTCTGTGTTTGGTTTTGCAAAAACGTGTTTTTTTCCTTTAATGAATTTTTTTATATCTTCTTCGGAAGAGGTTCTTATATCTATAAAATCTCTTTTTATATAGTCTTTAAATATTTGGTTAAAGATTAGTTTATCTTTTGTTACTATTCTATATTCTCTTGGGTTTAGGTATGCTAAGATGTTGAAGAAGTTTCTTGATGTTACGAAGTCTTCTTTTTGTTTTGTTGTTAGATTTATATAATCACTCTTGAAATAGTCTGTGTATCCTATTTTATATTTTAAGAAGTTTTTAAACATATCTCTTTTTACGTATCCTGGAGTTTTGTTATTTTGTTCTGCTATATATTTTGCTAATTGATCCATTCTTTTGAAGTTTATTTCTTTTATTTTTTCTATCATTATTTTTGTACTTTTCATAATCTTCTCCTTTATTTAGTTTTATTATAACCTTGTTGTTTTAGTATTGTCAATAATGAATAAAGCAAGTATTTCTACTTGCTTTGTACTCTTTTTACTGTACAATCTATTGTTTTTGAAGTTAGTTTTAATGTACTTGTTGTACTTTGATTTTGTGATGTTATTTTGGCTTTTCCTGAACCTGTATTTGGTTTATCTAATGATTTTTTTGTTGTTCTTTTATTTTTCCATACATAACCTTGTCCATCTACCATTGTTGTATTTTTAAAGATGTAAGTATTATCATAGTATGAACATTCTTTTTTTGTTGTTCCTTCGTAAGTAGATGGATTATGATCTTTTACTATTTCTTTACATGATGAATTGTTTTTGTTTATATATGAGATACTTCCTGTATGACCAGATATGTAAGATGAGCCTCCTGCTCCGGAAGAGTGGCAAAGTCCTGATTCAGCTTCAGTAAAGTGTGCTACACCACCACCACCTCCGCCGTAGTAGCCGCCTCCGCCTCCGCCTCCAGCTTCATTTTTTGAACCATTTCCGCCGATTCCGAAGGACCCATTGCTTCCCTTTGATTCTGAGTCACATTCTTTTGAATTTTTTATACATTTATTTGCAAGACCTCCTGATGTTTGAGAACCACCCGAGACAAATGCAAATTCTTGATTGTATCCCGTTACATTTGTTGTTTTTCCATAATTTTCAAGAATGTGAATGTTACTTCTACTAAGTCCTGTTATAAATTTTTGTGAACCTGGATAGCCCATTAGACCTCCACCGGCTCCTCCGATTCCTAGGACTTTTTGTTCTGTTCCTGATGTTGAATAATAATACTGAGTTCCGCCACCTCCTGCTGCTACCATTATTCTAGATTGTAAGCTTTTTTCATCGTTCCAATTTGTTTCTTTTTTTAATCTTACATCTGTTGCCCCTCCTCCAGATGATGAGTTATGGTATCCTGTAAGATTATTAGAATTTTTTGGATATTTTATTATTCCTTGTGCAGTACTTCCAGCATTAAAGGATTCTTTTTTATAGGCATCTTCATCTTTATCGTTATCTGTTGCATTTTTACCTGTATAAATATATAGTTTTTCTCTTTCTTGTAAAGTAATTATTCCTTTTGTGTATGCTCCTTTTCCTACTTTATCTATTGTAGTTTGTTTATAGTTTCCTGCTGCTCCCCAAAGCTCTATTGTATAGTCTCCTGTTACAGGGACTTAGAATTCTTGGGCCTTTTTTTTATAATCGAAATTGTATTCTATGTTAGTTTTTATGTTTAGTTCTATATCAATGCTTCCATTTTTTAGATTTAGTTGTTTGTTATTTTGAGAAAAAGATAATCTGTATTCTTGTGGTTCTTGTCCTTCTATTTGGTTATCAATAAGTGCAATAGGAGTATTTTTATTTATATTACCTGTTTTTATAATTTTGTTTGTTGCTTTATTTATTAACTTATAAGAAACTTGTCCTGGTTGTGCTGCTTTTTTAAGTTTTAGTGTTCCGTTTACTATTACTGTTTGATTGTCATGTTTTGGAGGTTTTATTGTTATATCTATGTATTCATCGCCATGATAATAGTTTATTTCTACATTTCCTTTTTCTTTGTTTTCAGATAAATTTGATATTTGTTGCTCACAAGATACTTGGGATATTTTTGAGGCACTACAATATTGATCATCCCACTCAACTTTTTGTCCTCCACATATTAAACAAACGTTGTAATTGTATTTATTTGTACCTTCTTTTCTTGTTATTGCTACGTAACTTTTGTCCATACAATTGTTTTTGTTTTTGTCTAGGAATTCTTTTGATATGTAGTTTTGTGATGCTAGTTCTTTTAGTGATACGTAGTCGTTTAGATATGGGCTTATGCTTGTGGGTATTCTTGATCTGTTGTTTGTGTAAAAGTCTTTTCCTGCGAGTAGTAATTCGTCTTTTAGTGAGTCGTTATATTTATCTTTTGCTTTTTCTGTGTATTTAGTTATGTTTGGTATTATTAAGAGTGCTAGTAGGGCTAGTATTACTATTACTACTAGGACTTCGACTAGGGTGAATGCTTTACTTTTTTTCATAATTAACTTCTCCTTATTATTTTAGTTAATTTGATTATAGCATATTTTTTTGTTTAAAAAAAGAACTTTTCAGTTCTATAGGTTAAATCTAAAATGACATATATCTCCGTCTTGCATTAGGTAATCTTTTCCTTCTAGTCTTAGTTTTCCTAGTTCTTTTACTTTTTGTTCTGTTCCTGCTTCTAACATGTCTTTGTATGCTATTATTTCTGCTTTTATGAAGCCTTTTTCAAAGTCTGTGTGGATGATTCCTGCACATTCTTTTGCATTCATTCCGTCTTTGTAAGTCCATGCTCTTACTTCTTGTGGTCCTGCTGTGAAGTATGTTTTTAGTCCTAGTAGGGAATAGGTTGTTTCTACTAGTTTATCTAGTCCACTTTTTTCTATTCCTAGTTCTTTTAGCATTTCGTTTTTATCGTCTTCTTCTAGTTCTGCTAGTTCTGATTCTATTTTTGCTGATACTTTGATTACTTTTGAATTTTCTTTTGATGCATATTCTTCTAGTGTTTTTACATATTTATTGTCGTTGTTTATTTCATCTTCACTTACGTTTGCTAGGTATATATGTGGTTTTAGTGTTAGTAGATTGAATGATTTTAATGAGAATAGTTCTTCTTCATCATATTTTATTAATCTTAATGGAATATTTTTTTCTAAGGCTTCTTTGGATTTTTCAAGTGCTGTTAGCTCGATTAGAGCTTCTTTATCTTTTGTTGTTTGGGCTTTTTTCTTTATTTTATCTATTCTATTAGAGATTATTTCTAGATCTGCTAGGGCTAATTCTAGGTTTATTATTTCTACGTCTCTTATTGGATCTACATTTCCTTCGACGTGAGTTATTTCTTTGTTATCAAAACATCTTACTACTTCACATATTGCATCGACTTCTCTTATGTGTGATAGGAATTTGTTTCCTAGTCCTTCGCCTTCAGATGCTCCTTTTACAATTCCTGCGATATCTACAAATTCAAAACTTGCTGGTTTTATTTCTTTTGGATTATACATTTGAGCTAGTTTTATTAGTCTTTCATCTGGAACATTTACTATTCCTATGTTTGGATCTATTGTTGCGAATGGATAATTTGCTATTAATATATCTTTTTTTGTTATTGCATTAAAGAGTGTTGATTTTCCTACGTTTGGGAGTCCTACTATTCCTGCTTTTAAACTCATGTTTTTTCCTCCTTGTTATAATACTGGGTATGCTCCTGGTCCTAATGGTAATCCTATTAGATACCACAACAGAATGATTGCTATCCATGCTACTGAAAGTGCTATTAGATATGGCATCATGTATTTTAATCCGTCTCTTACTCCGTATACTTTGTTTTCTTCTTTGTTATAGATGTTTAGGTACCCTATATATACTACAAAATATGCTAGGAGTGGTGTTACTCCATTTGTCATTGATTCTGCTGCTCTAAAGATGAATTGTGAATATTGTGGAGACATATTTAGTTGCATCATAGCTGGTACCAGAATAGGAGATATTATTATCCACTTTGTCATTGTACTTGGTACGAATAGATTTGATATTGCTATTACTATGATTGCTACTATTATTAGTAATGTTCCTGATAATGGAATTGATTTTAGTATATTAGATAGGAATACTACTATTATGGTTCCTATGTTTGTTTCTTTAAATATTGCTATGAATTGTGAGGCAAAGAATATCATTACTAGTAGTATTCCTAGGGTACTTAGTTTGTTTGTTAATTTTTTCATTAGTTCTTTGTCATTTTTTATTGATTTTGCCCCGATTGCATATGCTATTCCTGTTACTATTAGGAATAGTGCTAGCATATATGTAAATCCTGATTCTAGATATGAATTTGCTCCGAATAATTGATATGCATATGATTTTTCTGTACTATCTAGTAGGGCTCCTGAGAATGGTAGTCCTGGTACTATCATATATGCGAATATTGCTGTTATGATTAGTGCTGCTACTAGGGCATATTTTAGTCCTTTTTTCTCTTGTTCTTCAGATTTTATTTTCTTTTGTTCTTCATATTGCAAGTCTAAGTATTCTATTTCTTTTGTTTGATCTAGATCGTCTTTTTTCTTGTGAACGTATCTTCCTACTTTTTTTACTATATATTTTTCTGTTATGATTGTTCCTACTATAGATATTACTATACATGAGAAGATCATTATATATAGATTTGATGTCATTCTTACATAGAATGTTTCATCTATTAGATGTGCAGCACTTATTGTATATGGTATTAATGACATATCTGTACTTCCTACGAAGAAACTTACACTGTAACCGAATGCTACACCGGCGAATGCTGTCATTATTCCTGCCAGTGGATTTCTTCCGTTAAATAGAAATAGAAGGGCACCTAATGGTATTAGCACTGCGTATCCTACTTCGTTTACTATACTTGAAAATACTGCTAACAGGAATAGGAGAAATGTTATTATTTTTGGATTTATTTTCGCGAGTTTTCTTTTTAGGAATACTTGGATTAGTCCTGTTTCTTCTGCTACTGCTATTCCCATTAGTGTTATTATTAGTGTACTTACTGTTGTGAAACTTATGAAATTTGTAGATGCGTTACTTATTATTGATTTTATTCCATCGTATGATAACATGTTTTTTACTGTTACTATTGTTTGTTCTAGTTCGTTTGTATCTTGATTGATACTATCATATGATGCTGATATGTTAAATATTGAAAGTATTGCACTTAATAGTATTGTTGCTAATATGAGTATGATAAAACTTGTTACTGGATGTAGTTTTAGTTTTTTGTTTTTTTTCTTTTTTGCCATATCTTTACTCCTCGATTATTTTTTTTAATTTTTTATTAAACTCTATTCTTGGAATCATTACTAATCTACCACAATTTAAACATTTTAGTTTTATATCTGCTCCTAGTCGTGTTATTTCCCATAGATTGGTTCCACAGGGGTGTTGTTTTTTCATTATTACTTTTGTTCCTATTGTGTAATTTTTATCCATTTTTTACCTCTATTATATTGAATGGTACAGATATATTTTCTTTGTCATATTCTTCTTTTATTATCCTATTTATTTGTCTTCTTGCACTAAACTGGCTATCTGTTTCTACTGGGATAAATAGTCTATAGCTTATGCTTGAATCTTTGAATTCTTGAAGACCCCATAGTTCTATGTTTCCTTTTAGGGTTGTTAGATCTTTTTCTATTCTTTTGATTATTTTTTCTATTACTTTGTCTGTTTGTTTTTGTGTTATTTCATATGGAATAGGGAGATCTATTATTAGATTTGGACTTGCTTTTGAGTAGTTTATTACTTCGTTTATGTTTCTGTTTGCTAGGATTTTTACTGTGTTTTCGAAACTTTTTATTTTTGTACTTTTTAGCCCTAAATCTATTACTCTTCCTGTAAAACCATTTATTTGGACTAGGTCTCCTATATCGAATTGATCTTCAAAAACTATTGATATTCCTGATAGGACGTCTTCCATTACGTCTTTTAGAGCTAAGCTTAGTATTACTGATGCTATTCCTAGTCCTGCTGCGATGGATGTTACATTTACTCCTAATGTATTTAGGACTGCTACTGCTACTAGAATTATTACTGCGTATTTTACTATGTTTTCTACTAATTTTTGCATTGTTTTTTGTCGTTTTTTCTTTAGCCTTTTTGTGTTTTTTGAAATTAATCCTTTTATTAACTGATATATTATGTATCCTAGCAATATGTAGATTAGTACTAAGTGTATGTCTTTTGCTACTATGAATTTAAAGAAATCGTTTAACATTTTTATCACCTATTTATTAAAGTTTATTATTTCTAATATTCTGTTTAAATCATTTGTATTTTCGTAGTTTATTTCTATTTTTCTTGGTTTTATCGTTACTTTTGTTCCTAGATAGTTTTCTAGTTCTCTTTCTAGGGTTTCGTATTCTTTTGGATTTGTTTTTCTTTGTTGATGTTCTTTTTTTGTGTATTCTTTTTGTCTTGTTGTTTCTTCGATTTGTCTGACGTTTAGATTTTCGTTTATTATTTTATTTGCAAGATCTATTATTTTTGTTTGATCTTCTAGTTTTGATAGAGTTCTTGCATGACTTTGTGTAAGTTTTCCTTGTTTTACAAGATCTTTTACTGGTTGTGGTAAGTTTAGTAATCCTAGTAAGTTTGTTATATAGCTACGGCTTTTTCCTACTTTTTTTGCTACTTGTTCTTGTGTTAGATTTAGGTTTTTCATTAATGATTCGTAAGCCATGGCTTCTTCGATTGAGTTTAGGTTTTCTCTTTGAAGGTTTTCCAGCACTGCTATTTCCATCATTTGTTCATCTGTGAAGTTTCTTATTATACATGGAATTGTTTCTTTTCCTGCTAATTTCGATGCTCTAAATCTTCTTTCTCCAGCGACTATTTCGTAGTCTTTTATGCTTTTCTTTACTATTATTGGTTGAATTACTCCGTGTTCTTTTATTGATTCTGCTAGTTCTTTTAGGGCATCTTCATTAAATGTTTTTCTTGGTTGATATGGATTTACTCTTAGTTTTGATAATGGTATTTCTTTTATTTCTTCTTCATCTACTGTTTCCATTATTTTTTCTTCCATTTTATTGTAATTTATGTCTTCTATGTTGAATAGTTCTTCTAGTCCTCTTCCTAGGGCTCTTCTTTTAGTTTGTTCCATTTCCTTTGATCACCTCTTTGGCTAAATTTAGATATGCTTCTGATCCTCTTGATTTTGGATCATATGCTACTATTGGTTTTCCGTGCGATGGTGCTTCTGTTAGTCTAATTAATCTTGGTATTATTGTGTTATATACTTTGTCTTTAAAGTAACTTCTTATTTCTTCTACTACTTCTAAACCTAGATTTGTTCTTGCATCTAACATTGTTAATAATACTCCTTCTATTGTTAGATTTGGGTTTAGATTTGCTTGTGTGTACATAATAGCTTTTAATAGTTGTGTTATTCCTTCTAGTGCAAAAAATTCACATTGTACTGGAATAATTACTGAATCTGAGGCTGTTAAAGCATTTGTTGTTATTATTCCTAGTGCTGGTGGACAATCTATTATTATGTAATCGTAAGTGTTTTTTATTTTATTTATGTGTTCTTTTAATCTTTCTGATTTTGATACTGATTCTAGTGTTTCTGTTTGGTCTAGTTCAATATCTATTCCTGCTAAATTTATATTTGCTGGAAGAACATATAAGTTTTTATATTTTGTTTTTATTATTGCTTCTTCGATTGTTGATGTTCCATTAAAGACGTTATAAATACTTTTTTCTATGTCTCCTTTGTTTAATCCTATTCCTGTTGTTGCATTACATTGTGGATCTAAATCTATTAATAGTATTTTTTTTCCTAGCAGAGCTAGTGATGCAGATAAGTTTATACTTGTTGTTGTTTTTCCTACTCCGCCTTTTTGATTTATTAATGATATTACTTTTCCCATTCGTTACCACCTATTCCTTTTTGCTATTACTATTTTATCAAAATTTTTTTGTTTTTTAAAGGGCTTTTTTGTAATTTAAAAAAGCTCTTTGTGAGCTTTAGTTCTTTTTGTCTATTTCTATTACTATTTGGTATTTGTCTGGATGATCATATTCTTGTGCATTTACTTTGAAACCAAATTTTTCTGTGTTTTGAATTGCTTGTCTAAAGTTATTTATTGCAAATCTTAAATCATAGATGTTACCAAAGTTTCTTGGTTCTTGTTGTTGTTGATTGTTATTTCCTATTACTGTTTGATTATTTTCTTGTGGTTCTTGTTCTGGTTCTTCTTTTACTCTTAGTCTATCAAATATGTTTTCTTTATGTTCTATTGGTTCTTGTTGTTTATTAATTTCTGGTTCTTTTTGTTTTTCTTGTACTTGATTTATGTTATTTGGCATAGGCGCTTGCATAATATTTGGTACTTGATTTATTTGTGGTACTTCTACTGCTTGAGGATTATTGGTCATTTGATTTATGCTCCCTTCTTGCATGTCTGGTACTACTTTTTCTTCTGGTATTTTACCTGTTCTTCTCATTATTTCTTCATCTAGGGCTTTTACTGTTAGTTTTTCGTTTATTATTTTGTGTAATAGTTCTTTTTGAGTATTTAGATCTAGTCCTAGCAAGCTCCTTGCGTGTCTTTCTGATATTTGTGAGTTTAGTAGGGCAGTCTGTACTTCTTCATCTAGAGTTAATAGTCTTAGTTTGTTTGCTATTGTTGATTGTGACTTTCCTAGATTTTGCGCTAACTCATCTTGTGTAATATTATCCAATTTCAGAATTGTTTGGTATGTTTTTGCTTCTTCGATTGGAGTAAGGTTACTTCTTTGAAGATTTTCTAGCAAGGCAACTTTTGCGGCTTCTTTATCATCTATGTCTCTTACTAGGGCAGGTATTGTTGTTTTTCCTGCTAATTGTGATGCTCTGAATCTTCTTTCTCCGGCGATTATTTCGTATTTGTCTCCAACTTTTCTTACTATAATTGGTTGAATTACTCCGTGTTCTTTTATTGATTGTGATAATTCTTTTAGTGCTTCATCATCAAACATTTCTCTTGGTTGAAATCTATTTGGAATTATATCTTGTAAGGATATGTCAAAAATTTCTTTTTCTAAGTTCATATTTATCCCTCTATTCTTTTTATACTTCTTCTATATTATCATTTTACAATAAAAAAAGAAATTTTACAATGGGTTTTTCTTTATTTTTGCAAAATTTCTTGGATATTCTTTTGGAGAGTTTTTTTGTTTTTGTATTTTTATTATTGTTCTTTTACTGTTTTCTATAGGAAGATGAAATTGTTCTTTTTGGATTAGTTTTAAGTTTAATTTTTTTATAGCGTTTTGTGATTCAGTTAGTTCTTCTTCTAGGTTTCCTTTTAGGAATATGTAGTAACCGTTTATTTTTGCTAGATTACATGATAGTTCTAGGAGCATATTTGTTTTTGCTACTGCTCGTGATGTTACTATATCAAATTGTTCTTCTTTATAGTTTTCTATTCTTTCGTGAATTGTTTTTATGTTTGTTAGATTTAGTTCTTTTATTACTTTATTTAGAAAGTCTATTCTTTTTTTTGATGAGTCTAACAGTGTTATATTTAGATCTTTATATATTATTTTTAGAACTATTCCTGGAAAACCTGCGCCTGTTCCTATGTCTATTATTTTTTGGTTTGTTAGATTTATTACTTTTGATATTGTTAATGAATCGTAAAAGTGTTTTAGATAGACTTCTTCTTTGTTTGTTATTCTTGTTAGGTTTGTTGTTTTGTTTGTTTCTATTAGTAAATTATAGTATTTTTCTAGCATTTGTTCTTGTTCTCTTGTTATTTCTATATTTAGTTTTTTTAGCTCTTGTTTAAATGTTTCTTTATTCATTTTTACCTCTTTTTAGATATATCATTATGCTTGATATGTCGCTTGGATTTACTCCGCTTATTCTCATTGCTTGTCCTAGAGAGTTTGGTTTTATTTTGTTTAGTTTTTCTCGTGCTTCTAGGGCTAAGTTTGGTATTTTTGAGTAGTCTATGTTTTCTTTTAGTGTGATGTTTTCGTATTCTGCTTGTTTTTTTGCTTCTTCTTTTGATTTTTTTATGTATCCTTCGTATTTTATCATTATTTCTATTTCTTCTTTTACTTCTTGTGTATAGTTTTCTTTTAGGAATGGTTTTAGTTTATCTACTGTTACTTCTGGTCTTTTTAAGAGATTATGTAGGGATATTTTGTCTGTTATTTTGTTTATCTTTTGGGATTCTAGGATTTTGTTTGTTTCTTGTTTTGGTGTTATTTCTTTATTTAGTTCTTTTAAAAGTTTTTTTATATTTTGTTGTTTTTCTTTATACATATTTTCTTGTTGTTTGTTTAATAGTCCTAGTTCTATTCCGTATTTTGATAGTCTTTGGTCTGCGTTATCGTCTCTTAGAAGAAGACGATATTCTGCTCGTGATGTTAATAATCTATATGGATCTTGTACTCCTTTTGTTATTAGATCATCTATTAGGACTCCTATGTAAGCTTCGTCTCTTCTTAGGATTAATGGCTCTTTATTTTGTAATTTTTGACTTGCATTTATTGCTGCGATTAGTCCTTGACATGCTGCTTCTTCATAACCACTTGTTCCGTTTATTTGTCCTGCTGTGTATAGATTTTCTATTATTTTTGTTTCAAGAGTTCTTTTTAATGTCCTTGGATCTATGGCATCGTACTCTATGGCATAGGCATATTTTAATATTTTTGCATTTTCTAGACCTGGTAAGGATTTTATCATTTGTTCTTGGATGTCTTTGGGCATACTTGTTGAGAATCCTTGGACATATATTGTGTCATATTTTTTTGTTTCTGGTTCTAGAAATAATTGGTGTCTTTCTTTGTCATTAAATCTTACTATTTTATCTTCAATGGAAGGGCAGTAACGAGGTCCTATTCCTTCGGCATAGCCTCCATACATTGCTGATTTTTTTAGGTTTTTGTTTATTATTTCATGTGTTTGTTTTGTGGTATAGATTAGATAACAACTTTCTTGGTTTTCTGGTTTATACATTATTTTATTTTGATATGAGAAGGTTAGGGGAGTAGGAGATCCTTTTTCTTCTTGGGTTTTTGTGAAGTCTATGGTATCTCTTTTTATTCTCGGAGGGGTTCCTGTTTTTAGTCTTTTTAGTGGAAATCCTAGTTTTTCTAGATCTTTACTTAGATTAAGTTCTGTTTCTTCCCCATGTGGACCTTCTTTTTTCTTTGTGTTTCCGATTAAGATATTTGAGTTTAGATAAGTTCCTGTTGTTAGGATTACTGCTTTTGATAATATTTGTTCTTTTTCTCTTGTTATTACTCCTTGTATTTTGTTGTTTTTTGTTATTAGATGTTCTACTAGGGTTTCTTTTATTTCTAGGTTTTCTTGTTGTTCTATGGTTTCTATCATATTTTTTTGATATTCTTCTTTGTCTATTTGTGCTCGTAATGCCCAGACTGCTGGACCTTTTCTTGTGTTTAGTTTTTTTATTTGGAGAATAGATTTGTCTGTGTTTTTTGCCATTTCTCCGCCTAGAGCATCTATTTCTCTTACTACTATTCCTTTGGCTGGGCCACCTATTGAGGGATTACATGGAGCGTCTGCTATGTTGTTTTTGTTTCCTGTTATTAATAATGTTTTGTTATTTAATCTTGCTGATGCAAGAGCTGCTTCGCATCCAGCATGGCCTCCTCCGACTACTATTATGTCATAATTCATTTATACCACCTCTTTTAAATCGTATGTAGTATAGCATATTTTTTTTGTTTTAACAATAGAAAAGACCTAGTCGGATCTGATAAAAGTAGATTGCCAAAAAGACTAATCTACTTTTTTATGTTAAATGTTATCGTTGGTACTACTAGATCTATTTATTTATTTTTTATATAATTCTTGATATTTTTTGTTATTTTTTATTAATTGTTTATGGGTTCCTGAACCTATAATTGTTCCCTTTTCTAATAGATATATATTATCTGAATCTATTATTGTTGATAGTCTATGTGCTATTGTTATTATTGTGTGATCTTTTGACATATCTTTTATTTGTTCATTTATTTCTTTCTGCGTTATATTATCTAATGCAGAAGTTGCTTCATCAAATAATAATATTTTGCTTTGTTTTAGTAATGCTCTTGCTATCGCTAATCTTTGTTTTTGTCCTCCTGAAAGGGTTGTTCCTCCTTCTCCTAGAAGAGTGTCATATCCCTTTGGTAAACTTTCTATATAGTCATGGATTTTTGCTTTTTTACATGCTTCTTTCATTTGTTTATCGGTTATTTTTCTATCTATTAATTTTAGATTTTCTTTTATTGTTAGATTAAATATATAAGGGCTTTGTGTGATTATAGATATATTATTTCTTAATGATTCTTGAGTTAATTCTTTTATATCTATTCCATCCAATGTTATTATTCCTTCATAATCGGTATAACTTTTTGTTAATAAATTAAATATTGTACTTTTGCCACTTCCACTTTTTCCTACTATTGCGATATTTTCATTTTCTTTTACTTTAAAGGTAATGCCTTTTAGGATTTGTTTTTTTGTGTAGGAAAACTTTACATTTTTAAATTCTATTATTCCTTTTGCGTTTTGGATAGTTTTTGAACCAAATGTTTCTACTGGATATTGTTCTTCATTATATATTTCTTTTATTCTTTCTTTTGAAACTTTATATTTTACTAAATATTCTTTTAGGGATGTGTAACTTAATACTATACCAAATATATCTGTTTTATACATAAATATGATTAGAAATCCTGTTAAAGTTAGAAGGTTTATTTTTACTAAGTAAATACCTAATGCTAAAACTGCAAATGTTATTATTGCTTCCATTATTTCTGTTGTATTATATATTGATATTCTTATATCTGATGATTTAGTTTCTAATTTATTTCTTTTATTTAATGATTCTCCAACTAAATTAGTAAATTTTTGTGTTATATTGAGCAATTTTATTTCTTTCATTCCTTTTAATGTTTCATTTAATATTGTTCCAGTTTTATCTGCTGTTTCCATTATTTCTTTATTTACTTGTTCGTATTTTTCATATGCTATTTTTTCATATAAATAGACTATGATAATTCCTACCACAAATACTGATCCTATATATATATTTAAATAGAATACATATATTAACATTGCTAGTTCTTTTATTATAGAGAATAAACTATACTGTACTATACTAAACCCATTGTTTATGACAATCGGATCTTGTTTTATTCTTTCTTGAAAGAATCCAGATGGTGTTTTATCAAAGTTTTTTATTTTCATTTTAAATATTTGTTTTATCATATCTAATCTTATATTATAAAGTATTTTTTCTCTTATTTTCATTGAAAAATGATTACTTAGTTTATTAAATATCACTTTTATAATTGTAATTAGTAATAATGATATAGCAAATATGAATGCTAGTTTTATGTTGAATTTGGTTAAATTTGTTAATAGATTTGCATTGATTGTTGGGATCACTACATTTATTATTGTTGTTATTATTAATAAAAATGTATATACTGCTATTTGTGGTTTTATTTTTGATATATATTTTCTCATTTTACTTCATAATCCGGTATTAAATCTATTTTTATTGGATTTAATCTTGGTATTTTGATTATTGCTTCGTTTTGGTTTATTCTTTGTAGTTCTTCGATTGTTGCTAGTGGTTCACATCTTGATTCGTTTCCACACACAAGAGATATTTCTCTTAATACTCTCAGATCTTGTGAATATAAGTATATTAAGTTTGTCATATTTATTGCTACTAGTCTTATGTCTTCTTTGTTATATTTGTTTTCTATTGTTATTAGACCTTGTATTGTTATTAGATTGTTTATGTTATATTTTTTTGATTTCATTAGTATTTTTGAGTAGTTTTTCATTGTTACTAAGTCGTCAAAGTCTTTTATTACTATGTTTAGTTTATTTTCTTTTTGGTTATATATTTCTACTGTTTTTACTATTTGACTTATTAGGACTGGTATTAGTACATTAGTTATTTCTTTATTATTATCGTTTATGAATAGGGCTGTTTTTTCTGTTTTTATTTTTGTTATATCGAAGTTTGTTATTGATATTATATTGTTAGTATTATCTTTTGTGATGTAATCTTTGATTGTTTGATTAAATACTGTTAGGATTGAATTTTTTGTTTCTTCTGGTGCTACTAGGGTTCCTGATAGGAAGCAGTAGGTTGATCCTAGCTTATCTAGTTCTTCTAGTGTTTTTTTTGTGATTGTTTGCGCTGTTTTGTATATTTCTTTTAATGTTACTTCTTTGTTATTTTCAAGTAGATATAAGACTGTTCCTGTTGCTAAGTCTCTTGCGGATAAGGTCCAAAATGGATCAATTGGTGGTGCTGGTTCTTGGAATAGGATAGTCATTGTTTCTTCTATTATGTTTAAAGCTTCTTCTTTTTTGTTTTCTTTGTATAGTTTTTTTGGTA
This sequence comes from uncultured Bacilli bacterium, assembly GCA_934102055.1. Lineage (GTDB taxonomy): Bacteria > Bacillota_I > Bacilli_A > RF39 > UBA660 > UMGS1449. The sequence goes on along the minus strand of CAKOSE010000002.1, from coordinate 66,581 downwards.
ATTCGAATGGATTCCATTTGTGTTTTGTTTGTGGGTTTTCGAACGATAGATCAATTACATTATATTTTTGTTCTTTTAATAGGGTTTCTGTTGCTTGTTTCATTTCTCCTTTTTGATCATTTATTATGAATGATTCATTGTTTTTTATAATGCTTTTTATGGTTGGAAGTATTATGTTTTGTGTTTTTCCTGATCCAGATGATCCTATTACTATGGTGTTTGCTATATCAATTCCATATGCTTGATCGTTTTCATATATAAGTGGTATTATTCCTCCTTTCTGACTTTGTGTTTGGTTTAGGTTCTTTTTTATGTCTTTTTTAGACATCCAACTTGAATATTTCATGTTTTTTGCTCCTTTCATGTTTTATTATACTGGGTTTTATTGGATTTATTTAAACAATTGTGGTGTTTTGTGATATAATTGTTTTGGTGATTAAATGTTTTCTAATAAACTTGTTTGTAATATTATTTGTTTTATTGATAAAAACATTGATAGAAAGATTAGTATTAGTGATATTGAAAGGGAATTTTTTTATAATAGATATTATATTATGAAACTTTTTAAGCATGAGATGGGTGTTTCTATTACTAGTTATGTTAATAATATTAGAATATATAATAGTTTGGAAGAGGTTAGAAATAATAATTTTTCTTTGCTTAAAATTGGTCTTGATAATGGTTTTTATTCTTTGGAGTATTTTTCTGAGGTGTTTAAGAAGGTTGTTGGGGTTTCTCCTTCTGTTTATAGAAATTTTTTTATTAGTAGAGAATTAGTTTCTGTTAAGGAAGAGGAGATTATTTCTAATAATGTTTATATTCTTAGGGATTTTGTTCTTAGGAAGGAAAATTATTTGAATAGGGCTAAACCTGATAAATTTGTAATGAAAAAACTAACAATTTTTAAGTGATTGTTAGTTTTATTTGTTTATTACATTGCAATATTTTTAATGATGTAACTTTTTATATTTGGTGCATGTTTTTAAATAATTCTAGAACTTGTTCTTTTTCTTCTTGATTATTTATTATTTCGATTTTTAGTTCATCTGGAGTTGTGTTTAAAAGTCTTGCAAATTTTATTTCTAATGGTTTGAAGTTACTCATTAAATATATGTAGGTATCTCCATTTTTTTCTGCTTTGGAAAAGCATATAAATTCTTTCCCGCCTTCTAATTCGATTATTTCTCCTATTTGTATGTTCATGTTTTTTCCTCCTTTATTATCTTTGTTTTTGTTGTTCTTCTTGCCAGTTTTGTTCTTTAAATAGTTTTAATTCTTCTGATAATTTGGTTAGTTGTGGACCAAGTTTTATTGCTGGGATGTGAAGTTGTTCAAATAGTTTTGGTTTTATAACAAGATTTTCAGTTTCATTTTCATATTCTATTGTGTATATTTTTCCATCTGATCCTTTAACTTCTGTTCCTGCTTGATAGTTATTTCCATTTTCATCTTTTACTTTGATAGTAACCATTTCTCCTTTTGCTGTTTTAAATTCTGTTGTTAACTTTGCTCCCATATTTTTTTCGTGTATATGATATTCGTCTTGATGATTTATTTCTACTAAAGAATCGGATTTTGCTGATGATAAATCTTTGGCATTTATCCAACCACTGACTGGGCCATCAATGTGTAACATTACTTCTACGTCGTTTAAAGACAGGTTTTTTTCTTCACACACTTGTTTTGTAAAATTATATAAATTGGTATTTTCAGTATAACTTACTCCTTCTATTTCTCCTTTGTCCGGATCAATTATTGAAATAGAACTTAGTTTATAGGTTCCGGCTGGTCTTTCAGGGTTTCCGAATGATTCTTGAGAATTGGCTCCTCCATATTTATAATCACTTGACTCGTAATAGTTTACTCCAGATTTTACATTTATATTGTCTCCTAATTCTTTTTCTAATATCTTATCTATAGTTTGTTGGTCTTGTTCATCTATTTCCATAGATATTTTTGTTTGCCCTGTTACTTTCCAATAATCGTTTATCTGTTTGTGTGTTAGTTTGTCAAGATTTATTCCAACACTTAATGCTAGTATAGTTATTCCTGTTATAGTTGCTATTATTATTTTTTTGGCTTTGTTTTTTCTTTTAGCAGTTTCTGGTTTATTTTCTGGATGTCTTGGTTGTTCCTCTGGTTTTGGAGATGAAATAATTGGGTTTGGAGATGAAATAACTGGGTTTGGAGATGAAATAACTGGGTTTGGAGATGGAGTTGGTGGGGTTTGTTTTGCTGCACTTGATGGGTCTATAGAAGGAGCTGGTTGTACTTGTTGCATCATATATTTGTCGAGAGCTGCCTTTATTTCTCCTATATAGATATAGTTTCCATGTTCTAACTCTAAACCATCCTTTTTCAAAAACAATATACCTTTTTTGATAACTTCGGTTATTTTTTTATCTTTTATTGATATACCTACATTTTTTGTGTGTTTTATTTTCTTGGATCCTTTTCCTATAATTAATGTAGAAGTGGCTTTTAATTCTGTTCTTATTTGTTTTTCAAAATCCTCTATGGATACTACTTTTCCGGTTTTTTTTGCAACTATGTTAGTATTTTCTGATTGTTCTGATAAATATTGTTTTAAGGCATTCATAAATTCATCTATATTAAGATAATCGCCATTTTCTAGTTCTATGTTTTGTTTATTGTAACCCATCATTAACCTACTTGTTTTCATACTATTACCATTTTTATCAGTTAGATGTACTGCTCTGTCATCACGTTTAGGGTTATTTCGCATAGGAGCAGAGGAAAGGTTAATTTTACTTATCCCTTCATAGTTGGGATTTATTTCAGTAGTAAAATTTTCTTTATTATTTCTTTGTTTTTCATCAATTCCAAGTTCTTTCCTCTTTTCCTCAATATATGATATTAGTTCTTGTTCTGTCAAGTTATAACTATTTTTTAAATAGGAAAATGCATTAACTGCACTTGTAAAATCACCTGAAAGAAAATATAAATCAGTATCTGATATTTCTTGATCTAATTTGGAAAATAACTCTTTGTTATTATTCATTATACTACCTCCTTTTTATAACTATCTTTTTGTTGGATTTTAGTATCCTTTTTTTCTAATTGTTCTTTTGAATTTTTCACATTGATATTTACATACCTCCTTACTTTAATATCATTATATCACAATTCGGTCTATTTCCCCGAGAATAAACAATATTTTACAATTTAATGTGACAATTATTTTGGTGATTCTACTATGATTGTTCAAAACTTTAGATCTTCTAGAGAGATGTTGAACTTAAAACAGAAAGATTTGATTAATTTATTTAATGTTACTTATTCTACTATTTCAGGATGGGAAACAGGTAAGGATACTATTCCTTTAAGGCAACTTATTAAATATGCTAATTATTTTGGATTTAGTTTAGATTATTTATTTGGGTTATCAACTACTAATGAATATTATTTTCCACTTGTAGTTGATCTTCATGTTATTGCTAATAATCTTAAACTTATTCGCAAAAGCAGGGGATTTACTCAGCAAGATATTGCTAAATTTCTTAATACTAGTTCTTCTGCTTATGCTCACTATGAAAATGCTAGGTATTTGATTCCTACTAGTTTTTTGTATAGTATATCATTGTTTTATAAGGATATCTCTATTGATAGAGTTTTAGGAAGAAAAAGGAAAGTATAGTTTTAAATTTATACTTTCCTTTAATTATTTTCCAACACAGAAGTTTTTAAATAGGTTATCTAGTAATTCTTCAGTATATGTTTCTCCGATTACTTCTCCTAGAGTTTGCCATATTATTTTTAGATCTATTTCTATTATATCTACTGGTTGATTGTTTTTTAGACCTTCTTTTATACTTGTTATGTTTTGTTTACAGTTTTCTATTTTTTGTAATTGTTCTATTGTTGAGACGTAGTAAAAGTCATTTGTTTTTATTTTATCTAGTTTGAATAGTTCTTTTATTTTTTCTTTTAATGGTTCTAGACCTTGTTCTTCTTGAGTGTTTGTTTTCACTATGTTTGTTTCTTTTAGATCTATATTTGTTTTTAGATCTGTTTTATTTATCACGATTATTCTTTGTTTATTTTTTGTTTCTTCTAGAAGTTGTTTGTCTTCGTGTGTTAGTTTTTCATTGTTATTTAAGACTAGCAGTACTAGATCTGAGTTTTCTAGTGCTTTTTTTGATTTTTTTACTCCAAGTTGTTCTACTATATCGTTTGTTTCTCTAATTCCTGCGGTATCTATTAGGTTAAGTGGTATTCCTTCAAGGGTTAGGCTGGCTTCGACTATGTCTCTGGTTGTTCCTGGAATATTTGTTACTATTGCTTTTTCTTCGTTGATTAGTTTATTTAAAATACTACTTTTTCCTACGTTTGGTCTTCCTACTATTGCTATGTTTATTCCGTTTGTTATTAGTTTACTGTTTTTTGAGTTTTCTATTATTTGTTCTAGTTCTTGTTCGATTGTAGTTATTTCTTTATTTATTTTTGTTGTTGTCATTTCTTCTATGTCTTGGTATTCTGGATAATCTATATTTACTTCTATATTACTGATGATGTTTATTAGTTTTTCTCTTAGTTTCTTGATTTTGTTTGTTGTGGTTCCTGTTAGGTTGTTTATTACTATTTGCCTTGCTTTGTCTGTTTTTGCATTTATTAGATCGTTTACTGCTTGTGATTTTGTTAAGTCTATTCTTCCATTTAGAAAAGCTCTTTTTGTAAATTCTCCAGGTTCTGCTAATCGTAATCCTTGTTTTAATAATAGTTCTAATACTTTTTTTGTGGTTGCTACACCTCCGTGGCAGTTTATTTCTACTATGTCTTCGGTTGTAAATGTTTTTGGGGCTTTCATTATTGTAATTAAGACTTCATCTATTATGTTTTCATTTTCTTTGATATATCCATAATTTACTGTATGAGTTTGTTTTTCTGTTAGGTTTATGTTTGTGATATTATTTACTTTTTCTATTGCATCTTTTCCACTTACTCTTATGATTGATATTGCTCCAAGTCCTAAGGTAGTTGAAATTGCTGTTATTGTATCGTTCATGTTTTCCTCCTTTTTGTATTTATAAGTTATTCTATTATAACTGTGCTAATTAAGTCAACAATATCAGCTTTATTAAAGTTTAAATCTTTCCAAAATGTAAATCTATATGTTTTGTTGTCTTTATATAAGTAAACAACGTAGTTAGAAATTTTTTGTTCTACCACAAGTCCATCATAATCACCTTTTATTAAAGTGATATCATTTCCTAATGTATTAAAATATGTTTCTGCTCCATAATATGCTACGGCATTGTTTCTTAGTGTTTCATAACTTTACAAAATACTTGTTTGTTTGTAATTGTAGTTTTTTAGATAATTGATATAACTAATGTCTGAGTTTATATTGTTTTCTTTAAAGAAATTTTTGAAAGCTTTATATGAATTTATTTTATTGTCTACTATTTCAATTGAAAAGCAATAGTTATCATTATCCTCACCATAGTTTATTTCTTTGATTCCTTCGTCTTCATAAATACGAGTAAATTGATATTTTTTAAAGTCATTTCTTATTTTTACATTTTCAAAAGTTAGATAGTCTGTACTTTTTTTTAAATTTTATATCTTGTTGGTTTGATATATTTAAATCGATAGTAAAATCATAATAATCATTTTTATTATAGATCAGTGCTGATAATAAATCATTGTAATCTCCTTGTTTGATATTATTTTTGTTTAGGTGAGTAATTTAATGTTTCGTATATTGTTTCTGTTTCTGATATTATTTTGTTTAAAATACTGATATCTGTTGTTGGATTGCTAAATAATTCATTTAAGTAATTTATATAGTCTCTGTTGTCTTCGATTTGTTTTGTTAATGGTGCTAATTTGTTATATTCATCTCCTACTTTTATTATTCCTCCGATAAGAATTACACTTTCTAGATGAGGTAGGTTATAAAATTTCTTTAACTTTTCTAAGTTTTCTGGACATGTTCTTAAAAACATTATTGACATTCTTGTTGAGTCTCTTCTTCTTACTTCCCAGGGATAGTTTTCATCTCTGTTATTTGGTAAGGAGTTGTTTTTGATTTTTTTTATTTTTCGTGTACTTCTTATATCTTCGAATGCATCTGTTGTGAGGAGTTTTATGTTTGATTTTAATGCTTTTTCAAATGTTGTTTGAAGATCTTTTTTTCCATTTCCTTCTAGATCTTTTTCTATGCAAAAAGTTGATGTTTTTTTATCTTTAAGAAATATTAATATGTTTTTTACATCATTATCTGATTTAGTTATTTGAAGGTTTTTTATACTTTTTACTTGTTGTTTTGGTGGTTTTAGTGTTTTTGTTAAGACAAGATATTGTGAATAATAGTTTTCTATCATTTTTAATATGGAATTATAATCTTCGTTATCTATTTCTCTGCTTTCTTTCACTATGGTTGAGAGTATTTTGATCTGATTTATGGAATTATTTATTTCTTGTTTTATTTTTTTTGTGCTTTCTTTATCTTGTTGAGTTATTGTTTGGTTTTGTAGTTTTTTTATGGTGTTTCTTAATATTTCTTTTAATTGTTCTTTGTTTTTGTTGTTATGAAATGGTTCTTGTTGTGGATTTATTATGTATGACTTGTCTTTTGTGTAAGGATTGGTGTATTTTTCGATATCATTCATGTTTTCACCTCTTTTGACTATTTTATTATAGTTATATAGTATCATTGTTTTTATTTTTGAGCAAGAAAAAAGAAGATTAGTTTTCTTCTTTAGGTTTTATAGTTACATATCTATTTGGTTCAACACCTTTTGATTCTGTTATTACGTCTTTTAAATTTTTTTATTCAATTATTAATTTAGAATTTTTACCATCAGTTTTATTATAGACATGTTTACCAATTATTTCTCTCAAATTTTCTATGTCTTTTTGATTGTAAGAGCAAAATTCTTGATAACATGTAATATCGCTTTTTTCATTTAACTCATCATATGAATCAGAAATTGATACATTGAATTTATCTAAAATATCTTCAAGTGGGTATTGAGAAATATTTTTTGGAGAGCTACCTTCACCCAAATCTGGTTCCTGTTCAAATTTAAGTGAAGTTACATAAAAATCTTGGCATTCCCATTCATCAAAGAAACTATAAATACCCTCGGCAATTTTTTTATATTTATTTGTGTTTCCTTAATTATATTTTAAATCATTAGGTTCAGCATATTTTTCTGCAGCATAATTATTAATATTTTTCATTTCTTTTCCTCATCTTGGGCAACAATCATTGTAATAACATGTTCTCTAATGAAATTATAAATCAAGACTAATAATTTGTAAATATTTTATCATGATTCCATGATTGTCTTTCTGATGCCTTTGTGGCTATTGGTTCAAAAAAATTTATGGAAATATTTATTGAGTGGACAAGCGAAAGATGATGATAAATTAAACGAAATAACAGCAATATCAGATTTGCTTGATTTGTTAGAAATAGAAGGATCAACAATTACAATAGAAGAAATAGTGAATAAAAATGTCATTATGTATTGTCAGTTAAAGATAGTCAAAACGAATTAAAAAAGCAAATATAATGGAAAACAGTTAATGCAATTGCCTATACAAAAGTATCTAAAACCTATGGCGATGGACCTATTGTAATAGAAAATTATCGTATAATATATTATAAAATTAGTATAGAAAAAATGATATTTGAAATAATTCCAAGTATCGTTTAAGCTTATTATTTTTAAACAATTATCATAAAATTATCTAAAAATATGTATTGTGTGATATAATGAAGATGATAGAGTTATATATTTGATTCATTAAAGTAAGATGTGAAAGGAAAAAAATGAAAATGAATAATACAGAATTATTAAATTTATATAAAGAACAAATTAAATCAAATACATTATTAGAAAAAGCACTTTGGGAAGATTGTGACTTCAGATTTGAAGATAATATTGATGTAAAGAATGATATTTTAATTTGTGATGAAGAAAGTAATTATGAAATTTATCCTTTTGGAGAAAGTGGAGATGGTGGGGTTTATTGTTTACTAAATAATAAACTTGTTGGATATATAAGTAGCGATGGTGCTTGTGGAATAATTTCTAAAAATGTCAATGACTTTTTCAATTTATTAGCAACTTGTAAAGATTTGATTTTTTATTTCTATAAAGGTGTGTTTGATACTTTTCAAGATTTTGAAGAAAAATATAATGAAATTAATAATGAGGTAAATTTTTACAATATATCTTTATATAAGAAGTTTATTGATGATAATAAATTTACAACAGATGTTTTAGTTTTATATAGTATTTTTAAATCTGCAATAATTACTGAACCTTCATTTATATTACAAGCCGATCCAACTCAATACTCTCAATCGGATGATCTTTTTTATAGTGAACAAGAAGAAGTGAAGAAATTAAGAAAAAATTTATATGAAAGAGAAGATAAATGAGTATAGAGGAAAACTAAAATTTATTACAAACATATGAAGAATATTTAAAACGAAAAAATTAAATAATGAATAATGAGACTGTTGAAAAAGCATACAAAAATTATTGTAAATTTCAGGAGTTTTTTTTATTTTGATAATATATATGTAAGAATTATGATGATAAATATGTTAAAAAGATCAAGTCAACTGGAACTAAATTTTAGCAAACATATAGAACTATATAATATATTAAACTAAACTAGATAATTTTTGGAAACAATTAAATGTTATGATAGATTTTTCATTGTAAAAGATTAAAAGATGGAAAAGTTGAATATAAAGCCACTGATACATCTTTTTTTGGATATAAAACAAATATAGCTATGACACCTGTAACAATTATTGCTGCTGCCATAATTACTACTGGTGAAAAAACCACTTAATTGTAAAGATTTATAAAAAAAAAACTCCACTAAAAAGTGGAGAACTATAAATATAACTAAACTAAGTATTATATTTTTTCATTTTTTTATTTCTGAGATTTATTTTCTTCTTTAGGTTTTATAGTCACATATCTATTTGGCTCAACACCTTTTGATTCTGTTATTACGTCTTTTGATTTATTTAATATATTGTGAACTATTCTTCTTTCATATGAATTCATTGGTTCTAGAGCTGCTTCTACTTTTGTTCTTGCTACTTCTTTTGCTGTATATTTTGCTGTTTTTTCTATTCTCGATCTTCTTTTTGATTTGTAATCGTTTACATCTATTATAAATTTATAATTTGTATTTAGTTCTGTGTTTACCATTTGTCTTGTGATGTTTTGTAATGCTTCGATTGTTCTGCCGCTTTTTCCTATTAGTATTGCTGCCTCTGGTGCTACTACATTAAATATTGGGCTTTCTTCTCTTGTTTTTGTTTCTATTACTGCATTTATTCCCATGTTTTTTACTAGTTTTTGGATATAATTTTTTATTTCTTTGTTTAGTTCTTCTTTTGTTATTGCTTCTACTTCTACTTTTTTACTAAATAGAGATTTTTTCACTTCTTTTTCTACTATTACTAGTTCATCTTCTTTGGCATTTAAACCTTCGGTTGCATTTATTATTGCTTCTTCTAGTGTTTTTCCTTGAAATGTTTGTTTATTCATGTTTCTTCCTCCTTTTTATTAAAAAGTTTTGGAATATTGTAAATAAGGATGATGTTATCCAGTAAAATGCTATAGCTGTTGGTAATGTAAATGACATAAATCCTATAAAGATCGTCATTATTGTTGTCATCATTTTTTGTTGTTTTGCCATTTGTTCATTTCCTGCCATGGATGGATTTAGTTTATATGAGAAGTATGTTACTATTATTAGTATTGCACATATAAATATGTAATACCAATCACCGGCAGCCATTGCTGCAGATGGGGTTGTTCCCATGTTTAATCCTAAAAATTTTTCTTCAAATATTGCGGGTACTCTATTAATTGCTTCCCAGAATGCTAATAAAATTGGTAATTGAATAAATGCAAATAGACATCCTGATAATGGTTTTATCTCATATTTTTTGTAAATCATCATCATTTCTTGTCCTTTTTTTGTCATTGATTCATTATCTGTTTTCCCTTCATATTTTTTTTCTATTCTTTGAATTTCTGGTTGTGCTTTTTTCATATTTTCAGATTGTAATAGTGTTTTCTTTGTCATTGGGAAAAGTGCTAATCTTATTATTAGTGTTATAATTATTATTGATATAGCAGTTGAGCCTACTAGTGATCCAATTTTTATTATTGCATATGCTAGAGGTCTTACAAAGAATGAATTCCAAAGTCCTTCGTATTCTCCATATACTTTCATTTTATTACATTCAGGCAAATCTTTTATATCTACTTTGTTTTCTTCATATATTTTTATTGTTTGTTCATCTGTTGGTTTACAAATTATATTTTCTGTTATTGTTTGTCCTGTTTCTTCGTTTTTAACTATTTTACCATCTTTGTCTTTCAGTGTTTGAGTACATCCTGTTAGTGTTATCATTAATATAAATATTAATAATAATTTTAATATTTTGTTATTTTTTTTCATTTACTAATCTCCTCGTTTTTTATTTTATTAAAAAGATATATCAATTGTTTTTCTAATTCTTGATAGGTTAATTCTAAAGTAGACTTTTTTGCTATGATTATGTATGTTGTTTTTGCATTATATATTTTTGGATTTGTATCTATTATATTTTTTATTCTTCTTTTTAGCTTATTTCTTGTTACTGCATTTCCTATATGTTTTGTAAATGTTATTCCAAATTTTGTTATTTCTTCATTTTGTTCTTTATTTATGATGAAGTATTTACTTGCTTTTCCTTGTTTTTTTTTTATTATTCTATTAAAATCTTTTGAATTTTTAACTATATTTTGTTTTTTCATAGATACCTCCATAATCAAAAATCCACTTTTTCTAGTGGATTATTATTTTGATAATCTTTTTCTACCTTTTCTTCTTCTTGAATTAATAATACCTGATTTCATACGAGAGAAGAAACCATGTTTTTTCTTCATTCTTCTATTATTTGGTTGAAAAGTTCCTTTTTTCACGTTGTGCACCTCCAATCAATTGATCGGTTTTATTGTATATGAAAAGTAGGGTGTTTGTCAATAGTTTTGTTTGTTGTTGTTTAAAATGATACTTATTAACAATATTAACGTTAATTAACAATTTTCTTTTTAACAATTGTTAATGTTGTTAACAACTTTTTACTTGAAATTTGTTAAAATCTATTTTATAGTATGTAATCAAAGGAAAAGATTTGTTAATAAGTATGTTAATAACTCTGTTAATAAGTTTTTTATCTTTTCAAAAAAATAAAAATGTATTACAATTAAATACAGGTTATTAACTTTTATCAGAAATGGGGAGATGGTATTATGAACAATAAATTGTTGTGGCAAAAAGTTTTAGATAATATTAGTAATATTGTTGACCCTATTACTTATCAGACTTGGTTTATGGCTATTGATTTTATTGGTATTGATAAGAACAATATTAGGATTGTTGTTCCTTTACTTCTTTATAAAACTCATATAGATTCTACTTATAGAGATGTTATTATTGATAGTTTTAATAAGTTATTAACAGAACCTGTTGATAACATTATATATATACTTAAGGAGAATGTTTCTGATTTTTTGGAAAGTGATAAAAATCAAGATAAAGATTCTTCTGATGATAATAATTCTTTTGTTGGTGTTCATGTTTCTAATCTTAATAAGAATTATACTTTTGAGAGTTTTGTAGTTGGTGAATCTAATAAATTTGCTCAAGCTGCTGCTCTTGCTGTTGCTGAAAATCCTGGTACTATGTATAATCCTTTGTTTATATACGGAAATAGTGGTCTTGGGAAAACTCATCTTATGCATGCTATAGGAAATTATATTGAGAATAAATATAAAAAGAGAGTTCTTTATGTTACTAGTGATGACTTTATGAATGATTTTACTGGCATTGCTAGAAAAGGAAATAGTGGCAATAATCTAGATTATGTAGAGTTTTTTAAGAATAAATATAGAAATGTTGATGTTCTTTTGATTGATGATATTCAGTTTTTGGGTGGGGCAGAAAAAACTCAGCAAGAGTTTTTTCATACATTTAATAACTTATATAATGATAGTAAGCAAATTATTGTTTCCTCGGATAGATCTCCTGAGGATTTGAAAGTTCTTGAAGATAGACTTAGGACACGCTTTGCTTGGGGGTTACAAGTTGATATTAGTCCTCCGGATTATTCTCTTAAGATTGCAATTATTAGAAAAAAATTAAAAGGTGAAAATATTTTTATTAATGAAGAAGTTATTGCTTATATTGCATCGAATATTGGTAATGATGTTAGGCAGCTTGAGGGGTCTATTACTAGATTAGTTGCTTATTCTGCGATTATGTGTGTTACTGATATTTCTCTTGAGTTTGCAATGGAAGCTTTACGTGATTTTACTAGAAAAGACGCTGTTACAGATCAAAATAATATACGGCGTATCCAAAAGATTGTTGCTAATTTCTATAATATTTCTTTTGAAGATATGAAATCTAAGAAAAGGACTCCAAACCTTGCTATTCCTAGACAAGTTGCTATGTATTTGTGTAGAAAACTTACTGATGAATCTTTTGAAAGAATTGGAATTGAGTTTTCTGGAAAAAATCATGCTACTGTTATTCATGCCTGTAATAAGATTGAAAGGGAAATGAAAATTAATAGAGATTTAAATGATGCTATTAACAATATTGAGAAGCAATTAACATAGAATTGTTAAAATTGTTAATAGTTATTAACAATTATTGTTGGTATTATCTGTTGATATTAAAGGCTTTTTAGGACTTATTAACAATATTAACAGTAATAATAAAATTAATATATTAATAATAAAAAAAGAAAGAAGGTATATTTATGAAATTAAAAATTAAAAGAGTAGTTTTACTTGAAGCTTTAAATAATGTTTCTAAAGCAATTTCTACAAAGAATATTATTCCTATTTTATCTGGTATTAAGTTTGAATTACATAGAGATAGGTTAGTACTTACTGCTTCAGATAATGATATTACTATTCAGACTGTAATTTCTAAGGGGGATAATTTAATTATTGATAATACTGGTAGTATAGTTATTAAAGGAAAATATATTCTTGATATTATTAGAAAACTTGATTCTGAGTTTATTAATATTGAAATTATAGATGATCATAAGATTATAATTTTTACTGAGAATAGTGAGTTTAATTTGAATGGTATTGAAGCTAGGGAATATCCTGATATTAATTTAGATTTATCTCCAGAATTTATTAGTATAAGTATTGATGAGTTTAGATCTATGATTTTACAAACTAATTATGCTTGTTCTTTGGATGAAGCTAGGGTTGTTTTAACTGGTGTTAATTTTAAGATTGATGGAAATAATCTTGAATGTAGTGCTACTGATTCTTATAGGCTTGCTCTTAGGAAGAAGTTATTAACAAATGGTGTTAATAATGGTATTGATATTATTATTCCTAGTAAGAATTTAAATGAACTTTTGAAACTTTTGTCTTCTGGGGATGATGAGGTTATTGAAATGCATTTATTTAGTAATAAGGTTATATTTAAGTTTAATGATATTTTATTTCAGTCTAGGCTTATTAGTGGTACTTATCCTAATACTAAGAATTTAATTCCTAGTGATTCTATTTTTGATTTAAAACTTGATTGTAATGAATTTTATAATATGGTTGATAGAGCTAGTATTTTAAATAATGATACTGATAATAATATAATTACTATGGAAATAAAGAATAATCTTCTTAAGATTACTTCAATGTCTCTTGAAATAGGTAAAGTTGAGGAGAAAATGAATGTTTCTTGTGATAATGATATTAAGATTTCTTTTAGTGCTAAGTATATGATGGATGCTCTTCGTACTATTAAATCTCGTAATGTTATTATTACATTTGTTGGTGAGATTAAACCTATTTTGCTTAAAAATGATGATAGTGAAGAGCTTGTATGTTTGATATTACCTATAAGAACTTATTAACAACAATTGTTAATAAGTTCTTTATTTTATAAGAAAGTTTTTAATTAGTTATGAAAATACAGAACAAAAAATTAGACATAATAAAAATAGGTCTAATTTTTTATTTTTTCTTTTGTTTTCTACAAATTTCTATCTTTTTCGACATGTGAAAGTGTTAATTTAGAAATTGCAATATTTTTTATTGCGAAATTTATTGTTTTAGGGGGTGAATTCTATGAAATATGAAATTAATGATGAGACTCTTGCTATTATGTCTTTTGATGATGATAAGACTAGAGTAATAGAAGTAGATGATGATTACGTTGTTAATGATGTTCCTTATTCTATTATGGAAAACTCTTGTAGATATTTTGGTAGTAGTTTTGAGGGAAGAGTACTTGGTTCTAAAAGCATGCTTGGTAGTATTTATAAGACTCCAATTATTGTTGAGGAAACTAGAGATTTGATATTTTTTCCTACGGAAGCTATTAATTCTTCTAGTGTTTCGTGGATTTCTTATAAGAAGATAAGAAATGTAGAAAAGTATGGTAAGAGAACTAAAATTAATTTTATTAATGGTGAATCTATTGTTGTTAATTGTCCATATTTTTCTATTAAAAATCAGATTTTTAGATGTAATATGCTAGAGACTATTTCTAAGAGTAGAAAAAGTGGAAAAAAAAGCGATTAAAATGTAAAAATCGTTTTTTTTACGGCGTTATTATGGTATAATGTAATAGTAAGTACTGGAGTACTGGTTTTGGGAGTTGATGCTAATTTGGGGAATTTTTTATTTAATTTTTGGTTATGTATTTAAAAAAACTAGAAATTGTTAATTTTAGAAATATTGATAAGATTTGTTTAGAACTTAATAAAAATGTTAATATTTTTATTGGAAAAAATGCTCAAGGAAAAACTAGTATTTTAGAGAGTATTTATGTTTTAGCTTTTTCTAAGTGTTCTAATGGATTTTCAGACGATGAACTTATTAAGATTAATAAGTTGTTTTTTAAGGTTAGGGGATATTTAAAGATTGGAAATTTACTTAAAAATATGGAAATCTTATATAGAATAGGCGAGAAAAGGTTAAAAATTAATAATAGTGGTATTAGGAAAGTATCTGATTATGTATCAAATATGAATGTTATTATGTTTACTCCGGAGGATTTGGATATTGTTAAAAAGTCTCCATTATGTCGGAGAAATTTTCTTAATATGGAGTTATGTCAGTTATCTTGTGAATATTTAAGAACTCTTAATGAGTATAATAAAATTTTAAAGATGAGAAATGATTATATTAGGAAGAATTATAATAAAATTGATTATGATTATTTGGATGTTATTACTGAGGAATTAATTGATAGAGCTATTGTAATTTATAATTATAGAGAAAAATATTTTGAGGATATTAATAAGAGTATTTCTGATGTTTATAATAAAATTGCTAAAATGAATGGTCTTAAGATTGTATTTAAGAAGAGTGTTTGTTTTAGTGATAAAAATGATTATATTGCTTATTATAAGAATTGTTATTCTAGTGATATAGAGAAAGGTTCTACTATGTATGGTCCTCATAGAGATGATTTTTGTTTTATGTTTGGAGATTGTGATCTTAAGTTATATGGTTCTCAGGGAATGCAACGTATGGCTATTTTAGCTTTTAAACTTAGTGAAATTAATCTTTTTAAAGAAAGAATAGGTACTTATCCTATTGTTCTCTTGGATGATATTTTTAGTGAAATTGATATTGATAAGAGAAAAAATTTGCTTAAATTTATTAAGAGTAATATACAATTTATTATTACTACTACTGATATAAAAAATATAAGTGAAAAGTTAATCAATAAAGCTAGTATTTTTACTGTTGATAATGGTTTGATTAAGAAAAGGAGAGACAGATATGAATGAGAAAAAATATGATTCTTCGGCTATACAAGTTTTAGAAGGGCTTGAGGCTGTAAGAAAAAGGCCTGGTATGTATATAGGTACAACTGGAGCAAGAGGTCTTCATCATTTGGTTTGGGAGATTGTTGATAATTCTATTGATGAGGCTCTTGCTGGTTATTGTAATACTATTGAGATAGTTATTGGAAAAGATAATACTATTACTGTTAAGGATAATGGTCGTGGTATTCCTGTTGATATTCATCCAAAAACTGGTCTTTCTACTGTTGAAACTGTATTTACAGTGCTTCATGCTGGAGGAAAATTTGGTGGAGGAGGCTATAAAGTCTCTGGAGGCCTTCATGGAGTTGGTGCTTCGGTTGTGAATGCTCTTTCTTCTTGGCTTGAAGTAACAGTTTATAAGAATGGAAATGTTTATAAACAAAGGTATGTTGATGGTGGTAAATCACAAGGAAAGCTTGAGGTTGTTGGGGAGTGTTCTTCTGGTAGAACAGGTACTACTGTTACTTTTAAACCTGATCCTACTATTTTTGAGGAAACAACTGTTTTTGATTATGATATTTTAAAACAAAGAATTAGGGAGCTTGCTTTTTTGAATAGAGATCTTAAGCTTGTTTTAATTGATGAGCGTGAGGTTGATAAGAAGGATGAGTTTTTATATGAAGGTGGAATTAGTGAATACGTAAAAATGCTTAATGTTAATAGAAAGCCTATTCATGAGGATATAATTGATGTTTCTGGTGTTGAAAAGGATATTTCTATTGAAGTTGCTATTCAGTACAATGAGTCGTATTCTTCTAATATTTATTCTTTTGTTAATAATATTAATACTCATGAAGGAGGAACCCATGAAGATGGTGTTAGACTTGCTCTTACTCGAATTTTAAATAAGTATGCTAGGAGTATTAATGCTCTTAAAGAAAAGGATGATAATTTACTTGGTGATGATGTAAAAGAGGGAATTACTATGATTATTTCTTGTAAACATCCTAATCCTCAGTTTGAGGGGCAAACTAAGACTAAGCTTGGTAATATTGAGGTTAGACAGATTGCGAATAAGATTTTTTCTGAGGGATTTGAGAGGTTTTTGATGGAAAACCCTAATCAGGCGAAAGTTATTGTTCAGAAAGCTATTACTGCATCGCATGCTAGAGTTGCTGCTAAGCGTGCTAGGGAAACTACTAGGCGTAAAGGAGATCTTGAAATTACTAATTTTTTTGGGAAGCTTACCGATTGTAAGAGTAAGGATCCTTCTGTGTCAGAAATATTCTTAGTCGAAGGTGATTCTGCTGGTGGTTCTGCAAAAAAAGGTCGTGATTACATGACTCAGGCTATTTTACCTCTTCGTGGTAAGATTTTAAATGTTGAAAAAGCTAGGCTTGATAGAGCACTTGCGAATGAAGAAATTAGGACTATGATTACAGCTTTTGGTACTGGAATTGGTGAAGAGTTTGATCTTAGTAAGCTTCGTTATGATAAGATTATCATTATGACCGATGCGGATGTTGATGGTTCTCATATAAGAGTGTTATTACTTACATTGTTTTATAGATTTTTTAAACCTGTTGTTGATGCTGGGCATATTTATGCGGCTCAACCTCCTTTGTTTAAAATTGTTCATGGTAAGACTATTAAGTATGTTCTTGATGAAAAAGAACGTGATGAGTATTTAAAAACTTTACCTTCTAATGCAAAATATAATATTACTCGTATGAAAGGTCTTGGTGAAATGGATGCGGAGGAACTTAGAGATACTACTATGGCTAAGGAAAATCGTATTCTAAGAAAGATAACTGTTGATGATGCTGCTTCTGCAGATGAAGTATTTAGACTGTTAATGGGTGAAGATGTTGAACCTAGACGTGAATTTATTGAGAAAAATGCAGTTTATGCTGATAATTTGGATGTATAGGAGGTTTAAGAATGGATAGATTAGAAGAAAATAATATTGTAAATGAAGTTAAAAAGTCATTTTTGGACTATTCTATGAGTGTTATAGTGGCTCGTGCTTTACCTGATCTTCGTGATGGATTAAAACCAGTTCATCGTCGTATTTTGTATTCGATGTTTGATTCTGGTTATATGCCTGATAAGGGTCATCGTAAGTGTGCTAGAATAGTTGGGGATGTTATGGGAAAATATCATCCGCATGGAGATAGTTCTATATACGAAGCAATGGTGAGAATGGCTCAGGATTTTAGTTATCGTTATATGCTTGTTGATGGGCATGGTAACTTTGGTAATATGGATGGCGATGGTGCTGCTGCTATGCGTTATACTGAAGCACGTTTGTCAAAGATTAGTTTGGAATTATTAAGGGATTTAAATAAGAATACTGTTGATTTTATTCCAAATTTTGATGAGGAAGAGAAGGAACCTGTTGTTTTACCTAGTAGATTTCCTAATATTTTGGTTAATGGTACTATGGGTATTGCAGTTGGTATGGCTACTAATATTCCTCCTCATAATTTGAGGGAAGTTGTTAATGGATGTATTGCTTATATTGATAATAATGATATTACACTAGATGAATTGATGCAACATATTAAGGGTCCTGATTTTCCGACTGGTGCTATCATTCTTGGTAATAGTGGTATTCGCAAGGCTTATGAAACTGGTCGTGGTACAATTACTGTTAGATGTAAGGCTTCTATTGAGGAGAGTGGGCATAAAAGTAAAATAGTAATTTCTGAGATACCTTATGGACTTAATACGATGGATTTGAAGAATCGTATTGCTTCTTTGGTAAGAGATAAGATTCTTGATGGTATTGCTGATTATCATGAGGAAAATGGTAGTGATTTTGGTGTTAAGATTGTTATTACTCTTAAAAAAGATGCTAATGCTAATGTTGTGTTAAATAATTTATATAAACATACTCAACTTCAAAATACTTTTGGTATTATATTACTTATGTTAGATCAGGGCGTTCCAAAGCTTTTAGGTCTTAAAGATATTATTGTTAAGTATATTGAACATCAAAAGGAAGTTATTATTCGTCGAACTAGGTTTGATTTGGATAAGGCTCTTGCAAAAGCACATATTTTAGAGGGTTATAAAATTGCTCTTGATCATTTGGATGATTTTATTAAAATTATCCGTGAGAGTGAGAGTGATGTAATTGCTAAGGATAGGCTTAAAAATTTATATGCTATAAGTGATACACAAGCTGATGCTATTTTGGAACTTAAATTGAGACGTTTGACTGGTCTTGAAAGGGATAAGATTGAGAGAGATTTGGCGGAAACACTTAAATTAATTGAGGAACTTCGTAGTATTCTTGGTAGTGAGGATAAGGTTAATGAAATTATTAAGAGTGAAATGAAGGAGATTGCTGATAAATATGGTGATGAACGTCGTACTAATATTGATATGACTGCAATTGATTATATAGAGGATGAATCTTTGATACCTAATGATGATATAATTGTTTCTATGACAAAAAATGGTTATATTAAAAGATTGAATTCTGATACTTATCGAAGTCAAAATCGTGGTGGAGTAGGTATTAAGGGTATGTCTACTAATGATGAAGATATTGTTGAAAAGTTAGTTAATTGTTATAGCCATGATTATTTGTTATTTTTCAGTAATCGTGGAAAGGTATATCGTATTAAATGTTATGAGCTACCTGAGTTTAGCAGGCAATCTAAAGGTGTTCCTGTTGTTAATATCTTGCCTTTGGAAAAGGATGAGATTATTAATGCTATTATTCCTGTTGAAAAGGAAGATGAAAGTAAGTATTTAATTTTCTTTACTGTTAATGGACTTGTTAAAAGAACTGATATCAGTGAGTTTGATTCTATTAGAAAGAATGGTAAAATTGCTATTATCTTAAAGGATAATGATGAGTTAATAGGAGTTAAGAAGACTAGTGGTAATGATGAAGTTATTATTGCTTCTAATGCTGGAAGAATGGTTAGATTTAATGAAACGGATGTTCGTGTTATGGGGCGAGGAGCCTCTGGTGTCAAGGGAATTGATTTAATTGATGCTAAGGTAATCGGAGCAGAAATTGTTAATAACTCTGAACTAATACTAGTTGTTACTGAAAAGGGATATGGCAAAAAGACAGATGTTAATGAATATCGTTTAACTCATCGTGGTAGTAAAGGTGTTAAAGCTCTTAATATTACTGATAAGAATGGTTTAATTGTTGCATTTAAATCAGTTTCTGGTGATGAGGATATAATCATTACTACTGATGAGGGTACTGTAATTAGGCTTGATGTTAATAATGTTTCTACTTTGAGAAGAAATACTCAAGGTGTTAGATTGATGCATCTAAAAGATAGACAAATTGTTACATCTGTAACAGTATTAGCTAAGCAAGTAGATGACGTTTTAGAAGAAGAGAGTGTTGATAGTGAGTAATGTTTCACGTGAAACATTCTTTTTTTTTGCTCAAAAATTTGTAAATTCAAGTTTTTATAAGCACTTTCTAATTGTTAATAAGTCTATTTTTTCCGTAAAAAAAGATGAATATTTTGTTTTTTATAGTTTCATGTGAAACATTTTTTTATAAATATATGGTTAACTTTTAGTTTTATTTATTTTTGTTAAATTACAATTGTTAATAAATATATAATTTGTTGCTAGTTTAGAAAAAAGTGATATCTATGTTGACATTTATTTGTTCTTTGGTATATAATTTTGTTAGTGCAACACATATGGTTGAACTAGGTCAGGATCGGAAGATAGCAGCCTTAAAATCCTCTATGTGTGTGCACTTTTTTTTTGGAGGTTTTATTATGTATATGAAGGTTGCTATTTCTGAGGCTGAGAAGGCTTTTAATGAGGGAAATGTTCCTGTTGGTGCTGTTATTGTACGGGATGGTATTATAATTGCTAAAGCTCATAATACTAAAAACACCTCTAATATAGCAGTAAATCATGCTGAGATTTTATGTATTATTGATGCATGTAAATATTTGAATTCTTGGTATTTAAATGAGTGTGATATTTATGTTACGTTAAAGCCTTGCGCGATGTGTATTAATGCTTTAGCGGAAGCACGTATCAGAAATGTTTTTTATTTATTGAATTCTAATTATAATAATAATTTAAGTAAAAATCGTGAATATATTAATGTTGAGAGTGTAGTAGGGAATTATGAGTATTCTGATATGTTAAAACAATTTTTTATTGATAAAAGATGATCATGTTTCACGTGAAACATGATCATCTTTTTAATATATATATAGTTAGTGTGTATCAAATTATTTCCCGGGAAATAATTTGATATATTGGAGTATATGTAATTGATAATTTGTAAATTAGTGAAATTTTATGTTTCACGTGAAACATTGTTAAGAGTGTTAAATAATGTTAGTTTGCAATTATTATATTTGTGAAAAATGTGAAATGTTTAGTTTAAACTAAACTATACTATACAAATAGTGTAATTGATAGAAAAATTGAAGTTTATTCTTGTAACTAGAGTATAGATTGTTAATAACTATCCAATATGTTGTGGTTGTATTTTAAAAGCATATTTCTGTCTTGAACAAAGTGAAGATGTTGTTTCATTAATATACTTAATTTTATTGCTATTTTTATGATGTCAATATATATGTTTCACGTGAAACATATGTTGTGTTAATTTATAAGTCACAATAATATGAAAAGGGTGATGTATTTGCTCTTAAATGTTATTTTTTTGTGTTGAATGTGTAACAAATTATTTCCCGGGAAATAATTTGGGTATGTTTATATTCTCATATGATCTGCATTTTGTTATTTTTTTATAAGAGAAATGATCATGTTTCACGTGAAACATGAGATTGCATAAATATTTATTTTTAAGTGTAATGTTAGGTGAAGTAATTTATATTGTTAATAAGTAATGTTTCACGTGAAACATTACTTATATTAATGACTGAAAAGTATTTATTTTTATTGAAGATGTTTTTGCATGTGTGCTATAATAATATTATCTTTTTTGGGGGTGTAACCGTGAATTATGTGGCTTTGTATAGAAAATATAGACCTAAAAGTTTAGATGAAGTATATGGTCAAAAATATATTGTTGAAATTATAAAAAATTCTGTTATAAACAATAGATTTTTTCATGCTTATTTGTTTTCTGGTCCGCGTGGAACTGGGAAAACTACTATTGCTAAGTTAATTGCTAAAATTGTTAATTGCTCTAATTTGGATGGATATAATCCTTGCAATGAATGTTCTAGTTGTCAGTTGTTTAATTCTAAGAGTAATCCAGATATAATTGAAATTGATGCAGCATCTAATAATGGTGTTGATGAGATCAGAGCTATTCGTGAAAAGGCTGTTTTGATGCCTAGTGTATCTAAATATAAGGTTTATATAATTGATGAGGTTCATATGTTATCTGTTAGTGCTTTTAATGCATTATTAAAAACTTTAGAGGAACCTCCTAAACATGTTATTTTTATTCTTGCTACTACTGAGTTGGATAAGGTTCCTGAAACTATTATTTCTAGATGTCAATGTTATGATTTTAAAAGAATTGGTGTTGATGATATAGTTCGTTGTTTGGAAAACATATGTGAAAAAGAAAATATTGTTTTTGATGATAAAGTTTTAAATTTGATTGCTACTTATTGTAATGGTGGTTTAAGGGATTCTATTGGTTTATTGGATAAACTTGTTTCTTTTTCTAATAAAATAGATGAAAATTTATTTTATGATGTTGTTGGTTTGGTAAATGATGATGTGATTGAAAACATTTATAATAGTATTGTTAATAAAGATATTAAGGGTACATTTTATTCTATAGAAGAATTGGTAAATTATGGAAAAAGTGTTGATTTGATAACTGAGCAAATGCTTTTGTTTTTGAAAAATAAGAGTATTGCTACTGATTCTTCTTTAGATAGTGTTTTGATTTTGGTCGAAGGGTTTAGTTCTATTAATTATGAATTGAAATTTGCTGTTAATCCTCTGTTGTGTTTTGAAATTGGTGTTTTGAAAATTATTAATAAATTGAAAAATTCTAAAATTATTTCCCGGGAAATAATTTGTGAAAATAAAAGTGTTAATAATGAAGAAGAAATAAAATCTGATGAAGTTGAAGTTAAAGTTAAAAAAGAAGAAAAATCTGCTTCGGATGGGTTTATTGAAGAATCTAGAAATAATAGGAATGAACTTAATTTTGTTTATAAGAATTTTGATATTATTATTAATAATGCTTTTGCTTTGGCTAATAAGGATTTAAAAAAAGATATTATTAGCAAATGGCAAGGTTTTAATGATTATGTTCATAATAAGGAATTTTCTTCTATAGTGTCGTATTTTCTTGATTCTAATGTTGAAGTAGTGGGGGAAAAGGATATTATTTTATCTGCTAATTATTCATCTATTGTTGAAAATGCTTGCCAAAATTTGGCAAAATTGGAACTGTTATTTAATTTGGTTATGGGTAAGTTTTATAATTTGGCTTTTGTTCTTAGTGATGAATGGGTTGAGTTAAGGAATAAGTATGTATCTGACATTAAATCTGGGAAAATATATAAATATATTGAACAAAATGAGGAAAATAATGATATAATTGTTGAAGAGACAAGTGATTTATCTGATATTGTTAGTGTTGCTAATGATGTATTTGGTAATGATATTGTTGAAATAAAATAAGGAGGAATAGTTATGAATATGCAAGCTTTAATGAAACAAGCTCAAGCTATGCAAAAGGATATTACTAATATAAAGAATGAGATTGATTCTGCTACGTTTGAGGGAAGGAGTTCTCTTGTTACTGTTTCAGTTAAGGGGACTAAAGAGGTTGTTAGTATTAAGATTGATGATACTGCTAAGGAATTGATTTCTGATGATATTACAATGCTTGAGGATATGATTGTTTTAGCTCTTAATGATGCTTTTTCAAAAGTTGATAAAAAAATGTCTGAAAAAATGGGTAAGTATTCTAGTATGATGCCTGGTTTGATGTAATATGTATCCTGTTTGTCTTAATGATTTGATAGAAAGTTTTAAGAAATTTCCTGGTATAGGACAAAAAACGGCAGAAAGAATGGCTTTTTCTGTTCTTTTTGATTTTGAAAATTCAGATGTTGATGATTTTAGGAATAGTTTAAAAAGAGTCAAGAGTGATATTAGAAAATGTAAAATTTGTAATTGTATAACTGATGGTGATTTGTGTTTTGTTTGTGATGATAAGGCTAGAAATTCGGATGTACTAGTTGTTGTTGAAAATTCTAAAGATTTATTTTTATTGGAAAAAATTGGTAATTTTGATGGCTATTATCATGTTTTGGGTGGACTTATTTCTCCTTTTGATGATATTGGCCCTTCTGATATTAGTATTGCTAGTCTTGTTTCTAGGGTAAAAGATGGTGGTATTAAAGAAATTATTTTTGCTATTAAATCAGGTATTGAAGCTGATACTACTATTTTATATATTAAGAAGATTTTATCTGATGTTGATGTTGTGATATCACGAATTGCGAATGGTGTTCCTATTGGTGCTGATATGGATTATATTGATGCTTTGACGCTTGAATCTGCTCTTAAAAATAGGAAAGAGGTTTTAGATTAAGGGAAATATCATATATTTTTTTGAGGTGTTTTCCTTTGAAAAAGTTATATGGAATTTTGAAATCTTTTTTGATAGCACCTTTTATCATATATATTTTTGATACTATGGCTGTTGGGGTTGATCTTTATATTCCTGTTAATATTGCTACTATTGTTATAGTTGGATTATTAGGTGTTCCGGGTTTTATTATGCTTGTTTTGTTGTTATTAGTGTTTTTTGGTGGTGGATAATTATGTTAGATAAATATAAGGAATCGCAGAAAAATTTTTATAATTATTTTATGAATGGTCTTGGTAACGGAAGAATATCTCATGCATATTTAATTGAGACTAATGATGTTTCTTATGGATATGATTTGTCTGTTGATTTGGCTAAGTTTATAATTTGTAATGGGGTATATGATGAAAAGATTTGTTTTCTTATAGATAATGGTAATTATCCTAATTTTAAGGTTATAGGTAATGATAAGGGGATAAAGAAGAATGATGTTGTTTTTTTAAAAAGTTCTTTTTCTATGAAATCTAATGATTCTAAGAAGCAAGTTTATATTATTAGAGATGCTTTTAAGATGAATAAATCTGCTTCGAATAGTTTGCTTAAGTTTTTAGAGGAACCTGATTCTGATGTTGTGGCAATTTTACTTTGTAATAGTATTAGAGATGTTTTACCTACTGTTGTTTCTAGGTGCCAGGTTATTAGGCTTGTTAATGATAGTAATGTAATTTATAATATTTTTAGAGATTTGTTTGATAAAGATGAATCTATTGATGATTTTAATGAATTTTATGATATTTATAGTAATAAATTTATTAGTATTTATAATTATTTTGAAGAAAATGGTTCTTTTGTTTTAACTTTAGACAATTTTTATGATTTAAGTAGTTGTGTTAGGGAATTTTTGGTTTTTGGTTATTATCTTTATTGTGATGTTCTTAATTTTTTAGTTTTTGGAGAGTATAGATATTTTTCTGATTGTTTTGATTTTTCTTGTTTTACTTCATGTAATAGTGTTGATGATTTATTTAGGAAGGTTGATGTTTTTACTGATTTTATTGAAAAGTTAAGATTTAATGTTAATATTAATTTGTTTTTAGATAATTTTATTATTTCGTTGGAAGGAAAGTGATGTATTTTGAAAAAGGTAATTGGTGTTAGGGTTAATGATTCTAAGAAGATTAGTTATTTTTTAATAAATGATTTAATTGTTAAGAAAGGTGATTTTGTTATTGTTTCTACTGATCGTGGTGAACAATTTTGTGAGGTTATTACTGATATTGTTAATGTTGATGAGTCTAAGCTTAATGTTCCTCTTGGGGATGTTATTCGTATTGCTAGTGATTCTGATGTTGTAATGAATGAAAGGAATCTTGATGATGCTAAAAAGGCTCTTGAAGATGCTAAGGATTTTGTTTATGAACTTGGACTTGAAATGAAAATTTTGAGTGCTTACTTTACTTTTGACAGAAAACAACTTGTTTTTAATTTTTTGGCAGATGAGAGAGTTGATTTTCGTGATCTTGCTAAGAAACTTGCTTATGTTTATAAGACTAGGATTGAACTTCGTCAAATTGGCATAAGGGATAAGGCTAAAACTGTTGGGGGATATGGCCCTTGTGGTAGAAAGCTTTGTTGTTCTTCTTTTTTAGATGATATGAATAGTGTTTCTATCAATATGGCTAAGAATCAAAATTTGGCTTTAAATCCTCAGAAGATTAATGGAGTTTGTGGTAGGTTAATGTGTTGTCTTACTTATGAAAATGATTGTTATTGTGAGTATAAGAAGGGTCTTCCTAGAGTTAATGAGAAAGTTGTTGTTTCTGGAGAGCCTGGAAAGGTTATTTCTGTTGATCTTTTTTCTAGAACTTATAAAGTTGAAACAGAAAATTCAAAAGTTATTGTTGTTAATGTTGATGAGTAGGTGATTTTATGAAGATGATTGTTGGTCTTGGTAATCCTGGTAAGGAGTATGAAAATACTAGACATAATCTTGGTTTTATGATTTTGGATAATTTTGCTAGGTTTCATGACACTTGTATTGATAAGTTTAAATTTAATGGTAATTATACGGAGATTTTTGTTTCTGGTGAAAAGATTATTTTGCTTAAACCTATGTCTTTTATGAATTTATCTGGTGAGGTTGTTTCTAGTTTTGTTAAGTATTTTAAAATTGATATTAATGATATTTTAGTTGTTAGTGATGATTTAGATTTACCTTTTTTAAAGTTTCGTCTTAGACTTTTTGGTTCTTGTGGCGGACATAATGGTCTTAGGAATATAGAGAGGTGTTTGGGTTCTAATGAGTTTAAGAGGTTTAGGATTGGGATTTCTAGTAGTAATGGGGAGGCTACTGATTATGTTTTAGGTAAATTTAGTAAAGATGATCTTGCTCTTATAGATTCTATTTTGCCTAGAACTTGTGATGTATTAAATGATTTTTGTAATTTTTCTTTTGATAAGGTTATGAATAAGTATAATTAAGAGGTGGTTCTTATGAATATTTTTAAGAAGATTGCTGATTTTGAATATAAAAATAACACAGGTATTGTTAATATTACGGGTGGTTTTTTTGTTATTTTTTTGAAGAATCTTTTTGAGAAGATGGATCGTTCTTTTTTGGTTGTTACTTCGAATGAATATGAGGCTAGAAAGCTTTATAATTATTGTGGTGATTCTGATGTTCTTTTGTTTGAGGATGATGAGATTTCTGTAGGTAATGATATTTCTATTAGTCCAGAAGCTAGAATTGATAGGATTAATGTTCTTAATGATATTGCTTCTGGTGGTAAAAAAATTGTTTTTACTGATATGCGTGGTTATTTAAAGAAACTTCCTTCACTTGATAGTTTTAATAATAACTGTATTAATCTTTCTGTTGGAGGTTCTTTTTCTTATGATGATATTATAAAAAGATTATGTGATATTGGTTATAATAGATGTTCTGTTGTATCGCAAATGGGGGATTTTGCTCTTAGGGGATTTGTTTTGGATGTTTATCCTGTTAATTGTGATAATCCTGTTAGGGTTGAGTTTTTTGGAGATGATATTCAGTCTATTAGATTTTTTGATGTTTCTTCTCAAAAGTCTGTTTCTGATGTGTCTTTAGTGAATATTATTCCTTTTTCTGAAAGGTTTGGGTATTTTGATTCTTGTTTGTGTGATTATTTAGGTAATCCTATTGTTATATTTAAGGATTATGAGCAAATTAAGTTTTCTTATGATAGGATGGTTGTTTCCGATTATGAGTTTAATATTGATACTGGGGTTAATTATTTTGATATAAGGAATTTTAGGTCTTTTGATAGTTTATATTATTTTGATTTTGATATGCCTATTAATATTGATTATGTGTCATCTTTTGTTTCTTTTGATGTTTCTACTGTTCCTGTTTTTGGTGAGAATTTTTCTTTAATTAATAAGTATATTAGTGATTCTATTTCTGAATGTAAGACTGTTGTTTTATGTACTTCGACTGGTAGAATAAATGAGTTTTTGGAGGGAATTTCTCTACCTTATGTGATTACTGATTTTGATGCAATATATGATGGTAAGGTTAATGTTGTTAGGAGTGATCTTTCTTCTGGGTTTGAGGTTTCTAAATATGTTTTTTTATCTGATCATGAACTTTTTGGTAAGAAGAGTGTTAAGTATAAGAAAACTAGATTTAGGAATACATCTAGGATACGTGATTTATCTAGGATAAGTGTTGGAGATTATGTTGTTCATAATACTCATGGTATAGGTATTTATAATGGTATTAAGGTTCTTAAGAAAGGCGGAGTTTTATCTGATTATTTAGAGATTTTGTATGCTAAAGGAGATAAGCTTTATATTCCTGCTTCTAAAATTGAACTTATTAGTAAGTATAATGGTAAGGATGGTTATGTTCCTCATGTTAATGCTCTTAATAGTACTAGTTGGGTTAAGACTAAGCAAAGGATTAGAGAAAAGATTAAATATGAAGCTAGTCGTCTTATTAAGGTTCAGGCTGAAAGGCAACTTAGGAAGGGTTTTGCTTTTAGCAAGGATACTCCTCTTCAACAACTTTTTGAGAATGAGTTTAAGTATGAGGCTACTTCTGATCAATTGAGGGCTATTTCTGAGATTAAAGCTGATATGGAGAGTTCTGTTCCTATGGATAGGATTTTGTGTGGTGATGTGGGTTATGGTAAAACTGAGGTTGCTTTTAGGGCTATGTTTAAGGCTGTTTTGGATAATAAGCAGGTTCTTTATTTGTGTCCTACTACTCTTTTATGTAATCAACAGTATACATCTGCTTTGGATCGTTTTAGGAATTATCCTGTTAATATTGGTGTTCTTAATAGATTTGTATCTTCTAAGGATATTGCTAAGACTCTGAAGGGGCTTTTTGATGGTTCTATTGATATTGTTTTTTGTACTCATCGTGGTCTTAGTAATGATGTTGTTTTTAGGGATCTTGGGCTTTTGGTTATTGATGAAGAACAGCGTTTTGGTGTTGCACATAAGGAAAAAATTAAGGAAATTAAGTCTAATGTTGATGTTTTAACACTAACTGCTACTCCTATTCCTAGGACTTTACAGATGGCTGTTTTGGGCATTAAGAATATGTCTTTGATTGAGACTCCTCCTAGAAATAGAAAGTCTGTTGCGACGTATGTTGTTCCTTTTGATAAGAAGCTTGTTAGGGAAGTTATTTATAAGGAGATTGGACGTGGTGGACAAGTTTTTATTTTATATAATAGGACTTTTGATATTGATGGGAAACTTGCTAGTTTAAAAACTCTTGCTCCTGATATTTCTTTTGGAATTGCTCATGGTAAGATGAATAAGGATCAGTTTGAGAATGTTATGAATGATTTTACTAATGGTAGGTTTGATGTTCTTCTTTGTACTACTATTATTGAGACTGGGGTAGATATTCCTAATGTAAATAGTTTAATTGTTCTTGATGCTGATAGGTTTGGTCTTAGTCAACTTTATCAAATTCGTGGTAGGGTTGGTCGTAGTGATAGGCTTGCTTATGCTTATTTGATGTATGAAAAGGGTAAGGTTTTGACTGAACAGGCTATGAAGAGACTTAGAGTAATTAAGGAGTTTACTTCTCTTGGAAGTGGGTTTGCTATTGCTTCTAGGGATTTATCTATCAGAGGTGCTGGTGATATTCTTGGTAGTGAACAGGCTGGTTTTATTGATACTGTTGGTATGGATATGTATCTTAAAATGCTTAATGAGGAAGTTTTAAGACTTAAAGGAGAAGAAATTCCTGATTCTTCTGATGAGCCTCTTAATATTAATATTTCTTCTCATATTAAGGATAGTTATGTTTCTGACGAGGATGTTAAGATTGAGATTCATAAGAAGATTAATACTATTGATTCTTATGATAGTTTGCTTGAGGTGAAAAAGGAACTTGAAGATAGGTTTGGGCCTGTTGATGATGATTTGTTTGTTTATATGAATGAACAATTGTTTGAAAGTTTTGTTAGTAGGATAGGAATTGTAAGAGTTTTTGATAATAATATATATAGAGAGGTATTTTTTGATAAGAAAATTTCTGAGAGTATTAATTATGAGGAGTTTTTTGTTAAGGGAATAGGGATTAATAAGAATTTTATTTTTTCTTATAGGAATAATATGTTAGGTATTAAGCTTATGTATAAGGATGCTTCTTCGCACGTTGTTATGTATTTTAATGATTTATTAAGGGAACTTTTATAGTTCTTTTTTTGTGGTTTCAACGCAACAATTGGTAAAAATTACCATGCAATATGTCTGCTAGTAAATATTATAATATTAGTATGAATTATTTTGGAAAAATAGAATATTTTTTTGCATTTTGTGAAGAATAAACTAGTGAAAGTGAGGTTACTGAATGAAGACTACGGGAGTTATTCGCAGGATTGATGATTTGGGTAGAATTGTTATTCCAAAAGAGATAAGGAAAACGCTTAGAATAAAGGATGGGGAATCAGTTGAAATATTTTTAAATAGCGATAATATAGTTTTGAAAAAGTATTCTCCTCTTTCATCTTTACCTGATTTTTACAAGGATTATGTTGATTCTATTTATTCTGAGATTGGTAATAGTGTTATTATTGTTGATAGGGATAAGATTGTTGCGGTGTCTGGTGATTTAAAAAAGAATTATTTTGATAAAACTATTTCTTTGGAACTTGATGAAATGATTCAAAAGAGAGTTGTTGTTAGTTCTAAGGCTATTTCTAATATTTCTATTATAGATGGTATAGTAGAAAATATTAGTTATGTTATTGCTCCAATTATTAGTAATGGTGATGTGATTGGTGCTGTTATTATTTTGTCTTTTGAGGGGGAAATTGATAGTTTTTCTATGAAAACTGGTGTTATTGCTGCTAAGTTTTTAGGAAAATACATTGAATAGTATGAGTATATGTGTTATAATTTATTTTATAAATGTGATGAAGGAGAGTTTAAATAATAGTGTGTTTAAGAGAGCTTATGGATGGTGTAAATAAGTACATGTTGTTATTTTGTGTATGATTTCTGGAACTGGATTTTCTCGGTTAATACCGTTATTATTATGAGTTGCTTTTTGAATTAAGGTGGTACCGCGGAAATATTTCGTCCTTAGAAATGTTTCTTTTTTTTGTCATAAATTTATTATAAAGGAGAGTTATGTTATGGAAAAGTTTTATATTAGTACGCCTATTTATTATCCTAGTGCTAATTTTCATATTGGTCATTGTTATACTACTGTTATTGCTGATGCTATAGCTAGATATAAGAGACTTGCTGGTTTTGATGTTTATTTTCAAACTGGTACTGATGAACATGGTGAAAAGATTGAGAATAAGGCTAAGGATGCTGGTGTTACTCCTAAGGAGTATGTTGATGAGATAATTGAAGATGCTAAGGATTTATGGTCTTCTCTTGATATTAGTTATGATTATTTTATTAGGACTACTGATGATTATCATGTTAAACGTGTTCAGGAGATTTTTGAGAGATTGTATGAACAGGGTGATATTTATAAGGGTGAGTATTCTGGTCTTTATTGTACGCCATGTGAATCTTTTTGGACTGAATCTCAGCTTGTTGATGGTAAGTGTCCTGATTGTGGTAGGGATGTTCATTTAATAAAGGAAGAGGCTTATTTTTTTAGATTATCTAAGTACGCTGATAGGCTTCTTAAGTTTTATGATGAGAATCCTGAGTTTTTACTTCCTATTTCTAGAAAAAATGAGATGATTAATAATTTTATTAGGCCAGGTCTTCAGGATTTGTGTGTTTCTAGGACTAGTTTTGATTGGGGAATTCCTGTTCCTTTTGATAAAAAGCATGTTATTTATGTATGGCTTGATGCTTTGACTAATTATATTACTTCGCTTGGTTATCCTGATGATTGTAATAAATTTAATAGGTACTGGCCTTGTGATTTGCATTTGGTTGGAAAGGAAATTGTTAGGTTTCATGCTATAATTTGGCCTTGTATTTTGATGGCTCTTAATCTTCCTCTTCCTAAACAGGTGTTTGGGCATGGATGGTTAATAGTTAATGGTGGTAAAATTTCTAAGTCTTTGGGTAATTATAAGGATCCTAGAGAGTATATTTCTTTATATGGTGTGGATGCTATTAGATATTTTGTTCTTAGAGAGGTTCCTTTTGGAAGTGATGGTAATTTTTCTGAGGAAGCACTTATTGCAAGAACTAATGGTGATCTTGCTAATGTTCTTGGTAATTTGGTTAATCGTTCTATTGCAATGACTAATAAGTATTTTGATGGCCATGTTTCTAACAAAAATACTTATGATGAAGATACTTTGTTTGAGGATGAGGTTAATTCTCTTAAGGAAAAGTTTTGTTTAAAGATGGACAAGTATGAGGCTAATGAGGCTCTTGCTCTTATATTTGATGTTCTTAGAAGAAGTAATAAGTATGTTGATGAGACTACTCCTTGGATTTTATATAAGAATGGTGAGTTTGATAGGCTTGAAAAGGTTCTTTATAATTTACTTGAGGCTATAAGGGTATGTAGTATTTTACTTCAACCATTTATACCTAGTACTTGTGAAAAGATATTTGCTCAACTTGGAGTATCTAATGTTACTTTTAATGATATTAGTAAAAAATGTGAGTTTAATGTTAATAAGCAAGAAGTGTTATTTGAAAGAATTGTCTAGTAATAGTAAAGTTTGAGTGTAAACCTTTGTGTTTATGCTCTTTTTTTGTTGTGTTTTTCGATATTTGTTTTTATAATGAAAGTGCAGTTAGGAATAATAAGAAGGGAGCTATACATATGTTATCTAAGGGAATGACCGCAGTTAATGCATTGGCCGTAGTATTGTTTTTAACTATGATAGTATTTGATTTGACAATTTGGAATGTTTTATATTCTCTAATACTATTTTATTATGTTTTGAAAATTAAAATGCAATAGGATACTTTAGGGTATCTTTTTTCTTTGGGAGGGGTATTATGCTTATAGATACGCATTTACATTTGGTTAATGAGGGTTTTGATATTGATAATGTTATAAAAAGAGCAGGTGATGTTGGTGTTAAGTATTTGATTGTTAGTGGTAGTGATTTAATTGATAATAGATTAAATAAGGAACTTATTGTTAAGTATAATAATATATTTTTGAGTGCTGGATATCATCCTAGTTGTGCTGGTGATGTTAGTGAGGATGATTTTTCTTTTCTTGATTCAATGCTTGGTAATTCTAGAGTTGTTGCGATAGGGGAAATTGGACTTGATTATCATTATGGCAAGGAAGATAGAGATGCTCAGATTAGTCTTTTTAGGAGACAACTTGATTTAGCTGTTAAACATAATCTTCCTGTTGTTATTCATACTAGGGATGCTTTTCTTGATACTTATAATATTTTGAAAGAATATGATCTTAAAGGTGTTATTCATTGTTTTTCTGGTAGTATTGAAGTTGCTAGGAAGTTTATTGATTTGGGATATTATTTGGGTATCGGTGGTGTTGTGACTTTTAAAAATAGTAAACTTGGTGAAGTTGTTAAAAGTGTTGGTCTTTCTAGGATTGTTTTTGAGACTGATTCTCCTTATTTATCTCCTTATAGAGGAGAGGTAAATGAACCTTGTAATGTTAGTTATATTTGTTCTTATGTTGCTAAGCTTCTTGGGGTTTCTTTAGAAGAAGCTAAACTGGTAACTACTGGTAATGCTTGTAAGTTGTTTGACTTAGATATAAAAATGTGATAATATTTTAGTTACTTGGAGGTGGCTTTTTTGGCGAAGAAAAGTAAATTAAAATTAAGCACTAGTAAA
This sequence comes from uncultured Bacilli bacterium, assembly GCA_934102055.1. GTDB lineage: Bacteria > Bacillota_I > Bacilli_A > RF39 > UBA660 > UMGS1449. The sequence continues at coordinate 32,970 of CAKOSE010000002.1, read as the reverse complement.
CTTGTGGTTGCTTCGGTTTTATATATTTTTGGGGTAGTCTTTATATGTGCTGGTGTTGTAGGGGTTATTAGTGTAGATAATCAGACTTTTAAGGGTTCTAAAGCTATTAATATAAATATGGATAAAACTGTTTCGACTAAGGAGCTTGTTAATTCTTTTCAAAAATTAGATAAGAAAACTTTATCTACGGTTATGTATAATAGTTTTGAGGCTGCTGTTTCTAATTCTAGGTATTATCCTACTAGTTTTGTTGGAAAACTTGTGCATTATGGTCCTGATTGTCCAGAGTGTAGTGGTCGTTTAGGTTGTAATGGGCAAGATGCTAGGAATGGGAATATTTATTATAATGATAAGGAATATGGTAAAGTTAGGATAGTTGCTATGAGTTCTACTATACCTTGTGGTAGTATTATTAGAATAAATGTTAATGCTTATGATCCAGATGGAATGTATGCTATTGTAATGGATAGAGGTGTAAGTGGTAATATGGTTGACTTACTTAAGACTAGTGCAAGGGCTAGCTCTCCTGTTTCGAGTGTAAGTAATGTAAAATTTGACATTGTAAGATATGGTTATTAAACGCAAAATATGCGTTTTTTTTTGTTATTGTGAAAAAAAGATGAAAAAAAAGATGAAAAAATATTGATTTTTGTTTTTTGATATTGTACTATTGTTATAGTAAAGGAGGAAAGTTATGGAAATGAAGGAAAACAATCAAAAGAAAGTATTGTTGTCTGTTCTAGGAGTTGCTATTTTAGTAGTTGCAGTAGTTGGTATTTCGTTTGCTATTTATTCAACTAGTTTTGAAACTGATGCTAATTCAATTTCAACTGGTACAGTTATGGTAAGTTATACTGAACCTACTAATGCTATTAATATAACTGATGCTCTACCAATTGCTGATGCTACTGGTAAAGCATTATCTGGAGCAAATAAAACTTTTGATTTTACAGTTGCTACACATGCTAGTAATGCTCTAACAATACCTTATGTTGTAACTCTTACACCAGATACTAACAATACTATTACTGATGCACAAGTAAAAGTTTACTTAACTAAGGATGCTACTGATGTTTTAGCTCCAACAAAAGTTAGTGCTTTAGCTGCTGATGCCACTCGTACTACATCTAAAAAGCTTTATGATGGTAGTGACAAATATACTGCTACTGGTGAAGCTAGCAAAACTTCTAAATTCGTACTTAGAATGTGGGTTGCTGATGATGTTGATGCTGCTACTATTCAAGGTAAAACTTATAAAGCAAAAGTTAATGTTGATTCAGCTGTTACTCCAATTCAATAATTGGATGTATCTTAAAAATTTATGAAAGGAGAAATTATGGAAAATAACAATAAAAAGACTTTAATTCTATCAATCGTTGGTATTTTAGTTTTAGTTATTGCAGTTGTTGGTGTTTCGTTTGCTATGTATTCATTTACTGGTACTGGTACAAAAGAAAATGTCATTACTGCTGGTCAAATCAATTTAAGTTTTGATGATGCTAATACTAATAACTTCACTGTCGAAAATAAATATCCAATGAGTGATGCAAAAGGTGTTGCTTCAACTGATACTAAGGCAGATTTTGCTGTAACTGGTACTTGGGGAACATCTGCTGGAATTACTTTTAATTATGATTTAGGTATTTCTAGTATCAGTGAAGGTGCTACTTTAAAGAGTAATTTTATTAAAGTAGTTGTTAAAAATGGTGCTGGTGAACCTGTAGTTGGTACTGCCACTGCTGGTGTTACAATCGCATCACTTGCAAGTAAAGCTGGTACTTATGGTTTAGTTACTAAGTATGCTTTAACTAGTGGTCAACTTACTACTTCTGGTCAAGTTGATAAATATAGTATCGTTGCTTATGTTGCTGATGATTATAAATTACCAACTGCTACTGATACTACTGGAGAAAATGCTACTACAAGTGAAACTGGAGTAGAACAAAAGAAAGCAACTGGTTCTGAAACTTATTCTTTCAAAATAACTGTTGCTGCTGCTCAAGCTACAGCTTAATGAAATTTAAAACTTCTTCGGAAGTTTTTTTTATGTAAATATGTTTTTTTTTGTTATTTTTCTTCTTTTAAATTTTTGCTTTTTGTGGTAGTATATTAGTATAAGTATAATAGTAGGTGATTATGTGAAGGAAGATAAGGAAAAGTTCTCTTTTCAAGAGAGAATTGTGGCTGATCAGGTTGCTGATGATGTTTTGACTGTTAAGGATGATGAAGATAGGAGATATTTCTTTTTAATATTGTTGTTTTTAATATGTTTGATTTTTTTGGTATCTTCTATATCTTTTGCAGTTTTTAATACTTATAATAATGGTGGTAAGGGCAATTTGATTGATGTGGGTATTGATGTCACTGTTAAGGATAAGGATGATCATAAAGATAATAATAAGAATGACAATAAGGGAAATAATAAAGGTGGTAATAAAGATAATAAGCCTTCGCATGGTGGTGGTATAGATTCTACTGTTGGTTCTGTTATGTTTTCTTTTAATGAAGGATCTAATTATATTAATATGAAGAATGTGTATCCTACTTCTGATGATATTGGAATGAGTCTTAATGGGGATAAGGAATTCTTTGATTTTTCTATTTCTTCATTATTGAAAAAGAAGAAAGGAAATATTATTTATGAGATTTCTTTATTACCTAGTCCTGGGAATACTATTAGGGAAAAGGATGTAAGAGTTTATTTAACTGAAAATGGTAGAGCTGCTTCTGTTACTGGAAGTAAGGTAAGTAATTTTAGTGATTTACCTGATAGTGAGTATCGTCCTGGTGGTAAAGTTATTTATAGGAAGAAGGTATCTAGTAAATTTTTAGGTAATTATGTTTTTAGAATGTGGCTTTCTTCTTCTGCTAGTGTTTCTGAAAATCCTTTGTCTTTTGGGTGTAGGATTGCTGTTAATGCTTATTATGCGTAGAAAGGATTGGTTAGTGTGAAAAATGTAATTAATAGAATTTTAAAGATTATTTCTTCTGCAATATTTGTTGTATTAGTTCTTTTGATTCTTTTGATTTTAGTTTATATTGTTAGGGTAAATGTTCTTGCTAATAATGATAAGCTTGGTGATGTAAAGGTTAACTTTTATACTATTCTTACTCAAAGTATGTATCCTACGATAAAGGCTGGAGATATTGTTATTACTTATAAAGAGGATCAAAATAGGTATAATACAGGTGATGTTATTACTTTTATTTCTGAAAAGAATGGTGGTATTACTATTACTCACCGTGTTCAAGAGGCTTTTAAGGTTAATGATGAGTATTCTTATAAGACAAAAGGGGATAATAATAATACTGCAGATAGTGAGATAACTTCTGGTAAGAATGTTCTTGGTAAGGTTCTTTTGAAAATTCCTAAGGCTGGATATATTCAACAGTTTTTAGTTAGTAAAACTGGTTGGATTGTTGCAGTTATTCTTCCATGTTTAGGTGTTGTTATTTATGATATTATGAAGATGTTTAAGATGATTGTTAGAAAAAGAAAAAAGGTTACTTTAGAAGATGAACGTACTAAGGATGCTAGGAAGAAACTTAATGAGGTGGTTAAGGATGAAGAAGAAGAGTGATTTTAATGTTTCTGCTTCTGATATGATGTTTCAAGAAGAGGTTAGAGATGATGAACTCCATAGTAAACTTGGGACTTCTGATATCATTTATGAGAATGATAAAGCAAGGAGACGTAGAACTGGATTTTTGATATTTTTATCAGTGCTTTTGATATTGCTTTCTATATTTTCTATCTTTTTTGGATTTGCCTATTTAGATAAGGATTTATCTGATAAGAGGAATGTTACTACTGTTAAATATGATTTGTTTGTGGTTCATTCTAATAGTGATTATGGTGGAGTTATATCATCTTTTGATAAGTATAATAGTTTAGAAAAGGCATATTCTTATGATTTTTCTGTTAGTAATAAAAATCCTGTTAGTTTGAATTATTCTGTTAGTTTGTTTGCTCTTGATTTTGATAATAAGAATGTTGATATGACTAAGATTAGTTATGCTTTATATAAAGATAATGTTGTTGTTCAGGAGGGTAATTTAGGTAATATTAGGGAGCTTAGTTTGTATGATACTAATTGTCCTAGCAATACTACTAGTAAATATAGTGTTAAGTTGTGGAGCTTAAATTTAGGTAAGGATTCTAAGTTTAAATTTAAGATTAATATAAATGTTTAAGGAGGAATATGAATGAAAGAAGTTGTTACTGAATTTTTAACTGTTCTTGCGAATAGTGTTCTTGTTATATGTTTGGCTTTAATGTCGTTTTTGTTGATATCTAATTTTTATCATTATAAGGAAGTGTCTTATTCTTATAGTGTAGATTATACTAAAAATAGTGATTATAATAATTATAAGAAGATGCTTAAAAAGGTCGATAAGAAGATGAAATCTGTTAATTATAAAAGTGCTAGGTATAGTACTACTGCTAAGCCTATTTATGAGTATTATGAGTCTTGTGTTAGTTCTCTTAATAAAGGAACTTTTGCTAAGCTTGATACTAAGGAGTCTATAACTACTCTTGATATTTATAATGCTAATAATGAAGTTCTTAAGGAATATAATAGTAAGTGTGTTTTTAATATTCCATATAATATATCTATGATATATAAGAATATAGATGGTGGTAAGTCTTTTGCTGAAACTAAGAAGATTGTTGATGAAAAGAGAGAAAATATTATTGATATTTCTGATTATTTAGTGCATTCTCAACTTGGCAATAGTTCATATGGTTTTGTTACTGATATTACTCGTGGTACTATATATAATAAGCTTCAAAACGAGTATGATCTTACTGTTGATAATTATAAGCTTATTGCTTCTCTTCTTGATGATATAGCAGATTGGTATGTGAGTGAATATGGAGGTAATAGCTAATGAAAAGAATATTAAGTGGTTTTTTTGGATTTTTTAAGTATATTTTATTTATTGCAGCTTTTGGTCTTGTGTTTTATGGTATTATGACTACTTATGGTAGACTTGAAAAACCTTTGACTGATGCGGTTGATGTCTTTATTCCATTTGGTTTTGTTTTACTTGTATTTATTATTACTTTAATTACTAGAAGTAAGTTTGTAAAGGATAATTTATTATTTAATTTTGTATCTGTATTTGTATTTATTTTTATAATTGTTGTTTGTTTAAGAGCAATGTTTGATAAGAATATGATTTTATATTATAGATATGGTATTAATTTTAATCCTGCTTATTTTGCTGATAATTTGGCTTCTATACAGGCTATGCTTTATATGATAGGTGGTGCGAATGTTCTTTTGTTAATTTGTGATATTGTTAATAAGAAGAAAAAAATAGTAGTTAAGGAAAATAAAGTGAGTGATGAAGTTGTTTCTGATGATGATAGTGAAGCAGTGGTTGAGAAAAAATCTAAGAAGGTTTCTAAGAGTAAGGAAGAGTGATTGCCTTATTCTTTTTATTTTGATAAAATGGTGGTGGTGATTTTATGTTTAAGAATAGTAAATTTTTTTTGATTTTTGGGATTGTTTTATTTTTTATTTTTCTTTTGGGTTATTTTTATATTTTTACTTCTGCTTTTACTTCTCAAGATTTATTGAGTGATGAGCAAATGAGTAGTTTAAAAGAGATATTGAAGAATTCTAAATGTGATGATGTTGATATTTATAATTTGCCCCACTTTTGTGATGATGACTTGGATATATTTGGTATGAGAAAAAATGGAGATTTGATAGATATATATGGTGTTTATTCAAGTGCTTTTGTTGTTAAGTTTAAGGGTTATGCTTATGTTATTTCTGGTGGTTCTGGTTATACATATTTACAAATTTCATTAAATAATGATAAAGTAAAAATAGTTAATGAAGAAAGTGTTTCTGATAAAAGGACATTATCGTATTTTCCATTTAGATATAGATTAAAAGCTAAGTTTTATGATGTAGAGGGTGTTTGGCCTAAATTTAAGAAGAAAATTGAAAGTCGTTATAGAGTAGTTTTTGATGATGAATGGACTTTGTCTATTGATGGTAATAATTATGAACTTTTTACATTTAAGAATAATGATATAGTATATAAGGAAAAAGGCACACTTGATTAGGGGTTTGCCTTATTCTTTTTATTTTGTTAAAATGATGGTGGTGATTCATTATGGATAGTTTTAATTTTAAGAAAAAATTTGGTCAGAATTTTTTAGTTGATACTAATGTTGTTAGAAAGATTGTTTCTGATATTGATGTTAAGCCTAATTCTTTAGTTATTGAGGTTGGATGTGGTGATGGTAGACTTACTAAGTTTTTGTGTGAGAAATTTGATCATGTTTTGGGATATGAGATAGATTTAGATGTTAAGGAAAGGCTTTTGTTTAATACTGGTGATTATGATAATGTTGATATTATTTTTGATGATTTTTTAAAGAGAGATGTTTTGAGTGATTTGGGAACTTTTTCTTATGATCATTTGTATCTTATTGCTAATTTACCATATTATATTACTACTCCGATTATTGAAAGGATCATTGATTTGGATGTTTCTTTTGATCTTATTAGGATAATGGTTCAAAAAGAGGTTGGGGATAGGTTTTGTGCTAGGACTGGTACTAAGGATTATGGTTCTTTTACTGTTTTTCTTAATTATAATTTTGTTGTTAAAAGGGAATTTGTTGTTAGTAGAAACAGTTTTTATCCTAGACCTAATGTTGATAGTGTTATTGTATCTTTTTATCCTAAGGAAAAGCTTTTTATTCGTGATAGGTCTTTGTTTTATAAACTTGTTTATGATAGTTTTAGGTTTAAAAGAAAGACTCTTAGGAATAATTTAAGAGGTTATGATTTGGATATTGTTTCTAAAGTTCTTGATAGGTATGGATTTGATTTAAGTGTTCGGGCTGAAGAGCTTGCTGTTAATATTTTTTGTGAAATTTCTAATGAACTTAGCATATGATTAGTAGGAGGTAATCATATGCTTTTTAATGTTGGTGATTATGTTACTAGGAGTTCTTATAATAATGATATGGTTTTTAAGGTTAAGGAACTTGCTGGTGATATAGCTATTTTAGAGGGTGTTAATGTAAGACTTCTTGCGGATGCACCTTTGGATGATTTGGTTATTTGTAAGGAGTGTAAGGAAGAATTATATAAGGATGATAGGAGTTTGTTTGATAATATGAGTAATACTTTGGATCTTAATAGGGATCGTTATTTTTATCTTCCTGGAAAAGTTCTTCATATTGATGCTGATAGGGATTATCTTAATAGATGTATAAAGTTTTATAAGGATATGAATATTTATTGTTATGGTGTTGTTAGTTCTGAGGAAGGGGTGTATTTAAAGATTAAGGATTATCTTAGTGATATAAATCCAGATGTTCTTGTTATTACTGGTCATGATGCTTATTATGAGGGTAGTGATGGGGATTATAAAGAGATTTCTAAGTATAAGAATAGTAAGAATTTTATTAAGGCTGTTAAGGCTGCTAGGGAATATGAGAAGGACCATGAAAAGCTTATTATAGTTGCTGGTGCTTGTCAGTCTGATTATGAAGAACTTATTAAGGCTGGTTCTAATTTTGCTTCAAGTCCTAGAAGGATTAATATTCATGCTCTTGATCCTGCGATTATTGCGTCTTCTATATGTTTGTCTAATAAGAATGAGCCAATTGATTTGATTAAGATTTTGTCTAGAACTAAGTATGGTAAAGATGGTATAGGGGGGATTATTACTAATGGTACTATGTATGTGGGGTATCCTAGATGATTAATTTGGTTAAAGAAAGGGTAAGTAAGTTTTTAGGGAAAGAGGTTATGTTTAGATATAATGGTAGTAGAAATCAAATTGAAGAATTCTCTGGAACTATTACTTGTTGTTATAAATTTGTTTTTACTATTGATACTGGTGATTTGATTAGATCTTTTTCTTATTCGGATGTTCTTATTGGTGTTTTAGAAATTGATATTTAGATAATTGTTATTTTTTTTGTATTTATAGTTTATTATTGCTTTACTTAGTTATTATGTAAAAAATGACATAAATTTAGTAAAATGAGTTATAATATTTATTGCGAGATATAGTTATCCTAAACAATAGTTAAATAGTGTCTTGCTTTTTTAATTGTTTTATGGCATTTTCGTTTAAAATATTAGTAAATCTATTGACTTTTGTTGTGTTATTAATATAAAATTGTAGTAGAAGCGGTTTGCTTTTAAAAAGGAGGATTGTCGATGAAAATTACATCAGTAAGTGTACGTAAAATTGAAAAGGAAGGATCTCGCATGAAGGGGATTGCATCAGTTCTAATTGATGACTGTTTTGCAATTCATGATATTCGTATCATTGAAGGTGAAGATGGATTATTTATAGCTATGCCAAGTAGAAAGACTCCGACTGGGGATTATCGTGATATAGCACATCCAATCAATCCTGAAACACGTGCATTATTTGAAGAAGCTATTTTAGAAGCATATAATACTGCTGAGGAATAGGAATTAACACCGATAAGGTGTTTTTTTTTGTATATATTTTTTCTTTTTGCATAAAATTTGTTAGGAGGAGAAGATATGGATAAATTTGCAGAAAATATTAGTTATAATCATGGTATTAGTGTTAATGAAAGAAAACTGATTTATATTACTGGAGTAAATAAGATTGAAAGTTTTGATGAAGAGGAATTTTTACTTGATACTAGTATGGGTTATTTGGCTATTAAGGGTAATGGTCTTGAGATAGTTCGTCTTGATACTAAGGATGGTATTGTTTCTATTAAGGGTAATGTTGATAGTTTTGCTTATTTTGATAATGTAAAAAAGGGGACAAAGAGTTCTTTGTTTGATAAGCTTTTTAAATGATACTTAATGAACAGATTTTTTCTTTTTTGTTTTCTTTTATATGGGGGTTTGTTTACTGCTTTTTATTTAAGTTTTTTAAAAGATATTTGGTGTATTCTAGATATAAGGTTATTTTTAATGTTATTTTTAGTTTTCTGATAATGTTTTTGTTTTTTATGGGTATGCTTTTTATTAATTATTGTGTTTTACATATTTATTTATTTTTATTTTTTATATTTGGTTTTTGTTTATCTAGGAATGTATTTAGACACTTATAGTGTCAAGTATATTCTTTTTTTGTCGTCTTTATTGAAATTTAATAGTTAATTTGTTATTATTTATTATGAGATAGTGTAAGGTGGTGAATAAATCATGGCAAAGAAAAGTTCTAAGAAACTTAGAAAAAAAAGGGTAAAGCGTATAATATTGGTTACTATTTTTTGTTTTTCTATAAATGCTTATGTTTTATACTCTGTTGGTACTATTTTAAAAGATGTTCATGTTATGAAAAATGAAAATAAGGAACTTAATGTTAAACTTGGTAATTTAAAGGAAGAGGAAGAGGTTTTAAAATCTGAGGTAAAGAAACTTAAGGATCCTGTATATGTTGCTAAGTATGCTAGGGAGAAGTTTTTGTATTCTGGAGATGATGAATATATTATTAGAATGAAGTAATAACTTATGTTATTATTTTCTATTGATTATTTTTGTACTTTGATGTAATATATGTTTTTAATGAGTGGTGATGATTTTGAAAGATGTGAATAAGTTTTTACTTAGTTTATTAGAGAAAGATGATGTTATTGTTTTGGGATGTTCTGGGGGACCGGATTCTATGGCTCTTATGGATTTGCTTCTGAAATTTAGAAAAAAGTTAAATCTTTCTATTATTTGTGCTCATGTTAATCATAAGTTACGTGCTGAAAGTGATGATGAGATGGTATGGCTTGAGAAGTTTTGTTTTTTGAATGATGTTATTTTTGAGAAGATGATTATTAATAATTATGGTGATGATAATTTTCATAATGAAGCTAGGAATTTTAGATATAATTTTTTTGAGGATCTTGTTCATAAGTATAATGCTAAGTATTTAATGACTGCTCATCATGGTGATGATTTGATGGAAACTGTTCTTATGAGGATAGTTAGAGGATCTACTCTTGGTGGATATGCTGGTTTTAAGAAGATTTCTGTTCATGATGATTATTCTATTGTAAGGCCTTTTGTATATGTTACTAAAGAGGAACTTCTTAACTATGATAAAGATAATGGTATTGAGTATGCTGTTGATAAGTCTAATTTTTCTGATAAATATACTCGTAATAGGTACCGTAAGGAAATTCTTCCTTTTCTTAAGAGAGAGGATAAGAATGTTCATCTGAAGTTTCTTAAGTATAGTGAAATTTTGTTTGAATGCGATAATTATTTGTCTATGGTTACTGATGAGAGTGCTAGGACTTTGTATAATGATAATTATATTGATGTAGTTAAGTTTAAAGAACTTGATAGTGTTATTCAGAGTAAGCTTATTAATAGACTTCTTGAGGGGTATTATGAGGATGATATGATTCTTATTTCTGATGTTCATACTGATTTGATTAAGTCTTTGGTTTATTCTAATCGTGCTAATAGTAGTGTTTATTTACCTAATGCTGTTAAGGTTATTAAGAGTTATGATAAGATTTATTTTAAGAGAGAAACCGAGCAGATTGATAATTATGAGATTGAGCTTTCTGATTATGCTAATTTACCTAATGGTAAGAATATAAGAGTTGTTAATGAATGTTCTTCTAATAGCAATAATTATTGTAGACTTAGTAGTAATGATGTTGTGCTTCCTCTTCATGTTAGGACTAGGAAATCTGGTGATAAGATGAGGGTTAAAGGTCTTAATGGTTCTAAAAAGATAAAGGATATTTTTATTGATAGTAAGGTTCCTTTGAATCAAAGGGATTTGTGGCCGGTGGTTGTAGATTCTACTGATAAGATAGTTTGGCTTCCTGGTCTTAAAAAATCTAAGTTTGATGTTCAAAAGGATGAAAAGTGTGATATAATACTAAGGTATTATTAAGAAGGAGGAATTATGTTGAAAAAGGATAATAAGAAGAATTTTATATCATATGGTTTAATTTTTTGTTTCTTTATTGCTATATTTTTAATATTAAATTCTATTGGTGGTAAGGAAAATAGTTTAACTTATGATGAGTTTATGAAAGATTTAAGTGGTGGAAAGGTTACTGAACTTACTATAACTCCTAAGCAGACTTCTGCTATATATGAGGTTACTGGTAAGCTTGAGGGATACAAGAGTAATGAAGAGTTTAGTTTAAGGGTTCCTTATTCTGATAGTATTGTTTCTGAGATACTTTCTGTTAGTAATGATAATGATTTAAAGGTTACTGTTAATAAGGATCCTGAAGGAACTTCTATTTTGAAGGTTATTGTTAATTTCTTGCCTTTTGTACTTTTGATTGGTTTTGCATTTTATTTTCTTACTAGACAAGTTGGTGGTGCTAATAAATCGTTTGATTTTGGTAAGAGTCGTGCTAAACTTCATTCTGATAAGGATAAGGTTACTTTTGATAATGTTGCTGGTCTTGTTGAAGAAAAGTATGAAGTTAAAGAACTTATTGATTTCTTAAAGAATCCTAAGAAGTTTCAAAAACTTGGTGCTAGGATACCTAAGGGTGTGCTTTTAGTAGGTCCTCCAGGTACTGGTAAGACTTTACTTGCTCGTGCTGTTGCTGGTGAGGCTAATGTTCCATTTTATTACATAAGTGGTTCTGATTTTGTGGAGTTATTTGTTGGTGTTGGTGCTAGTCGTGTTCGTGATATGTTTAAGCAAGCTAAACAGACTGCTCCGTGTTTGATATTTATTGATGAGATTGATGCTGTTGGTCGTCAACGTGGCACTGGTCTTGGTGGAGGTCATGATGAAAGGGAACAAACTCTTAATCAACTTCTTACTGAAATGGATGGTTTTGGTGCTAATGAAGGTATAATAATTATTGCTGCGACTAATAGACCTGATGTTCTTGATCCCGCTCTTCTTAGACCAGGTAGATTTGATAGACAAGTTACTGTGTCTTTACCTGATGTTGGAGAAAGAGAAGCTATATTAAAAGTACATGCTAAGAATAAGATTTTGGCTAAGGATGTTACTTTGAAATATCTTGCTAATAGGACTTCTGGTTTTAGTGGAGCTGATCTTGAAAATTTACTTAATGAGGCTGCTCTTCTTGCTGTTAGGCGTGATAAGACTGAAATTACTATGAGTGAGATTGATGAGGCTCATGATCGTGTTTTAATGGGTCCTGCTAAAAAGAGTAGAAAAGTTAGTGAAAAGGATAAGAAAATTACTGCTTATCATGAGGCTGGACATGTTGTTGCTGGTATGAAACAAGAAAATTCTAATATTGTTCAAAAAGTTACAATTATTCCTCGTGGTATGGCTGGTGGTTATACTAATATTCAAAGTGAAGAGGAAAAAATGCATACTACCAAGAATGAGCTTACTGAAACTATTTGTACGTTCTTGGCTGGACGTGTTGCAGAACAACTTATTTTTGATGATATAACTACTGGTGCAGAAAATGATATTGAACGTGCTACTAAAATTGCTCGTGCTATGGTATGTGAATATGGTATGAGTGAACTTGGTCCTGTTCAACTTGAACAAAGTGAATCTAGTGTATTCCTTGGTAGGGATTATAATAAGTCTCGTAATTTCTCTGATCAAGTTGCGTTTGAGATTGATCAACAAATTAGAAAGATTATAGATGAATGTTATGCTAAGACTGAAAAAATTCTTAAAGACAATAAAGATCTTCTTGATTTGATTGCTACTAATCTTGCTAAATATGAAACTCTTACTAAGGAACAAATTGAGTATTTAGTGGAACATGGTCATATGATGGAAGAAGAGAGTGATGAAACTACTGAATTGACTCTTGATGAATTAAAGGAAATAGCTAAGGAAAAGGGTATTAAGGGTTATTCTAAGATGAATAAAGAGGCTTTAAAGGAAGCTGTTCTGGATGAAGAGGAATAATCCTCTTTTTTCTATTTAAGGAGTTTAGGTATGTTTAAGATTGGTAATGTTGAAATAAATAATAGAATTGTTTTTGCCCCGATGGCTGGGGTTTCTAATATAAGTTTTAGGACTATAATTAAGGAAATGGGAGCGGGTCTTATATATTCTGAAATGGTTAGTTCTATGGGTATTGTTTATGGTAGTTCTAAGACTATTGATTTAATTAATTTTAATGAGGAAGAACGTCCTATTAGTATTCAAATTTTTGGTAATGATGTTTCTTCTTTTGTTAAGGCTGCTAAGTATATTGAGGATAATTATCATCCTGATATTATTGATATTAATATGGGGTGTCCTGTTCCTAAAATTGCTTTAAGGAGTCAGGCTGGTAGTGCTCTTTTGAAAGATCCTAATAAGATTGGGGAGATTGTTTCTTCTGTTGTTTCTTCGGTTAGTACTCCAGTTACTGTTAAGATTCGTAGTGGTTGGGATAATACTTCAATAAATGCTTGTGAGGTTGCTAAAAAATGTGAGGAAGCTGGTGCTAGTGCTATTGCTATTCATGGTAGAACTAGGGCACAGGGTTATAGTGGTAATGCTGATTGGGGTATTATAAAAAAGGTAAAGGAATCTGTTTCTATTCCTGTTATTGGGAATGGTGATGTTAAGACTATTTATGATGCTAAGAGAATGTTTGATGAAACAGGAGTGGATGCTGTTATGATAGGTCGTGCTACTTTAGGTAATCCTTGGTTTATTAAGGAGTGTGTTTCATATATTGAAAATGGAGAAATTATTCCCTTACCTAGTTTTATTGATAAGATTAATATGATAAAGAAGCATTATTTGCTTTTGAAGAAATATAATAATGAAAAGGTTGCACTTTTGGAAATTAGAATGCATGCTCTTTGGTATATAAAGGGTATTCCTGGTGTGAAGAGGTATAAAAGTATGATTACTAATTGTTCTAGTGAGGAAGAATTTTTTGATGTTTTGTCTCTTATTGAGAGAGATGTTAGTTTTTTGAATGAGTGATGTTTTGTTCTATTTTTTTTGATTTTTGCTTGACAAAGATCGTTTTAAGTGATAAATTAAATCCATAAATTGATGAAGCAGGTGTTTTTACACGAGTATTTATTGATACTATTTATAGAGAGTTAGGGTGTGCTGGAACCTAATAATAGACTTTAAATATTAAAAACTGTGGAAATGGCTTTGGCCCGGGTAATCCGTTATTGTTTAGAGATATCAGTTAATGATAAGAAAGGTGGTACCGCGTTTGTTCGCCCTTTTGTCATTAACTTTTTTATTTGAAGGAGGAGAAAAAATGAGACAATTTAGTGAACAAGAGTTAATTAGGAGAGAAAAGGCTAAGAATTTGGCTTCAATGGGAATTGATCCTTTTGGACATAGTTTTGAAGTGACTTCTAATTCTAAGGAGATTAAAGAAAAGTATAGTGAAATGAGTGCAGAAGAACTTGAAGGAATGGATGTTCCTGTTGTAATTGCTGGACGTATTATGACTAAGAGAGGTAAGGGTAAGGCTGGTTTTATCAATGTTCAAGATAAGTTTGGTCAAATTCAAGTTTATGTTAAGATTGATAATATTGGTGAGGATTCTTATGAAATCTTTAAGAAAAGTGATCTTGGTGATATTGTTGGTATTACTGGTACTGTGATGAGGACACATATGGGAGAACTTACTGTTCGTGCTACTAAGTATGAACATTTAGTTAAGGCTCTTCGTCCTCTTCCTGAAAAATTTCATGGACTTGTTGATACTGAGGAAAGATTTAGAAGAAGATATGTTGATTTGATTATGAATGAGGAATCTCGTAAGGTTGCTTTTATGAGACCAAGGATTATTAGATCTATTCAAAATTATTTGGATAAGCTTGGTTATACTGAGGTTGAAACTCCTATTTTAGGAACTATTTTAGGGGGTGCTGCTGCTAGACCTTTTGTTACTCATCATAATACTTTAGATATTGATATGTATCTTCGTATTGCGACTGAACTTCCACTTAAGAGATTATTAGTTGGAGGAATGGATGCTGTTTATGAAATAGGTAGAATATTTAGAAATGAGGGTATGGATAAGAATCATAATCCTGAGTTTACTACTATTGAACTATATAAGGCTTATTCTGATTTAGATGGTATGATGGAACTTACTGAAAATATTATTGGTAATGCTGCGATGGAAGTTCTTGGTACTTATGATATAAAATGGCGTGGTCATGAGATTAGTTTAAAACCTAAGTTTAAAAGACTTCATATGGTTGATGCCATTCGTGAAAAGACTGGTATTAATTTCTTTGATGATATGAGTTTTGAAGATGCTAAGAAAATTGCTTTGGAACATGGTATTGAGGTTGAAGAACATTTTGCATATGGACATATTGTTAATGCTTTCTTTGAAAAGTATGTTGAAGAAACTATTATTGAACCTACTTTTATAATTGGTCATCCTATTGAGATAAGTCCTCTTGCTAAGAAAGATCCTAAGGATCCTAGATTTACTCAAAGATTTGAACTTTTCATTGTTGGTGGGGAATATGCTAATGCATTTACTGAACTTAATGATCCTATTGATCAATATGAAAGATTTGAGGCTCAAGTAAAGGAAAGAGATTTAGGTAATGATGAGGCTAATGAAATGGATTTAGATTTTGTTGAGGCTCTTGAATATGGTATGCCTCCTGCTGGTGGTATGGGTATGGGAATTGACAGACTTGTTATGATGCTTACTGGTTGTGAGACTATTCGTGAAGTTATATTGTTTCCTACTATGAAACCTCTTGGGGGTAGTAGTATTTCTGAAACTGTTTCTAAGAAAAGTCCAATTATTTTTGATAATGTTAAGATTGAACCTATTTTTAGTGATTACGTTAGTTTTGATGATTTTAGTAGTTGCGATTTTCGTGCTGTTAAAGTTAAGTCTTGTGAAGAGGTTAAAGGTTCTAAGAAGCTTTTGAAGTTTGTTTTAGATGATGGAACTAGTGATGAACGTATTATTTTAAGTGGTATTCGTGAATATTATGAACCTACTGAACTTGTTGGAAAGACTTTGATTGCTATTACTAATTTGCCTCCTAAAAAGATGATGGGAATTGATTCTTGCGGTATGTTAATTTCTGCTGTTCATATGGAAGATGATAGCGAAAGACTTAATCTTATTATGGTTGATGATAATATTCCTGCGGGAGCTAAGTTATATTAGTATTGTTTAAGGAGATATTTCTCCTTTTTTTGTGAGAAAATAATGAAAAAATGGGGTTTTTTTGCTTTTTTTCTTTATTTTTTTTGCTAAAAGTGTAATAATTATATCAGGAGGTAAAGAAATGAAAAAGAACAATTTATTTAAGGCTGTAGGAATAGTAATTCTAGCTTATATTTTGATGTCTTGGATTGTACCTATTATTTACAGTATAACTGGTACAGAGGCTCAAGTTTCTTATCAAATTGGATTTGTTTCTATTTTATCAGTTTTACTTGAAACATTTTCTGGATTTGGAACTGTTGTAGTATATGTTCTTCTAGTTGGAGCATTTTATGGTGTTCTTAAAGTTACTGGGGCATATGATAAAGTTTTAGAGTTATTGTCTTCGAAGGCTAGTGGAAAAGAAAAAGGTGTTTTGATTAGTACTATTGTTGGAATGGCTATTATTTCATCTATTTCTGGTCTTGATTTAGGGTTTTTAGTTGTATTTCCAATTTTAATTAGTTTACTTGTTAAGATTGGTTATGATAAGTTAGTTGCTCTTAGTGCTACTTTAGGTGCTACTCTTATTGGTATGTATGGTGCTACTTTTGCTGGTACTTTATATGGTATCAATAATAATGTTTTAAATCTTAAAACTTTTGATCAATTTGTACCTAAATTAATTTTCTTAGTGGTTGGACTTCTTGCTTTGATTATTTTTGTACTTATGTATTGTAAGAAAAAAGACTTTAAGTTTGATTCTAAGAAAGCTGTAGTTAAATCTGATAAGAATAAGAAGAATAAGTCTAAAAGTGCTGTTAAGAGTTCTAGTAAAAAGGCTCTTAAAAAAGAAAAGAAAGAACGTACTGCTATGCCAGCATTAATTATTATTGGAATAGTTATGTTAGTATTCTTTATTGGTACTACTTCATGGGAAGGAATTTTTGGTTCTAATGTATTTAGTACTGCTCATGAAGCTTGGACTGGCTTTAAGATTGGTGGTTTTGAGATATTAAATAAATTATTTGGTGGTGTTGATGCACTTGGTGCATGGAATACTCCGGTTAGATTCCAAGTTTATTCAATGATACTTATTATTGCTATGATAGTTCTTGCTATTGTTTATAGAGTTAAGGCTAGTGAGTGTTTTGAAGGATTTGTAGATGGTATTAAGGAATTTGTTGTTCCTGCTATTCTTACAATTTTGGCTTGTAGTTTATTTGTATTTATTTATTATAATCCAGTTATAACTCCTGTTACTTCATTGCTGCTTAGTGCAACTGATGAGTTTAATGTTGCTCTTTCTGGATTATATACCATCATTAATAGTATTTTCTATGTTGATTATTACTATTTAGCTTATTCAGTACTTTATAGTGTTACTTCTGTTTATACAGATAGTGCTGTTCTTTCAATTATTAGTGTAATGTTTGCTAATTTATATAGCTTAGTTATGTTTGTTGCACCTACTAGTGTACTTTTACTTATTTCACTTTCTATTAGTGATGTTAAGTATGGAGAATGGTTTAAGTTTATATTTAAATTAGTGTTAACATTGTTAATTGTTTCTTTCTCAGTATTTATGTTTATGTTTGGCAGTTTATGGCTTGGAATAGCTCTTGCTGTTTTGGCTATAGTTGTGTTCATTCTTTTAAATATTAGAGATTAGTTTTGGAGATGCTGATGCATCTTCTTTTTTTTGGAAATTTGTATTATTTTTGTTGTTTAATTTTTTTGTTTTTTTATCATTATATGAATAGAATAATAATGGGAGGATTTATATGTTTTCAAAATATGATGAAGAAGCAAAGAAGGTACTTGTTAATATGCAAAAGGAAATGGTTAGTTTGAAACATCCTTATATTGGAAGTGAGCATTTGTTATTATCTCTTCTTAAGTATGGTAATGATGAGATTGTTAATAGATTTAAAGGTGTTGGTGTTACTTATGATAGTTTTCGTGATGAGCTTATAAAGGTTGTTGGTGTTGGTAAAAGTAGTAATGAGTTTTATTTATATACTCCTCTTCTTAGGAATATTTTAGAATCTGCTAGTATGGATTCTAGTGATAAGGGAAAGGATGAGATTGATAGTATTGATTTATTTCTTGCTCTTTTTGAGGAAGGCGAAGGTGTTGCTATTAGGGTTCTTCTTGGTATGAATGTAGATGTAGATAGTTTATATGATGATTTTTGTGTTACTAAGAAGGGTAAGGATGTTAAACTTATTGTTGATAGTTATGGTGTTAATTTAAATGATAAGTGTCTTAATGGTGAGGTTGATCCTGTTGTAGGACGTGATAGTGAGGTTTCTCGTGTTATAGAGATTTTGTCTAGACGTACTAAGAATAATCCTTTGCTTATAGGGGAGGCTGGTGTTGGTAAGACTGCAATTGTTGAGGAGCTTGCTAGGCTTTTTAGTATTTCTGAGGTTCCTAGAAGGCTTCTTGGTAAAAGGATTGTTTCGGTGTCTATGGCTAGTTTAGTTGCTGGTACTAAGTATCGTGGTGAGTTTGAGGAGCGTCTTGAGAAGATAATTCGTGAACTTGAGGATAATGATGATGTTATTTTGTTTATTGATGAGATTCATACTTTAGTAGGAGCTGGTGGTGCTGAGGGTGCTATTGATGCTAGTAATATACTTAAACCTGCTCTTGCGAGGGGTAAGATTAAGATTATTGGTGCTACTACTATTTCTGAATATAAAGAGTTTATTGAAAGTGATAAGGCTCTTTCGCGTAGATTTCAAACTGTTTTGGTTAAGGAACCTTCTTTTGATGATACTGTTAATATTTTGAAGAAGCTTAGACCTATTTATGAGAGTTATCATAAGGTAAATATTAGTGATGATGTTCTTGTT
This sequence comes from uncultured Bacilli bacterium, assembly GCA_934102055.1. Classification (GTDB taxonomy): domain Bacteria; phylum Bacillota_I; class Bacilli_A; order RF39; family UBA660; genus UMGS1449. Next base: position 14,067 of record CAKOSE010000002.1, on the reverse strand, counting down.
AAGATAGTTGAGTTATCTGATAAGTATATTTATGATAGAAAGATGCCTGATAAGGCTATTGATGTTTTGGATGAGGTTTGTTCTAGGATGAGTGTTTCTTGTTATAAGAGTGAGGGTCTTAATGAGATTAATAGTAAGATTACTGAGATTAAGTCTTTAAAAAATAAATCTATTATTGCTAATCGTTTTGATGAAGCATTTTTGTATAAGAAAACTGAGATGCTTCTTGAAGATAAGAAGAGTAGGCTTGAACTTAAGGGGATTAAGGGTCGCTATAAGAATATTAAGATTTGTGATGTTGAGAAAATTATTGGTGAGGTAAGTAAGATTCCTTTGCGCCACGATAATTCTAGGTTTTTTGATAAGTTTATTGAGGGGACTTCTAGGACTATTCTTGGACAGGACAGGGCTATTAAGAAGGTTTGTGATGTGTTTAAGAGGAGACAGTTTTCTAGTTCTTGTTTAAAACCTATTTCTTTTTTGTTTATTGGTCCAACTGGGGTAGGCAAGACTTTACTTGCTAAGAGATATGGTAAGTATTTTTATGGTGATAATGTTATTCGTGTTGATATGAGTGAGTTTAAGGAGGGACATTCTATTAGTAAGATGATTGGGTCTCCTCCTGGATATGTTGGGTATGATGATAATAAGAATGTTTTTGAACAGGTTAAGGATAATCCTTATTCTTTGATTATTTTGGATGAGATTGAGAAAGGTAGTCGTGAGGTTATTAATTTGTTTTTACAGATTCTTGATGAGGGTTTTTGTAAGAATAGTAAGGGTGAGGTTATTAATTTTTCTAATACTAGTATTATTATGACTTCTAATTTAGGTTGTGAAAAGAATAATATTGGTTTTGGAGAGGGTATTAGTTATAATGATATAAATAAGTTTTTTGGAACGGAGTTTGTTAATAGGATTGGTTCTGTTATAAGGTTTGATAAGATTAGTTTTGATGTTTGTCAGAGACTTGTTAATAGTTCTCTTTCCAAGGTGAGAAGTTTTTATAAAAAGAAGGGTATTTGTTGTTCTTTTTCTAATAAACTTGTTTTGGAACTTATTGATCTTTGTGAGTATGAGAAGTATGGTGCTAGGAAGCTTGATAATATTATTAATCTTAATTTAGAGAGTTTGATTGTTGATAGGGTTTTTGAGGGGAAGACTAAAATTAGAATAGATAGTATTATCGATACAAAGGTTGTATAACCTTCTTTTTTTTGATATAATACATGCAGAAAGTGGTGATATAAATGAAATGTACTAGAACTAGGTTTGCTCCGAGTCCTACTGGATATATGCATATTGGTAATTTGAGGACTGCTATTTTTGAGTATTTGATTGCTAAGAAGGATAAGGGTAGTTTTGTTCTTAGAATAGAGGATACTGATCAAAATAGAAAAGTTGAGGGTGCTACTCGTTTTATATATGATACTCTTAAACTTTGTGGTTTTGATATTGATGAAGGACCTTTAAATGAGGGAAAGTATGGTCCTTATGTTCAAAGTGAGAGACTTGATATTTATAAAGAGTATGCTCATAAACTTGTTGAACTTGGTGGAGCTTATTATTGTTTTTGTACGGAAGATAGGCTTAACGAGCTTCGTGATATTGCTAATTTAAATAAAGTACCTTTTATGTATGATGGTCATTGTAAAAGTCTTAGTAAGGAAGAAATTGATGAGAGACTTGCTCGTGGTGACAGTTATGTTATTAGGCAGGCTATGCCTAAGAGTGGTGAGACTGTTATTGATGATCTTGTTTATGGAAAGGTTGTTATTGATAATAGTGTTTTAGAGGATCAAATTTTGCTTAAGTCTGATGGTTATCCTACGTATAATTTTGCTAATGTTATTGATGATCATTTGATGGATATTACTCATGTTGTTAGAGGTAAGGAGTATTTGGATCAAACTGCTAAGTATAATCTTTTGTATGATGCTTTTGGATGGGAAAAGCCTATTTATGCTCATGTTGCTATGGTTTTAGGAGAAGATGGTACTAAGCTTAGTAAGCGTAATGGTGATGCTTCTTTTATGGATTTATATAATGAAGGGTATTTACCAGAGGCTATTGTTAATTATTTGGCATTTCTTGGATGGAGTCCTGATAGTAATAAAGAGGTATTTAGTTTAGATGAACTTATTGCTGTTTTTGATCCTTCTAGGATTAGTAAATCTTCTAGTCAATATGATGTTAAGAAACTTAATTGGTATAATGCTCAATATATAAAGAAACTTTCTTTAGATGATTATCTTGCTTTGGTTGTTCCTTTTTTGAGGGATAGTTATGATCTTAGTGATAAGAGTGATGAATGGATTAGTCATTTGGCAAGTATTTATCAAAATCATATTAGTTATGGTAAGCAAATTGTTGAGGATGTTAAGTTGTTCTTTTCTGAGGATGTTGATATGTCTTCTGAATGTAAGGAATTTCTTTTAGAGGATGGTGTTTCTTTGGTTCTTTCTACTTTTAAAGATGAGATTAGTGCTATTTCTAATTGGAGTGTTGATGCTATTTCTCTTGCTATTAATAATACTAAGGAAAGGACTGGTATAAAAGGTAAGATGCTTTATATGCCTATTAGGATTAAGGTTTCTGGTATTATGCATGGTCCTGAGCTTGCTGATACTATATATTTAATTGGAAAAGATGTTGCTTTAGATAGATTAGGAAAGGAATGATGCTTTTTGAAGTTATATAATACTCTTTCTAGAAAGCTTGAGGATTTTTCTTCTTATGAGGATGGTGTTATTAGGATGTATACTTGTGGTCCTACTGTGTATCATTATGCTCATATAGGTAATCTTAGGACTTATATTATGGAGGATGTTTTGGAAAAGTCTTTTAAGTTTTTGGGATATGATGTTAAGAGGGTTATGAATATTACAGATGTTGGGCATTTGGCTAATGATTCTGATGATGGTGATGATAAGATGTTGCTTGGTGCTAAACGTGAACATAAGTCTGTTATGGATATTGCTAAGTTTTATACTGATGCGTTTTTTGATGATTGTGCTGCTCTTAATATTAGAAAACCTGATGTTGTTGTCCCGGCCACTAGTATGATACTTGAATATATTAATATGATAGAGATTCTTCTTAATAAGGGTTATGCTTATAAGTCTGGGGATAATATTTATTTTGATACTTCAAAGGTGTCTGATTATTATGTTTTGACTAATCATAATAAGGATGATTTGTTTGTTGGGGTTCGTGATGATGTTACTATGGATGTTAATAAAAAGAATAAGACTGATTTTGTTCTTTGGTTTACTAAGTCTAAGTTTGATAATCAAGAACTTAAATGGGAATCTCCTTGGGGACTTGGGTATCCTGGTTGGCATATTGAGTGTTCTTGTATTTCTCTTAAGTATTTAGGGGAGTATCTTGATATTCATTGTGGTGGTGTTGATAATATTTTTCCTCATCATACTAATGAAATTGCTCAAAGTGAGGCTTATTTAGGACATAAGTGGTGCAGGTACTGGTTTCATTCTGAACATTTGAATGATAATACTGGTAAGATGAGTAAGAGTAAGGGTGAGTTTTTAACTGTTTCTTCTCTTGTTAATAAGGGATATAATCCTCTTGCTTATAGGTTATTTTGTTTATCTTCTCATTATAGAAAACAACTTGTATTTTCTTATGAGACTTTAGATAGTTTTAATAAGACTTATGATAAACTTCGTAAGAAGATTTCTTTGATTCCTGATGAGGGAGTAGTATCTTTGCTTGATAAACATGTTACTAAATTTAAGGATAGTATTTCTGATGATTTAAATACTTCGATGATGGTTACTTGTTTATATGATGTTCTTAAGGATGATGGTTTAAATGGTGCTTCTAAGAGGTATTTAATTGGCAAGTTTGATGAGGTTCTTGGTCTTGATTTGTTTGGTTATAAGGAAAAGGTTAGTTCTTTATCTTCTGAGTTTATTTTAGGTAAGATAGAAGATAGACGTCTTGCTAAGATTAATAAGGATTATGCTTTGGCAGATGAGATTCGTGATGAACTTTTATCTTTAGGGGTTAAACTTATTGATACTAAAGATGGAACTTTATATGAGATTATATAGGAGGTAGTATATGAATATTTCGTATGTGTTAATAATTATTTCTTTTGCTATTACAATAGCTGCTCAAATTTTTATAAATTGTAGATATAATAAGTATTTGAAAATTCATAATGGTATTGGACTTAGTGGTTTAGAGGTTGCTCAAAAGATTCTTAAGGCTAATGGTCTTGATGATGTGTATGTTGTTGAAACGAAAGGAATTTTATCCGATCATTTTGATCCAGGTGCTAATGTTGTTAGACTTTCTAGTGCGGTGTATAGTGGTGATTCTGTTAGTAGTGCTGCGATTGCTGCTCATGAAGTTGGTCATGCTATTCAACATAAGGAAGGTAATTTCTTTATGAAGCTTAGGAAATTTATTTTTCCTATTGTCAATATTAGTTCTAAGTTTGGATATATTGCTATTTTTATTGGACTTATATTTGGACTTTTAGATTTATTTTATATTGGAGTAGGAATGCTTGTTGTTATTTTGTTTTTCCAACTTGTTACTCTTCCTGTTGAGTTTGATGCTTCACGTAAGGGACTTGCTAATTTGAAAAAGTATAATCTTATCGATAGTGATGGTATGAAAGGTGCTTCTAAGGTACTTGTTGCTGCAGCACTTACTTATGTTGCTGGTCTTGCTACAACACTTCTTGAAATTTTTAGACTTTTATTAATGGTGACAGGAGATAGGGATTAATGAGTCTTTATCAACTGTCTTTTTTAGGAGATGCAGTATTTGAACTTTTAGTGCGTGAGTATATTATTTCTAAGAATGTTGTTAAGCTTAATGATTTACAAAATTATACTCTTAGATTTGTTACTGCGAAAAGGCAGGCTTATTTTGTTAATTGTTTGCTTGATTCTTGTTTTTTGACTGAGTCTGAGATTGATATTGTTAGGCGTGGTCGTAATATGAAAACACATAAAAGTCCTAAAAATTGTGATGCGGTTACATATAAGTACTCGACAGGGTTTGAGGTTTTGATTGGATATTTGTATGTTAATGATAAAAAACGTCTTGAAGAGGTGTTTAGTTATATAGTTAGTTTAGAAGGAAGTAGTTAATATGTTAGTATATGGTAAGAATAGTTGTTTGGAATATTTGAAAAAAAATAAAAAGGTTAAATCTTTATATTTGGATAGGAACTTTAGTGATAAAAATATAATTTCTTTAATAGAAAAATTGAATTTGAAGCCTTATTTTTGTACTAAATATGAACTTGATGAACTTGCAAATGAAAATCATCAGGGTATAATTATTGATGTAGGAGAATATGAATATGTAGATCTTGATGATATTATTTCTGATAATGGATTTATTGTTATTCTTGATCATTTGGAAGATACTCATAATTTTGGTGCTATTATAAGGACTTGTCTTGCTGCGGGTGTTGATGGGATTATTATTCCTAAGGATCGTAGTGTTAGTGTTAATTCTACTGTTATGAAGACGAGTGTTGGGGCGGCTTTGAATATGAAAATATGTATGGTTACTAATCTTAATCAGACTATTAAGTATTTGAAGGATAAGAATTATTGGATTTATTCTAGTGATATGAATGGTGATGTTTATTCGAATGTAAAGTATGATGGTAATGTTGCTCTTGTTATTGGAAATGAGGGTAAGGGGGTAAGTGAGCTTGTTAAGAAATCATCGGATTTTATTGTTTCTATTCCTATGAGCTCTAAGATAGAGAGTTTAAATGCTTCAGTTGCAACTGGTATTATTGTTTATGAGATTGTGAGGCAAAGAAGTTTATAGGAGGTTTTTGTGGAATATAATGATTATGAGCTTATTTATATGGTTAATGAAGATGAGGAGGCTTTTTCTATTTTGATGGAGAAGTATACTCCTCTTTTTAAAAAGGTTTCTTCTTCTGCTATTAGGTGTTGTTCTAATAAGGGGCTAGATTTTGATGATTTGATACAGCAATGTAGGGTTACTTTTTGTTATGTACTTGATAGATATGATTATAGACATGATGTTCTTTTTTATACTTATTTACTTATATGCTTAAGAAGATCTCTTTTTAAGTATATAAGAGGTTATGTTAATAAACCTGATTGTTATAATTATATGGATCTTGAAGAATTTGATAATGTACTTACTTTTTCTTCTGATGCTGATGTTAGTTCTTATTATGATGATTATTTGTATGAGGTTGATATTATTAATTTTAAGAATACTTTAGATAGTGTAGAGTCTTCTGTTTTTGAGCTTAGATATAATGGTTTTTCGTATAAGGATATTGCTGTTTTACTTGATATTAATTTTAAAAAAGTTGACAATTGTTTACTAAAGATAAGAAAAAAGATGGAAAAATATTTCTTATTTGCGTAACTTATGTTATAATGTCTCTATGATAGGTGGTTTGCGATATGAATAACATAATTTCGCTTAGACAATTTATTGATAGTTGGGATGAGTTTGATAATGTTAAAGCTCATACTTTTTGTCGTCTTATGAAGAAAGTATCGGAAGCTATAGATAGAGATAATAGAAATATTATTAGGATTAATTTAGATGAGATTAAGATTAATGTTATTACTGGAGACATTGTGTTTTCTGATAGTATGATTAATATGGATAGAACTGTTGCTGGTATTAATACTGGTATTAGTCTTATGGCTGATAGGAAGAGTTCTAAGGAGCATAAAAGGGTTGCTCTTGCTCTTATGATACTTGGTTGGTATTGTAATGATGATGGTAGTTCTGTTATAAGTGATATAAATGTTTTGGAGAATTTTGATTATTATATGAGTATGGTTCCTACGTGGCTTCAAGATTTTTTTGTTGGTGTGTTTAGGAGAATGGATTATGATACTTCTTTTTCTGATTATTATAAGAAGAATTTTATAGATGTCATTAATAATCAAATAAATGAGGCTTTTAAACTTTATGATTTGCCTAAAGCTCAGATGGATAAAATTAAGATGGTTATTCTTAGAAGAATAGATAATAAGGTATTAGGTGGTGATCTTAATGCTTAGGGGTAATTATAATGAAAGATATGAAGAGGATTCTTTGAGAATTTCTGCTTCTGTTATTAATGAGGTTAAGAGTAAACTTCCTTTGGATGAATATTTGAAATCTCAGTCTGCTCTTAGTTCTAGTTTTTCTGAAATAAATAATGGTTATAATGGGCAAGTGAATAATTTTAATAATGCTTTCTCTGGTAATATGAGTAATAATAATTCGAACGGTTATGCTAATCAAAATCAAAGGGTTTTAGTGCGTAAAATGGATAATCCTGGGGTTAATCGTTATGTTAATAATAATCCTGTAGCTCAGTATAATAATGGTTATCAACAGAATAATAATAATTATGGTTCTAACGATTTGGATTCTCAAAGAAATAATCCTTTTAATAGTGGTATTTCTCATGTTTTAACACTTATTTTTGCTATTGTACTTATTGCTCTTGTTATTATGGTTAGTTTGTTTATTATGAGATCTATTGGTATATAAAAACAAGTAATAGAATAATGTTTGTTTACTTTCTATTACTTGTTTATTTTTGTTTGTTATTTGGTTTTATTATTTTTGTTAATTCATTTCTTATATATTCAAAGCTTTTTTCTGGGTGTTCTAGCTCATTTTTTATTTCTGATGGGAGAATTAATCTTTCTTGATCTTGTCTTTGTAGTACTTCTATGTTTAGTTTATTTACCATTGAAGCGAAGTTTTGAAACATGTTATAGTACATTCCTTTGTAGTGTTCATTTATTTTTACTCTGTGTTGTGAGAAGTCTATTAATTTTAGTTGATCTTCTATTACTAGAAAATTTCCTCCATGGACATCTTCGTAACAGATATTGTTTTGTACTAGTTCTTCTAGGATATCTAGTGCTTTGAAGTAGTATGAAATTGGGTCTATGTCTTTGTTTTCTTTAAAAAAATCTTTTAGTGTTTTTGAATTGTTATAATATTTTATTAGTTGTCCTATTATTATACCGTTTTCTTTTATTATTCCTAGTGGTAGTGTTGTTAATTTTATATTATCTTTGTAGATTAATAGGTTTTTTATGAATCTTTCTTCACCTGGTTTTCCAATTTTGTTTCCTGTTGCGGAGTAGATATCTTCTGGGTTTTGATCGTATAGTCTTTTTGCCATGATGACGTTTTGTTCTTGTGTATTTTCGCTTTTATTTTTTGTATTGTGTAGATATATACTTGCTTCACTACCTGATGCTATGTAATTTCCTTTTTTCTCTTTTTTTAGTTCTTCTTCTGTGAAGTTTAGTTCTCTCATGGTTTCACCTCTTGGTTATATTATATCTTATTTTTATTTTGTTTCATATTCTTTTTTATAAATATTGTTTAATTTATGGATTTTTCTTTTATTTTCTTTTAATTAATGATAAAATATTATCTTGAGGAGATGGTAATATGTCACTTTTTAGAAAGATGTTTGATTTTGATGAAAAGGAACTTAGAAGATTTGATAAAATTGCTGATGAGATATTGAAACTTGATGATGAATATAGTAAGTTAAGTGACGATGAACTTAAGAAAAAGACTGAGGAGTTTAAAAATAGATTAAATGATGGGGAAGATTTTGATGATATTTTAGTTGAAGCATTTGCTACTGCTAGAGAGGCTTGTTATCGTGTTATTAAAGAAAAGCCTTATAAAGTGCAACTTATTGGTGGTCTTGCTCTTCATTATGGTAATATTGCTGAAATGAAGACTGGTGAAGGTAAGACTTTAACTTCTGTTATGCCTGCATATCTTAATGCTTTAGGGGGACAAGGTGTTCATATTGTAACTGTTAATGAATATCTTGCTGAACGTGATTCCAAATGGATGGGTCAAATTCATGAGTTTTTAGGACTTACTGTAGGTCTTAACTTAAGAGATTTGACTCCTAGTGAAAAGCGAGCTGAATATGATAAGGATATTTTATATTCTACAAATAATGAAATTGGTTTTGATTATCTTCGTGATAATATGGCTATTCGTAAGGAAGATAGAGTTCAACAACGTGGGCTTAATTATGCAATAGTGGATGAAGTGGATTCTATTTTGATTGATGAGGCTCGTACTCCACTTATAATTTCTGGAGGATTTCTTGAAAATAAGAATTTATATATTGATGCAGATAGGTTTGCTAAGAGTTTGAATTATGATACTGATATAGTGTATGATGCTAAGCTTAAGAGAAGTAATTTATCTGAGGAAGGTATGAAAAAAGCTGAAAAGTATTTTAAGGTTGATAATTTATATGATGTTAATAATTCGACTTTGGTACATTTTATTAATCAGGCTTTACATGCTAATTATTCTCAAAAGAATGATGTAGATTATGTTGTTAAGGATGGAAAGATTGTAATTGTTGATCAATTTACTGGACGTTTAATGCCAGGACGTGCTTTTAGTGATGGTCTTCATCAAGCGATTGAGGCTAAGGAAGGTGTAGAAATTCAACAAGAAACTAAGACTCTTGCTACTATTACTTTCCAAAATTTATTTAGAATGTATAATAAACTTTCTGGGATGACTGGTACTGCTAAGACTGAAGAGGAAGAATTTAGAGAAATTTATAATATGTATGTTATTGCTATTCCTACTAATAAACCTGTTATTCGTGAAGATATGGCTGATCTTATATATGCTAGTAAAAAGTCTAAATTTAAGGCTATTATTGATGAGATTGCTGAAAGACATGAAAAGGGTCAACCTGTGTTAGTAGGTACTATTGCTATTGAAACTAGTGAGGAAATTAGTAATTTACTTAAGAAGCGTGGTATTCCACATGAAGTACTTAATGCTAAGAATCATGCTCGTGAAGCTGAAATTATTGCTAAGGCTGGGGAAAAAGGTTCTGTTACTATAGCAACAAATATGGCTGGTCGTGGTACAGATATTAAGCTTGGTGAAGGTGTTAAAGAACTTGGTGGTTTATGTGTTATTGGTACTGAAAGACATGAATCTCGTCGTATTGATAACCAACTTCGTGGTCGTTCTGGGCGTCAAGGGGATCCTGGATTTACACAATTTTATATTGCTATGGATGATGAACTTATGATTCGTTTTGGGTCTGAAAAGATTAAGAATATTTTACAAAGTACTGGTATAGATGATGGTATGGTTATTAGAAGTAAAATGTTTAGTAGGTCTGTTGCTTCTGCTCAAAAGCGTGTTGAAGGTAATAACTATGATATGAGAAAATCTGTTCTTCAATATGATGATGTTATGAATAAGCAAAGGGAACTTATTTATGGAAAGAGAAATAATATTTTAGATAGTGATTCTATTCATGAAGAAATTCTTAAGTCTATGTATAATCATGTTGCAGATATAATTGAATCTCATTTGGATGATTCAGAACATTTAGGAGAAGAGGATGTTAAGGATATTATTGAATACTTTAATTCTAATCTTTTAAGAAAGAAAATAGATGAAAAGTTTTTTGAAGATAAGTCTGTGGATGAAATAATTGATGGCATTACTGGACTTATTACTTCTGAATATGAAGAAAAGATTAAGGATATTCCTGATGAAGTTACTAATGAGTTTGAAAAGGTTATTAGTCTTAATGTAATTGATAAATACTGGATGGAACAAATAAATACTATGGCTCATTTAAAGGAAGGTATTTTCTTAAGACAATATGCTCAAGATAATCCTTTGAGAGCTTATACTGAAGAAGGTTTTGAACTTTTTGATGATATGCTTGAAAATATTGATAAGTATGTTACATTGTACTTGTTAAAGGCTGAAATTAGACAAAATATTGAGAGAAAAGAAGTTGTAAAGAATAAATCTACTAATGATAATGATACTACTAGAAAGGGTAGAACTGTTAAGAAGGAAAAAATTGGTAGAAATGATCCTTGTCCATGTGGGTCGGGAAAAAAATATAAGAATTGCTGTGGAAAGTAGTATAAAATAAGGGAAAGATTGAATTTAAGAAAGGTAACAAATTTGTTGTTTGTCAACCAATAAATAAAAATGTGGACAAAATCCATTGAAATTAAATGATGTCAGCAAAAAGTAATTTGTTGACATTTTTTATTGAAGGGGATGAAAAGAATGATGGAGTTAAATAATTTATTAAAATCATTAGATATTGATAAAGATTATCACGACAAAATTTTTGACAATATGATACTTGAGAATTTATATACAAAAGTAGATTTAAATAAGTATGTTACTATAAAAAATAGAATTTATTGGATGAGCTTATTGATATATAGAATATCTATGACAAACTATTTAAAATCGATTAACAAGAATATTGATTTTGAAAATAAATCTATTAATATCGAAAAAAACAATCTAATAGTTTTTCATTTATCGCTAAACATTACAAGTGAAATTTGTAAACAATTTAGTAATGGTGAAATATATCCATCATATATTTCAATGTTATGTAGGCAAATAATAGAACAAATATGTTTTATTAAAGAAGTTAAAAATGAAAATATAAATTTACAACTTATAGTAGAATCTGCTTTAGAATCGTACAATAAACAATTAGGAGCAAAAAGTTTAAATATACAAGAATTGAATGATAATAATAAAGGATTACTGAAAGTTTTTAAAGATAAAAAATCATATGGAAAACTTGCCAAAAAATATAAATATGGGTATATGTATAATTTCTTTTCTGGAGATATTCATTTATTATCACAAATTGATAAATTAATACCATTTAATACCAATCATTCAAAGCAGTATTATGATATATATCTTAATTGCATTTTAACTTTGTTAAAGGATTATTTCTTGCTCATAAATGATTATAATACTGAAGTAAAAGTAGATGTGACAAAATTAAATCAAATTAATTTTATAGAAATAAAAGATAGTTGATTAGATGGATTAATCAACTATCTTTTATTAGATTGAATTGAAATAATAGTGATTAAAGAAAGGATAAGTGACAATAATGATCAATATTAGAAAAAGAGGTAAAGTGTATCAATATTGCTTTGAAGCAGGGAAGGTAAATGGAAAAAGAAAACAAATAACTAAATCAGGTTTTAAAACTAAAAATGAGGCATATATAGCTGGGCAAAAAGCATACGATGAATTTATAAATGGAATAACTAATGTAGAGTGTAACATGTTATATGGATATTATTTAGATTATTGGATGAAAGAATATTTTGAAATAAATTATAAATATTCTACGGCAAAGAGATATAAAGAATCTTTTAGCAATATCAAAAAGGAATTAGGTAATTATAAGTTATCAGTTTTAACACCATATATTCTAAATCAGGCGTTATTAAAGTTATATCAAACATCTGGTACAAGGGATGCATTAAGAAATTATCAAAAGGTTATTAAGAGTTCGTTGAGGGATGCAACTTACTATTTTGGATTTATTAAGAATAATCCAGCAGGTGATTTGGAGATACCTAGAGTATTATCATTTGAATTAAAAAAACAATATAGGTCACATCTATACTAAAGAAGAAATGAAAATAATTTTAGGTAGATTTAAGAATAACAAAGTTTTTGTATGTGCATTTTTAACTGCTTGCTATACGGGAATGAGAACTGGTGAAGTATTTGCTTTAACTTGGGATGATATTGATTTAGAAAATAGAATAATAAAAATTAATAAGACTGTTTACGCAAAAGATAAAGAAGAAAATGACAGATGGTATTTAGGTACTACTAAAACAATAGGTAGTCATAGAGAAATATATATTTGTGATACTTTATATTCATTTTTATATAAATATAAAGAATTACAAGATAATTATAAAAAAGAGTGTGGTAAAAATTATAAACGCTATACTTTAGAAGAAGTTAAAAATAAGTATGGTAAGTTAGTAGAATATAAAATCATAAAAAGTAATTCTAAACGCAATAGAGTAGAAATGGTGTTTACTAGAAAAGATGGAACTTATTCAGGAACGGATATTATTAGGTATCCATTTAGAATAATTCATCATGAATTAGGAATTCAATGTAGATTTTATGATTTAAGAGGAAATTTTGCAACTATTTGTTTAAGAAATGGTTGTGAGATAAAAGATATTGCAGAAATATTAGGGCATAAAAGAATAGAAACAACTCAAAAATATTATATATTAAGTTTAAAAGAAAATAAGAAAAAAGTTACTAAAGTTTTTGAAAAAAATATTAGTCTAAATGATGTTTAAAAAGGGAAAATATGCTATAATAAAAGCAAAAAAATTACATATTAAAGGAGAGTAGAAATGAGTTTAAAAGAAGTTTTAATAGATATAATTATTCCGCTAATTTCAGGTTTTATTGGAGGTAGTATTGGTAGCGTTGTAATTATAAAGAATAAATATAGCAGTATTGGAACTATAAAAAAAGATAATAGAAAAGTTAATAACAAAAATGCACTATATAATAATATAGGAGAAGTTTATAATGGGGATAGGAATAGATAATAGAAAAATTAATAATTCAAATGCAACATATCAAAATATTGAAAAAGTAATTAACGGAGATGAAACAAACATATATAAAACTACAGTTTTTCAAATAAATATGAATAGAAGTTATGAACTTTTAACAAATAAAGTTAATTACAATGAGTTCTATAAGAAATATCTTAATAAATTTGATGAACTAGATAATTATGCTTATCATTTAATTTTTCCATATTTTAATGATAATAAATATGAATTTACTAGTAAACCATTGATATTAGGAAAAAAAATAGTAAATTGGATATTTGGATTGAGTGACTTTCCAGATAAAGAATTAATAGAATTTTATCACAACTTAAAATTAGAGTTTGATTTAAGTGATGATAGTACAATTTGCAGACGCTGGAAAGCAAATTTTGCATATTTTCGTGGCGATTTAAAAAAAGCATCAAATGAATATGATAAATTGTTTGATTATGCTGTTAATCTTAATGATTTTCCAGAATGGTATTTAGATGATATTTGTATTGATGGCAGAAATATATTTCAGCAATATGAAAATACAATTAATAAGTTTACTTTTGACAATAAATACCAAAGAAAAATTGACGCAAATAAGCATAAGTTATCATATCCTGAT
>CAKOSE010000001.1 GCA_934102055.1 uncultured Bacilli bacterium | reverse complement strand
CATACTTAAGAGGAGCATACTTAAGAGGAGCAGACTTAGAAGGAGCAGACTTAAGAGGAGCAGACTTAGAAGGAGCAAACTTAGAAGGAGCAGACTTAAGAGGAGCATACTTAAGAGGAGCATACTTAGGAGGAGCAGACTTAGAAGGAGCAAACTTAGAAGGAGCAGACTTAAGAGGAGCATACTTAAGAGGAGCATACTTAAGAGGAGCAGACTTAGAAGGAGCAGACTTAAGAGGAGCAGACTTAGAAGGAGCATATATTTATGTATGTGATAGTGATGATGCTCTTGTTATAAAAGATGAAGTTGAAAAATTTGAAAAAAATGCAGGAATAAAAATAACAAAAACTTATGTGAATCATGATATTCATCCTACTAGATGGAGTTGTTTCTGGAGAAATGGTTTGATTATACGAGAATATGAAATTCCAGAAAAGGAAGTTAAAAGGATGACTCATGCAGAAATATGCGAAGCACTAGGTTACGATGTAGAAATAATCAAGGAGGCTGAATAATGAACACACTAATTTGTATTGTTTGGGTATTAATGATTTTACTTTTAACATTGATGCTAATAGAAACAGTAGATAGATTTGTAAAAAAAATAACATTAGAAAAGAGAATGAAAAAACTAGACAAACAACTTGAGGAAAATTTAGAAAAAACACTGAAAAATTTAACAGAAAACGCAGAAAATGAGGAGATAGAAGAATTATGAAAAATACAGTAATTTTGGTCGGAAGATTAACAAGAGATATAGAACTTAGATATACAAATAGCGGTAAAGAGGTCGCAGATTTTAATTTAGCAGTAGATACAGATAAAGATCATGTTGATTTCTTAAACATTCAAGCATGGGGTAAGTTAGCAAAGAATTTAGCTGAATATACAGAAAAAGGCGACATGATAGGTGTCAAAGGTATGCTTAAGCATGATGCTTATACAAATAAAAATGGCGAAAAACGAAGTAGGGACTATGTGTTAGTGGAAAAGGCAACATTTCTATCAACAAAGAAAAAAGAATATGCAAAAACAACTCAAGACAACTCTAATGAACCTTACGAAGAAATGGGAAAAGAAGTTGAACAAGATCAAATGAATTCATACCAAGAAAACGATCTTCCCTTCTAGGAGGTTACATGAATTTATTTAATGATTTACAAGATTTAACCAATAGATTAAATCAAAGTATAAAACTCTTAGCTAATTATGGTAGAGATTTAGCAGAAAGTGAAAAAAATTATAAAATATTACTTAGACAAGAAGCATTAAAATTGAGAGCAGAAAAAAGTATGCCTGTAACTCTTATACAACAAGTGGTGTATGGAATACCAGAAGTTGCAGAAAAACGATTTAAAAGAGATGTAGCTGAGGCAATGTATCAAACTGCTCAAGAGAATATTAATTCTATAAAACTTCAAATAAGAGTAATAGAAAACCAATTACAAAGGGAATGGGCTAATACCAAATGAAGTTATTTATAGAACATGATTTTATAAACTGGAATGAGTATATAGACATTGAAAGAAGTAATAAATATAAAGCCAACAAAATAAAACAAAATGAAAAGAAAATAGTAGGATACTTAGCAACCAAGAAATATGAGGGCAAGTATCCTATTTCTCTATCATTTAAGCCTCATTTTAAGAACAAGAGGAGAGATTTAGATAACTATAGACTGAAAGGTTTAATAGATGGTTTAGTAACCGCAGGAGTAATAAAAAACGATAATTTAACCTGTGTACAAAAAATAGAACTGAAGCCAATATTTGATGATAAAACAGGGGTAGAAATAGAAATAAAGGAGTTATGAATGGAAAAGTGTGAAATTAGAAAGAAAATACTTAAATATAAAAGAGACGCAAAAGGATTACGAAGTGTAAAAGTAGAAACAGAAAAATTAAGAAGTAGACAGGTGAGAGATTTAGAAGTAATCAAACAAAAGATAAAAACTCTAGAGGAGGAGTTGAAAAAATGAGTTTACGAACAAAATATAACACATACAAATTAAGAAAACATGCAACTATATCAAATTTACAAAAAGAAATAACTAACAAAATAAATGAAATAGAAGAACTAAGTATATCGAACAAGGACTTAATGAAGAAAAACACATCGTTAAGAAAACAAATTAAAAATTTGAAAAATGATTTAAAGGAGAAATAAGAATAATGGATAACAAAAATAGATTTAATGTAGAAGAACATACAACACTAGATAACAAAATAATAGATGTTTTTCCAATTAGTCATAGATATATACATGAATTAGAACAAAAAAATAGAGAATTAATACAAAAACTAAAATTTAATGAAAAGAGCAGAAGAAAAATGCAGAAATCATTAATGAAAAAAATCGAGGAGCAAAAAGAAGTGATTGATAAGGCAATAGAATTGCATAATGATTTTGCACAAGAAAACGCAAGGTTAATATTTGAGAATGATGAACTTATAAAGTTTATGAACAATTTATTAAATATATTAAAAGAGGTAGAAAATGACTGAGATATGGGTTAATAAAAATAAATATATTAGATTGAGAATTGCAAAAGTTGGTTGCACTTATAGAGCTGATATATCTTTTAATAAATACTATTACAATGAAAAAACTCCTAGATATTATGAAATGAATTTTGATGTTTTCCACCCTTATGATTATTCTTCTGATGAAGAAACTTTTGAAATGGCAAAAAAATGGTTATATGAAGAATTAAAACGATTACAAGATAATGTGAATTTAAAAGAGGTGTCAGAATGAGAAGAGAATGTGAATCTTGCGTAAAAAGAAAAACAAAATATTGTCCTACTTCTATGAAATGTATGGCTACTGATGATGTGCCATATTATCAAAACAGATTTATGTTATTATACGAAAACAAAAAATATAAAGATAATTGGAATAAGTTAAAAGAATATTTAACAAATAGATATAACAATGGAACTGCAAGTATTTCTTATAGGGATATATTTATAGAAATACAAGATAAAATGAAAGAACTAGAACAAGGAAGTGGTAGTGATGAATAAAGAGATAGTTATATATAGACACAAAACAAATAAGGATATTTATCTAATAAGAAACTGGTATATTAGTGGTGGAGGTCCTGATACTAATTGGTTTGAGGCGACAAAGGATATATATGAAGCAGTAAAAAACTCAAAAAATAATAATAACAAAACAATAGAAGAAGCATATAACAGCAGGGCATTTCCTAATGAATTAAAAGCGAAGATTACAGTAGATAAAGAGTTTGAATTTGATGGCTATAAAGGAATTCTGGAAAAAGAATTAGTATTTAAAGTGTCGGATTTTGAAAAAATCACTTTGGTAATTAAAGAAGATTTAGTAGAGAAAGTAGAGAGTGATGAGTAAATGAATTGTAGTAAAAGATTAAAAGATTATTTGAATGGTTATAGTTCACAATATAATTTTAAAGATGAGAACGATATTGAACATGATTTAAATAGTGATATCGAAGAAATGTTAAAACAAAATCAAAAATTAAAGAAGCAAGTTGAAGAAATAAACAAAGTAATAGAAAAATGTGGCTTATTAATTCAACAAGAAAAGTTTATAGAATGGTTAGAAAATCAATGGAAAGAAACAGAAGATGTTATAGAATATAGTAGGTCGCTATTTAAGCATTTTACATTTTTACAAAAAGAAAAGATTACATTTTATAAAGATGCTTATTTTAGATTTTTTTATCTTAATGGTGTTTATGATGTGCATAAATATTTATTACAAGCTATCAATAAACAAGTAGAAGAATTGGGGTGGAATGAATGAAAATAACAATTTATGAATTATATGGAAAAATATATGATAAAAATCCACCAAAACATATACAAGTATATGACGAAGATTGGTATTGGAATGATTATGATGGTTATGTTACAAAAGGAAGTTTAAAGACAACACCTGATGCACAAATTTATTTAATGGATAGATATAGAACTTTTATGAATTTAGATAAAGAAGTTGAAATAATAGAAGAGAACCCTACTGTAGAAAAATTAGAAGATAGAATAGAAAAGGCACTTGAATTTTTAGAAACACAATATAATACTTATCCTAACGGAGAAACGTGGAGAGGTGCATTAAAAAATATTCTACAAGGAAAAAGTGCTGATGATGTCTATGAACCATTCATAGAAGATAATAAGAAGTTAGAAAAGATAGACTTTAAAACCTTAAACACTCAAAAAGAAAAAAATAGAGCAATGAAAGATACAATCAATAAAATAATAGATGAAATAAACAAGCTAAAGGAGTGATTAAATGACAAGCGAGGATAGATTACGAGAATATGTAGAAAAGGATGAGATATATCAAAAATTTATAAATGGAATACTCAAGGCAAATGATATGTCGGACTTCGATAAATTTTGTGTTCAACATTGTCTTGATATACAAGAAGTATTAGAAGAAAATCAAGAATTAAATAAACAACTTGAAGGTGTTAGAGAAGAAAGAGATTATTTATTTAATAAATTGAGTGTCCGAAACAAGTATTTAGCAGAAGAAAATAAAGTTTTAGACGATAAAATAAGATACTACATAGACCAAAAAAATGAATGGGTTGAGCTACTTGGTAAGTTCAAAACTCAGCAAAAGGATTTTATAATGTGGTTACATAGTTACATTGAAAAGTTAACCACAACAGGTTGCTATAATAATGATGACGATGAAATATTGATTTTAAAAATAGTTTTAAAGAGATATAAAGAGATAGTGAACGGAGATGATAAATAATGAATAAGTATCGAGTAACATATTTTTTCACTAATAACTCAAATATTGTTACAATGGTTCAAAGTGATTTGCCTATCGATGAGTTTGTAACAGATTTTAACCATAAAATTCAAAATAAAGAATATGACTTTATCAATTTAGTAGGGGGCGAGCCTTATCTTGCAATTAACAAAAACAACATGGCATTTTATAAAATAGAGAAAGTAAAAGATGGTGATGGCATAAAAGAAACAATTATAAATGAAGTTCTACAAAAACACAAAGAAATAATAGGAGATGATAAATAATGATAGAAAAAATAGTATATAATGGTTGGGCTTTTACTGAAAATGAAAGTGAAAAAGGGAAAATTAATAGAGAAATTTACAAAGAATTAAAAGGCAAATATAGAATATTAAAAATTTCTGATATCACTCATAAGCAACCGACAGAAAAAGAATTAGATGATAATGATATAGTTTATTCAAGAGAGGCTTGTTATTTACATGGCGAATATAAAATATACAAATGCCCTGAAGAAGTAACATTAAATGAATTATGTTTAATATGTGATGAAGGCAACTTATGTTTTGGTGGTAGAGGTAATAAAAATTTTATAAATATATCAGAAGATTAGGAGGTAAAGAATGAAATTAGAAGTTGGAATGTATGTTAGAACTAATAAAGGAGAAATAGCAAAAATTGTAGCAGATGCTCCTTATTTGGTAAACATAGATAAGTTTAAAAAAGATGGAATAACTTTAAGAACGTTAAGAAAGATAGATATATTAAAAGCCAGTTATAACATAATTGATATTTTGGAAGCTGGTGATTATGTTAATGGATATCCAATAGATGAAATAATTGAGTATGAAGATAATACAAAAGCAATAATTATTGATGATATTGAAAAAACATTTATACAGAAAGAGCAAGATATAAAATCAGTCATAACACATGAGCAAATGGAACAAATGGCATATAAGGTTGGTGAGTAAAATGATTAATATAGATGATATGATTATAAATCCTAAAGAGTTAAGGTTTATAAAAAAGAACGATTATGACCATGGAAGTTATGTTAAATATGCTATATATATTGAATTCAAAAATAATGATGACGATAACATTTTCTTTGCTGATGAACAAACAAGAGATAAAAATTTTGAAAATTTAGTATTAGCGTTATGTATAAGGAAGTGATTAAATGATAAGTGAAAATTTTGATTATAGTATGTATGGCACATGGAATGGAAAACCAATGTTGCCAAGTTATAATAGAAAAGAACGAAGAAAATATATAAAAGAACATAAACATGATAAAGATGCGACTAATTGCATTTATTGTAATGCTAAAACAATGATAATAAGTGATGATAATGGAAATTTTGTATGCGAACTATGTGGAAGATTTAAAACAAAGAAAGTAGAAATTAGGTTGGTGAGTAAAGATGTACGATAAAGATTCATTAAAATTAGCAAAAGATATGCTAAATGACATAAATAAAAACATTGGAATACTATGTGAAATTTTAGACAAAAGTGATTTTGAATATGAGCTTGACTTAAAAAAAACTGATTATTCAACGATAGCAAAAAAGGAAACATATGCAAAATTAGATGTGACAATAGAACAAAATTTACTTAGATATTTTATTGATTAGAAGGTAACGAATAATGAAAATGTTAGAATATGCGCTATACAAAGGTGATCAATTACTAGGAATAGGAACAGTAGAATACTTATCAAAAAAGTTGGGTTTAACCAAAAAAACATTACATTTCTATCATACTCCAACATATAAAAAAAGAACTAGCGAAAAGAAAGGGAAGAGGTTGATAAAAATAGATGAGTAAAGAATCTTATAAAGACTTTAAAAAGACATGGTTACTTACTTATATTGCTCAATATAAATCTGGAAATAATAAAACGAGAAGAACTATAAAAGATAATATATATAAAAATATTCATTTAACAGAGAACGAAAAAGATAAACTATGGGAAGAGATAGTAAATAGAGGAGGTATTCTATGACTATTAAAGAAGCTAAGAATAAACTAGAAAGAGTAGATAATCAAATTGAATATTGGTTAAAGGAAAAAGAACTAGAACTAGGTAATGTGTTGCCTCAAGCGGTAAATACATCTACTGAGAGAGTTAATGGCGGTAAAAGGGTAGATAAATTTGCAGCTTACGTGGTTGCTTTAGAAGATAAAGAAATAGATTTTAATCTTGATAAATTATATGCAAAAAAAAGAAATTTAGAAGACTTCATTGAAAAAGAACTTAGAAGATTAAAAAAATATAGAGAAGTTGAGCAGTTAATTGTTTATTACAAAGAACAATGCCTTGAAAATTACACATGGGAACAAATATCGCAAAAGGTGTTTTATTCAAAAGCACAATGTAAGAAAATATATCAAAAATGGAAAGGAAAAAGAGATGTATGAAGTTTACAATAAATAATCTTAACTGGAAAATAAAAGAGGTGTCGCAGGAACAAATTAAAACCATTTTAAATAAAAGAAGAAATACAAAAGATGAAGATACGAAAAATACAGAAACAAGATACTATGGTATTACTTATCATGATGAATTAACTGTTTATTTAGATAAAGATCTACATCCAGATAGAAAAAAAAGAACATTGATTCATGAACTTGTGCATTGTTATATTGGTGCTTATATAACGCATCAAGAGAAAACATATGATGAGGAAATGGTAGCAGATATAGTGAGCAATTCTTATGATATAATTCATAAAATAGTTGATAAATATTTTAATAGGATAGATAAAATATTAAAATGAGCCTATATGAGCCTCTTTTTGTGTTAATATGATATTATGGATAATAAAAAATCCATAACTCATCCTCGAAATCAAAGTGCTACCTTATAGGTGGCATATTGAGTAAATGAAGAGAGAATGTTAGAGAGGACGTGTCTAACTGGTAGAACCTATTGATGACTATATCTATGGTACCTGATTAGCGATATAGACCAATAGGAATGGAAGCGAAATTTCATTTACTTGATATGGTGCTTATAATCAAGCACTAAATCACTTCTATTTAACTGTTTTAATAATAGGAATTCGTCAGCGACGTTTAAATACAAGTGCAAGTCTTGGGTAGAGAGAGTAATCATCCTACCATTGATTAAGTTAATCTACGTTGCTGACGTAATCTTTGCATTAAATAGGGGTCACAAAACCTCATAGCAGGTCAAGGGCATATATGCTCTTTTTATTATGCAAGGAAAAAGAAAATATTCTTTTGCAAGGGGTCTATTTTCGGATAGAGCCCTATTTTTCTTATAAGGGAGTAAATAGAGGAAACTGGATACCTCACACAGTCAGTTTGGTGGGTTTAGTAAGAGGTATAAAAATAGTGAAGCTAAACACTTTTAAATATGGAGGTGAAAGCCTATGGCAAAAGGGAAAAAACTAGATAACGAAACAATTTATAAGATAATGCTTAGTTATGCGGTAACAAGAAACTATAGTGAAACAAGTAGGAATTTAGGTGTGCCTGAGAGTACAGTTAGAAAAATAGTGAGTGATAATAAAGATGATAAAGATTTTGCTATACTATGCGGTAAAAAAAGAGATGAATTTGTTGAAAAAGCCAATAAAATAATTGACAAAGCAACAAATTTACTTGAAAAAAGATTGGATACTGCATTAGAAAAGCAAGAGGAATTAGAGGAAATATTATCGGATACTATGGCATTAGATAATAAAATACTAAATGATAGTGAAAAAAAGGCTATGGCTAAAAGAATTAATAAACTCCAAATAAATGGGTTAAGTGAAATAACCACGGCTATAGGCACTATGTATGACAAAAGGGCTCTAGCAAGTGGGGAATCCACAAACAACGAGAAATTAACAATTAATATTGAATTGACTGATGATGAATGAATGTAAACATCAAGATAAGCAAAAATGTATTCAATGATATATACCTACCATATTTAGACAACCAAGATAGATACTTGTTATTCTATGGTGGTGGATCAAGTGGTAAGAGTTATTTTATAGCCCAAAGATTTATATATAAATTAATACATCCTAAGAGATGTAATCTTTTAGTAGTTAGACAAACAGGAGATACCAACAGAAAGTCTACATTTCCACTACTAAAACAAGTAATAAACAACTGGAATTTATCTAATCATTTTAAAGTAAATGAATCTAATATGAGAATTAAATGTTTATTATCAGGTAACGAAATAGCATTTGCAGGACTAGACGATGTAGAAAAAATTAAGTCTATTACTTTTGAAAATGGAGAACTTACAGATATTTGGATAGAGGAAGCAACAGAATGTCAAGAGGCTGATATAAACCAATTAAAAGTACGTTTAAGAGGTGGCAAGAGTAAAAAACAAATGGTACTCAGTTTCAACCCTATAAATATACAACATTGGATCAAGAGGCACTTTATTGATAGTAAACTTGCTACAGTATGTTTTAGCACTTATAAAGACAATAAGTTCTTGACAGAAGATGATAGAAAAGCATTAGAAGATTTACAATATACAGATGAATATACATATAGAGTTTATTGCTTAGGACAATGGGGAATTGTAGGAAAAACGGTGTTTGATGCTAAACAGATAAATATAAGACTAGAACAAATAAGAAAGCCAATTAAAACAGGTTATTTTATTTATGATTATGATGATACAAAAGAACCAGGAAAGAAAATAAGCAACATAAAATGGCGAGAGGACAGAAATGGTTATATAAAAATATACGAACTACCTAACAGCCCTAAAATGACTAAATATGCAATCGGCGGAGATACTGCTGGAGAGGGTTCTGATTACTTCACAGGGCATGTATTGGATGCCAAAACAAGAAAGCAAGTAGCGGTATTAAAACATCAGACCGATGCAGACTTATATACAAGACAAATGTATTGTTTAGGTAAGTATTACAAATACAAAGGATTAAATGGTAAAACAGAAGATGCATTAATAGGGATAGAGGCAAACTTTGATAGTTTTCCTATAAGAGAACTACAGAGACTAGGTTATGAAAATCAATATGTTAGAGAAAAAATAGATGAATATACACATAAAAACGAAAAGAGATTTGGATTTAAAACAACATCTATTACGAGACCAACAATATTATCCTATCTAATAGGAATTGTAAGAGAACATGTAGATACACTTAATGATGAAGATACTTTGCTAGAACTATTAACAATAATAAGGAATGAAAAAGGCAGAATAGAAGCACCAGAGGGCGGACACGATGATCAGATGATGGGATTAGCCATTGCAGAAGAAGTATGTAATCAAGTATCTTTTGTAGAAGAAACATTAACACCATATCCAGAATTTAAAGGATTTGAGATAGAAGAAAAATTTGCTGATTATGGCGAAGAATTAGTAATTATTTAGGAGGTAAACTAATGAAGAAAAAAATATTAAGAAAGTTAAGAAAAATCACTAGTGAACTGATTGGGGAAGAACAAACTAATAAGATTATAAACGAACAAATAGAAAATGTTTTAGACGAAACAAAACCAGTTAAGGAAACTAAAAAGAATAAAAAAGGTGATAAGTAATGGAATGGTCAGTAATAATGTTAATCATCGCAATAGGTGTGCTAAATGTAGCATGCTTTTTTATTGGAGCGAAGGTAGGACAACAAGTAGTTAAGGGAGAAAAAATAGAAATACCTAATCTTGTTAAAAGTGTAAGAGAGGACATCCAAAGTTTTAATGAAAGAAAAGAAACAAATAAGGCACAAGAAAGATTAGATGCTATCGCTCACAATATAGATGTTTATGATGGAACATCTATAGGACAGATAGATATACCAAGTTAGGAGGCAAAATATGGACATAGAAGAATTAAAGACAACAGATGTCTGGAACTTATTCACTAAAGGAAAAAATTACCTTAGAATGAAAAATGTTTATAGAGACACAGATGTCAATTATAGGTTTTATAATGGGAACCAGTGGGAAGGTGCCTCTGTAGCAGAAATAGCCCAAGTACAATATAACTTTATAGAAACAATAATTAATTACAAAGTGTCTACAGTTAATCAAAATCTATATGGAATAAACTTTTCTAGCGAGAATTACGAAAACAAAGAATTCAGACCAATAGCAGAAAGGACATGTGAATTACTAAATAGAAAAGCAAGTAAAGTATTTGAAAAGGATCAATTAGATGTAAAAATAAGACAGTTATCAGAGGATGCCGCAATAAATGATGAAGGCATCTTTTATGTTGATTATGATAAAGAAACAGAGTCTCCAGTAACAGAACTTATAAATAAACAAGATGTACATTATGGTAATGAACAAAGTGATGATATACAAAGCCAGCCTTATATTTTGGTAAGCAGAAGAAAACCTGTGTCAGAAGTACAAGAAATAGCCTTCAAAGAGGGTGTTAGTGAAGAAAATCTAAAATATATAATTGGAGATAATGACACTTTAGAACAACCAGGAGACGAAGCCAAATTAGAGAAAGATGACATGTGTACTGTAGTCACTAAAATGTGGAAAGAAAAAGGTAATGTATGGTTTCAAACATCAACTAAATATTTAGAAATAGTTAAGAAAAATAACAGTGGCTTACATTTGTATCCGCTTGAACATTTTATCTGGAGTCAAAAGAAAGGTTGGTCTCGAGGAGAAGGAGAAGTAAGAAACTTAATACCTAACCAGTTAGAGCTTAATAAGACACTTGCTCGAATGGTACTTAGTGTAAAACAATGTGCTTATGCTCAAAAAGTAGCCAACATGGAAAAGATAGCCAATCCAGGAGCGCTTAATCAAATAGGCGGAGTAATAAAAACAAAAGGTGGTGCTAGTGTTGATGATGTTCACAAGATATTTACTTATATTCAACCAGCAACAATGTCGACAGATGTTAGTAAATTGATAAATGATTTGATTTCAATTACTAGAGAACTAAGAAATGCTAGTGATGTAGCAACGGGCAATATAAACCCTGAAGTTGCCTCTGGAAAGGCGATATTAGCAATACAACAAGCGTCACAACAACCAATGACTAAACAAAGTATTAATTTGAGACAATGTATAGAAAATGTTGCTAGAATATGGCTAGATATGTGGACTGTATATACGCCAGATGGAATGAAACTAGAGGAAGAGAACACAGATGAACAAACTGGAGAAAAAACAATTAATTTAGTAGAAGTTCCTGCAACAGTTTTAGAAAATTTAAAGGCAAGTGTAAAACTAGATATTACTTCTAGAAGTCCATATGATAAGTATGCTCAAGAATTAAGTCTAGAAAACATGTATAAATTAGGAGCT
Source organism: uncultured Bacilli bacterium (assembly GCA_934102055.1). Classification (GTDB taxonomy): domain Bacteria; phylum Bacillota_I; class Bacilli_A; order RF39; family UBA660; genus UMGS1449. The sequence continues at coordinate 143,411 of CAKOSE010000001.1, read as the reverse complement.
TTTAATGCACAAAAAATATCAGAAACAAGATTGTACGCAGAAGCACTACCAGATGATGCAACAATGCCTAAACAAAAGATATTAGAAATTTGCGACAAAGTTGATAAAGAACAACAAAAGATAATGCAATACCAAATGGAAGCTCAGATGATGCAAGAAAGAGCTAATCAATTCATATCAAATGATCCAGATGGTCAAGCAGAAATGATAAATAACGCACAAGAACAAATAAATGATAATCAAGCTCAGTAATGGGCTTTTTTATATACCTATCTACCAAGAGTAGAAAAGGATTCTTTAGTCGGATACGACTAATGTTAGTCCAAGCATTAATGACGTTAAACTTTATGGAAAAAGGGAAGCAAACCCAAACAAATAGGAGGAATTTATGTTTGAAGAAAACAAAAATGATGTAACAGAAGTTACTGAAAATGCAGAAGAACAAACTGCAGAAGAAATGGTTGATACTAATCAGTTAGAAGATTCAGAAGATATTGAGGAAATAGTTGAAGAAGACAATAATCCAGAAAATATTGAAGATGAAGAAGAAAAACAGATTGAAAAAATGTTCACAAGCGAAGAAGTCGATGGTATTAAACAAAGATACAAAAAACGCTTAGAACGTAAATTAAGACGTGAATACGATGAAAAGTATTCAAGACTTGAAACAGTAGTTAAAGCAGGCTTAAATACATCTGATTTAAACGATGCTACCGAAAAACTTGCTGAATACTACGAAAATGAAGGTGTTGACATACCTAATAGTCCTAAATATAGCAACGATGATATAAGACTACTTGCTAATGCAGAAGCTAATGAATTTATTGAATCTAGTACTTACGAAGAAATAGCAGATGAAGTTGATGAGTTAGCAAAAATAGGATTCGAAAACATGTCAGAAAGGGACAAGATTATCTTCTCTAAATTAGCAGATAGAAGAAAGACACTTGAAGAAGAGAAAGCAGTACTTTCTTTAGGAATAAATAAAGATGAATTAAGTTCAGAAGAATTTAAAGAATTTTCTAATAAATTAAATCCTGATTTGCCAATTAAAGAAAAATATGAAATGTTCCTTAAATTAAAACCAAAAAAACAAGTGAAACAAATGGGAAGTATGAAATCAGGACCTGTTAGCAAGGTTAAAGATTATTACTCAGAGGAAGAAATAAGTAAATTAACTGATGAGGAACTAGATGATCCTAAAATTTGGGAGGCAGTAAGAAACTCAATGACTGGTCGTGCATAATTCCTATTTAAATAAAGGGAGGAATTAAATATGGCAGTAGCAAATACTGTAGCACATTTTCAACAAACAATTTGGTCAAAATCAATTTTACGTTCATTAAATAAAATTACATCACTTAGAAATCATTGTAATTTTCAATATGAAAAGGAAAGCAAAAACGCAAAAGAAGTAAAAATATTATCTGTAACTAGACCTACAATAAGAACATATGTACCAGGTACAGCAATTACTCGTGAGAGTGCAGCAGATAGTTCACAACTATTACAACTTAACCAATATAGATATTTTAACGTTGAAGTTGAAGACATTGTAAAGGCTCAATCAGTTCCAGGATTAATGGAAGCACTTACTGACGACGCTGGGAAAGGTTTAGCTGAAGAAGGGGATAAATATGTAGCAAAGATCGTTAAAGAAGACGTTGAAGCAACAGCTCCAACAGTGTCAATGAGTTCAAGTGTCATCACACTTTCAACTACAAATGCTATGTCTAGTGTAGAAGATGGTTTTGCTACTTTATACGGTAACGATTGTAAAGTATCAGACACATTCTATCTAGAATTAGCACCAAAAGTATTTACAACTTATAGACAACAATTAACTGAGTTATCTACAAATAACCCTGAAATTCTTAAAAAGGGTGCTGTAGGTAAAATCAACAATGCTTTTGTATGTATTGAAAATCTTTTACCAACAGGAAAAAAACAATCATCTGATACTGCAGATAATGTTTGCTATAATATTCTAAGAACAGAAAAAGCTATCGCGTTTGCTGAACAAATTGAAAAAGTAGAACACTATAGACCAGAAGATGCATTTACTGATGCAGTTAAAGGTTTATATGTATTCGGAGCAAAAATTGTAAGACCAAAAGAAATTTATGTAATGAAAACAGCTATATAAGATAAGGGACTAGAAATAGTCCTTTTTTATCGTGTTAAGAGTATAAGTGGGTGCAACTCCTACAAACACGCAAAGGGAGGAAAAAATATGAATAATGAATTATTTACAGTGAAGCCAAGTTTAAATCAATATTATGGTAGAACAGTAACAAAAGACATGAAATTTGATGAAACAAATGATAGTAAGGAAGTACATCAAACATTAAAAGATTTAGTACTTACAACTGAAATAAATAAAACGTGGGAATATAACGGAATAGAAAGTACATTAAAAAGTACACAAACGGAAAAATTAAAAGAAGGTACAATTCTTATTTGGAATGAAGAAATGGGTTATATAATCCCAAATGTATCAATGTATAAATTAAAGGATTTAGAAGAAGAAATAAAAGATATAAAAAACATTTACAAGGATAATACAGATATTAATCCAGTTAAGAAATGAGGTGTAAGGCATGACTCTCGAAGAAATGAAACAAAAAGTATATGCAATGATCGAAGAATATTCAGATGAAGCTGATGATTTAACAGAAGATGAAGATTTAGCTACGAAAATGAATGGAGTAATTAACCAAATACAAAATGAAGTAGCAAGGTTAAAAAAGATACCTGCAAATAAGACAATGGCAGTAAATGAAGGTGATGAAACAACTCTAAGTAAAATAGATAGTAATATGTATCAGTTATACAATATTCGTGGAGTAGATTATGACACAATGAACGATTTAATTATCTTTAATGAAAGTGGAACAGCAAAGATATATTATTTTAAATATCCTACTCAAATAACTAATGATACACCAGATGATTTTAAATTTGAATTATCAAGAGATGTACTTGAAATAATGCCTTATGGGGTAGCAGGAGACCTACTTAAAAGTGATGTTTCAAGTCAATATGGCGCAGTTTATACAGCAAGATACCAACAATTACTAAGTGAATTAGATCCTCGCTACAATATGGGTTCTGTATCACTAGGAGAGGGGTTTAATGTATGAGTACAACTATAACACCTACGAGTCATATTTATAGCAAATTTAGAGGTGTAGATTTTAGTAATAGACCAGATGAAGTGTCTTTTTATCGTTCGCCAGATGCACTTAATATGTGGAAAAATTATGAGTCAGATAGTGGCAAAGGAATAGAAACAAGACCAGATGTTGAGTTAGTAAAAGAATACGAGAGTAATGTAAATGGCTTATATTTTTATGAGATAAATAAAGTTATGCATAAAATAGTACATGTTGGTAACAAATTGTATGATGAAGATAATGCTATATATGAAAAAATGGCTAATAATAAAAGCCTTTTTTTTGTTTTTAATAATATTTTATATATAAAAGATGAAGTAAACTATCTTGAATATAATGGTACTGACATAAAACCAGTTGAAGGCTATATTCCTACTACAACAATAAGTAAGGCACCTTCTGGAGGAGGAACTATATATGAAGATGTTAATTTATTGACAGATATTAGAAAGAACTCCTTTTGTGCAGATGGAAAAGCTACCGAATATGTGGTAGATGCCTTAAATTTAGATAGTACATATACTCCTAAAGTATGGGTAAATGATACTGAAGTAACAGCGTTTACGACTAACTATGAAACAGGAACAATAACATTTGAAACAGCACCAACAGAACCCTTAACAACTGGAGAAGATAATGTAATAATACAATTTAAGAAAACAACAAATAATAGAGAAAAGATAGAAAAATGCACTTTAGCTCAAATATTTGATACTAGAGTGTTTTTTGCTGGTAATCCAGAACAACCTAATATGTTATGGCACTCTAGCTTAAACAATCCAGCATACTGTAGCGATTATGACTATTATACTGAGGGTGTAGATGATGCAAAAATAAAGTCAATTGTAGCTGGCAACAATGCGTTATGGGTTATGAAAGAACCAAACAACAATGACACAACTATTTTTTATCACAATCCGACTTTGGATGAAAACTATGGAAAAATATATTCCCCTACACATTCAAGTATCAGTACTGGTTGCGTAGGAGCAGGCATCAACTTTAATGATGATATAGTGTTTTTTTCAGACAGAGGAATGGAAGCAATATCGGGTGATGTAACAACAGAACAAGTAATAGCGCATAGGAGTTCTTTAGTGGATGGAAAATTATTAACAACTGATGGCTACAAAGATATGATACTTGAAGAATGGAAAGGTTATCTACTTGTAATAATAAAAAATAGAGTGTTCTTGGCAGATAGCAAAAATATGTCAACAATAAATAATTCAACAGAGTATGAATGGTTTTATTGGGAATTTGATGAAGAAATACAAAGTACTCGTGTTAAAGATGGAGTGCTTTATTTATGTTGTGGTAAAAACATATACAAACTTACCAAAAATGATGCAAATATAAATTCATATTGGACTACATTAAGCGATGAATTTAATGCACCACAATATCAAAAAACCACCAATAAACGAGGTTGTGTAATTGATATGGAAGGTAGTTCAATTGATGTATATGTAAAAACAGATGAAAACGATTATGAATTTACAAAAACATATGAAAATACAAAAGGATATGTTGTTTCAAAAATCAAAAAGAAAAAGTGGAAAGCTATACAAATCAAATTTACTTCTACTTTTCCATTTAAGTTATATTCATGCACATTAGAAAGCTATGTAGGAAGTTATATAAAACGATAAGGAGGTGTTTTGTTTGGCACAAGACTCAAGATATACAAAAATAACAAAACAGGAAAATAATGATTTAAAAAATGTTAATAAATTATATGATTCAATGGTTAACAACAGTAATAAATTTTACGATGATCAAGTCAATGCGGTAAAGGATTATCAGAAAACTCAAACTGATATACAAAATGAACAAAACAAGTTAGCAATGGATAAAATTAACCAGCAAAAAGAATGGGCAAATCAAGATTATGTAAAAGAGCAAAAAGCATCATATGCTGATTGGCAAAAACAAAGCAATCAGTATGGAGCAAATGCAGAGGCTAATGCTAAAATGATTAATTCAGGATACTCAGAAAGCTCTCAAGTGCAAATGTATACAGCATATCAAAATAGAGTAGCAACAGCACGAGAAAGTTTCAATAGAATAATTACTGAATACGACAATCAAATGAATGATGCAATAATTCAAAATAAAGCGAAGTTAGCAGAAATAGCATACAACTCATTAAAAGAAAGATTGTCGCTAGCACTAGAAGGCTTTCAATATAAAAATACTTTACTTGAAAAGAAATTAACAGCACAAAACGATGTAAAAGATAGATATTACAATAGATGGCAAGATGTTAGAAGCCAAATAAATACTGAAAAGGCACTTAAAGAACAAATAAGAGAATTTAATGCAAATTTAAAACTAGAAAAGCAAAAACTAAGTTTAAGTAGTGGTAGTAGTGGAGGAGGCTCATATAGAAGTTATTCAAGTCGTTCATCATCTGGCAAAGGAGGAAGTGCAAAAATTTCTAAATCTAAGAAAAAAAGCAGTGTGGAAACGACAAAAAAAACAACAAAAAAAAGCAGTTCAAAAAAATCAAGTGCACTTAGCAGAAGAATGATAGAACTTAAAGCGCAATCACCTTATCTTTATCAGTCGTTAAGTGATTATAAAAAAGTAATAGGTAAGTAGGTGATAAAGTGGCTAATAAAAAGAAAAAAAAGACAAAGTCAGCGTTTGAGGTTTTAGATCAAAGAAGAAATGAACAAATAGCACAAATGTCTAAAGGTTCTGCTTCTACATATAAAAAATTAAATAAAATGTTGGCTCCGAGTTCAAAAGAACAAATATCAACAGGTGGTATTAAAACAAATGATCAAACATCAATCGATTATGCAAACAATAATACTAGAGATGTATCAAGACAAATAATTGCACCTACAAGTTCTTTAACATCGAATACGTCTAATCCTGTAGAGCTTGTTCAAAATATGCAAGCACAACAAGAAAACGAAAGACAAAAAAGAAAAGTAGAACAATTAAAAAAGAAAGTAGAACAAGAAAAACAAGAAAAAGGTATATTAACACCTACTGAAATGCAAGATATAACAGTAAGTGAAAATTTTGGCAGTAAAAAGAATTATTTACCTTCTAGTGTGAAAAGAGAAAAAACACAATTAGATAAACAAAGAGAAAAAGTAACAGGACATGAAATAAAAAAAGCAATAGCTCCAATCAGCGAAGTTGCAAAGAAAAACGCAGCATTGAATGCCAATTATATGAAAAACTCCGATGTATATAAAAATTATAAGGGAGAGGTCAATAAACAAAGAATGACAGAGTATCTAGCCAATAAAGAAAAGGTAGATAACGAAGAGTTAGATATACTTGATAAAATAAATCCCTTTAATGCAATACTATCAGGTTTGGAAAAAGGTCTTAGTCCAAGAAGTTATAAGGATGAAAACGGAAATGTCGTATCATTGCCATCATATACTCAATTGAAAACACAAAAAGTAGCTGGGAATTCTGGTTTTATTGGAAAAGCCTACCAAGGTGCATTAGAGTCAGTAGGTGCTATGCTCCCATCACTCTTGACATCAGCTATCCCAGTTGCAGGTACTGTACTTGGTCCAGCGACAACATGGGCTACCTCTTTTAATTCAGCACAAAACGATAAGTTATTGGAGGGTTATAGTCAAGAAGAAGCAGAAAAATATGCAATAATAAATGCTACTCTGGAAACAGGATTGGGCAAAGCGATGGGGGGTATAACAAAAACACTAGGAGGCAAGAGTTCTCCATTATCTAAAAATATAAAAAAATTAACCGATAAAGTGTTCAAAAATAAAGGAGCAAGTTATTTTGCCTCTCATGCTGTTTCTGAACTAGTAGAAGAAGAAGCTCAAACATTATTAGATCCTATTAACGAACACCTAACACTTGGAAAATATAACTCTCTAGGAGAAGCCTTAAATAGTGTAGAACTTGAAGATGTTGGTTTAACAGCCTTATCAACATTAATGACTATGGGGTTAACCGAAGGTAAGACAAGTTATGACATTAGTAAACTAGAAAAAAACATAAATAAAGTAAACAAAAAATATGGAACAGATTTTAAGTTAAAAGATAATAAATTATATAGAGAAAATTTAGTTTCAGAAAAGGAATATAACAATAGAATACAAGAACTAGAAGCAAAGGGAACTAAGTTAACAAAAGAAGAAAAAAGCAAAATAAAAAAAGAAATCCAAGAGGATTTACAAAATGGTAATATAAGTATAGATACTATAGAAAGTGTATTCGCAGAAAATGAGTACAATAAGTATAAACAAGAAGAAACAAAATTAAACGACTTAAAAAAACAAATACAAAAATTAGACTCTAAAAAAATAAGTGAATTAACTGTAAAAGAGTATGATGAGTTAAAGGCTAAAAAAACTACCTTAGAAGACCAAATAAAGAGTTTGGAGAACAGTACTTCAAAACAAGAATTACAAGCCAAAATGAGCAATGTATTAAGGTCTGATGATAGTGCTATACAAAAATCATACGAAAAAGAATTAAAAGTAAAAAGTTTCAAAGATAGTGCAAAGCAGTATTGGAACGAAAGTGAAGATAGTAAAAGTGCTATAGATACTATAGAAAAAGTAATAAGAGATAAAAACTATAACATAACACTTGATCCAAATATAAAAACAAAAACTGGTAAAGAAGTAGCAGGAAGAATAACTACCAATGAAAATGGAGAAGTAGATATAAAATTAAATCCTAATTCAAATAGAACAGTAGAATTTCTATTAACTCATGAGATAACACATGCAATAGAAACAGATAAAATGAAAAATTTAGTTATGGACTATGCAAAGAAAAATAAAAAATTTGATACAGCACTAAATGAACTAAAGAAAACATATGAAACAGAAGATGTATCAGATGAAGTATTAGCAGACATTTCAGGACAATTATTAGGTAATCAAGACTTTATATTAAATCTATCCACTAAAAAACCTAATATATTCAAAAAAATGTATGATAAAATAATTTCTATTACCAATAAAATAACAGGTAATTCAAAAGAAGATTTGTTTATCAAAGACTTAAAAAACAAATGGGAAGAAGCTTACAGAACACAAAATAATAATTTGAACAAAGAGGAAAAATATCTCACAATCGGCACAAAAGGTGCAAAAAAATTATCTAAAGAAAGCAATACAAGAGAATACAAAAATCTTTATAAAAATCAAAAAGAAGCAAAGAATATTCATAAAGAGAGCCAACAAAATTTAGAAGATACAAATATTAAGTCAAAACAAATCACAGGTTGGTTTAAAACCAAGTATGGAGATTGGGGAACATTAATAAGTGATAAAGATGCAAAGTTAACAAAAGTATTAGAGCAAAATAAAACTTATAAATTAGGAGATATATTTAAACATGATTTGTTATACAAAGCATATCCAGAACTTAAAAATTTAAAAATAAAAACCGTTGACTTTGGGGAAAATGTTTATGCATATGGCGCATATAATCCAAAAGCACTTTCAAAAGGTATATATCTTAATAATTTTTGGGTTAAAAACCAAGCAAATTACAAAGGAACATTGCTTCATGAAATTAATCATTATATTCAGTATAAGGAACATTATAACAAACATAGTAGAGGAACGCAAATAAGGGAAAAAGATAGAAATAGCAATTTGGGAGAAATTATTTCTCATGAATCAAAAATATATTCAGAATTCACACAACAAGAGTTAAATGATATAATATTACCAGAACTTGCAAAAAACAATCCAAATTATAAAAATATAAAACAAGAGCTGCTGAAATACAATGACAGAAATTTCAGAAGCAAATTGAAAAAAGAGAGAGGTATATATGATCATGAAAATAATGAATACACTAAAAACATGGAGAATCAAAAGAAGAAACAAACGCTTCCAAAAATTACTGAAAAAGGGGAAACTAATACATTAAAGTATGACTCAGAACTAAACAATAGTTCTTTTTCTTTGGATAAAAATACAAAATATTCTAAAGAAAATCAAACATGGCAAGAACATTTAGAAAAAAATTACAAAGCAACTGGAAAGCGTACAAACATGGCTGATTTAAGAAAAAATAATTCACCTAATGCAAATACAAGTAATAACACCAACAAGGCTATAGCACCTATAAGAAAAGATATGAAACCATACTTAGAGATGGGAGAAATAATAAAAAAAGATAACGATCCTAACTATGTTCCTAAAATACCAATAGCAGAACCTGAGCTAAAAAAGAATAAAATAGCACCAATAGTGAAAAAAGATAGTAAACTGGGTCAATTAAAAGACAAATTTGAAAAAGGAAAACATGGATTACAATATTTAGTAACAAACAAAAACGAAGCAATTGATAGATTTTCCGATAAAGTAGGCAATAAAAATATTAAAATATTAGCCGATCATGTAAATAATGTACAAGGAGAAATATCAACAAACATAAATAATGCTCAAATTGACAACAATGGTAAGAAAATAGGTAAAAGTATAGTGGATATATTTGAGCCAGCAAGAAAAGAAAAACTAACAGATGCCTTCAATGATTATCTATTTAACTTGTCTAATATATCAAGACATAAACAAGGTAAAGGTAGTTTAATGCCACTAAATGAGTCAGAAACACTTGTAAAAGAATATGAAAAAGCCTACCCTCAAATGAAAGAATGGGCTAAGGATGTTAACAACTATAATAAAAACTTGCTATACAAACAAGCAGAAGCAGGTTTAATATCAAAAGATACTGCTGATTATTTCAATAAAAAGTACTCTTTCTATGTTCCATTTATAGAAAATATAGATACAATAAGAACAAATGATACTGGTAAAATAATAACAAAAAGTACTGTTAAGACAGCAAGAGGTGGCAGTTCTAAAAATTTACTTGCATTCGAAGAAGCGATGATAAGACAAACTCAGTCAGCAATAGCTAACATGAGAAAGAACCAGCTATATAATGAAATAATAGATAGTATTCCAGAAAAAACAATTGATTTTGAATCTAATACAGATCCAAATATATCAGGCAATAATTTAACTACAGATAAACAAAATTATCTACTTTCATCTTATAAAAATGGAAAGATGCAACAAGCAAAAATAGATAAAGATTTATACGAAGGTTTAGAAGATAAGATAGGTAAGACTATAAAAGAAATAGAACAAAAAGCATCACTTGTTACAAAACCACTACAAAAAATAAGTAATGTCAGAAGAAATATTCTAACAACTTGGAGTCCAACATTCATAATAACAAACCCATTAAAAGATATCCAAGATGCTCCGCTAAATTCTAAGTATGGAGCAAGTTGGCTTAAAAATTATCCTAAAGCAATGAAAGAATTAACAACAGGAAAAGGAGAACATTTAGAAGAATTTTTAAATATGTATGGTCAAGGTAATCTATGGGGCGGAGAAAATGTTGACAGTGGCGTTTTCAATGTATCAAATATAGCAAAAACAAATAAAAGAACACCAAGTAATAATAAAGCAGTTAAAATAAGCAAAGCAATGGTTAAAAAAACAACACAATTAAATGAAATAATGGAAATGGGACCTAGATATGCTGAATACTTAGCTAGCTTAGAACATGGAACATCACAAATGGAAGCACTCTATAATGCAAGAGAAGTAACAACTAATTTTGGTCGTGGTGGAGTTATAACAAAAGCCTTAAATAGAAATGGTTTTACTTTCTTAAATGCTTCTGTACAAGGGTTTTCTAAACTAATTAGAAACTTTTCGGGAGAAAATGGAGCAAAAGGTGTTATAAGTGCAAGTGCTAAAGCAGTAGCATTAGGAGTAGTTCCAGCACTATTTAACGCACTATGGTTTGATGATGACGATGATTACAATGATTTACCAGATTACATAAAGGATAATTATTATTTATTTAAAACTGATGATAATGACTTCATAAGAATACCAAAAGGAAGAATGATAAGTATCTTTGGCAGTGCAGCACGAAGGACACTTGAAAGAACAGAAGGCAAAAGAAATGAAATGACTTTAAAAGAAGATATTAAAAGTTATGGCAAAAATGCTTGGGGTCAGGTTGGTGTTGGAGATTTAAGTTCAAATAATATCTTCGCTCCCATCAATCAAGCTGCAAAAAATGAGGCATGGTATGGTGGAGATATAGTTTCATCAAGATTACAAGATAAACCCGCAGGAGATCAATATGATAGCAGTATAGATAAAGCTAGTATCTGGATTGGCAAAAAATTAGGAATAAGTCCTTACAAGGTAAACTATGTAATAGATCAATATTCTGGTGGTATAGGAGACATGCTCTTACCAGTTATGACAGATGAAGCTCAAAGTGATAGCAATTCTATCATTGGAACAGCTCTCGCACCATTAAGAGATAAGTTTACAGCTAATTCAATAATAGATAATAAAAATGTTAGTAATTTTTACACTAAAAACGATCAATTAAAAGTGATAGCGAACGGTTCTAAAGCAACAAATAAAGATAAATTAGTAAATCAATATATGAAGTCAGTCAGTAGCGATATGGGAGCCTTATATCAAGAAATGCGTGAAGTACAAGAAAATAACAAGTTATCTAAAAGTGAGAAGTTTAAAAAAGCACTAATTATAAAAGAGGAAATAAATAAATTAGCAAAAGAGGGAATGAATAGTTATAGCAAAGTAGAAAATGTTGATAATTATGGAATTGTAGGAGATAGAGAGTTTTATAAATGGACTAATGATGAAGGCGAAGATGTGTGGAGCACACCAAAGGATAAAGATTTAGAAACACTAAATTCTTTAGGGTTAACAGTAAGAGAAAAAGGTACTTACTATAAAACACAATCAGCTATGTATGGTGCTTGGAATAAATATGATGACTACAATGTAAGTAAATCACATGCAATAAAATCTATAATTGATTCAAATTTACCAGATGAAGCTAAATATCAACTATATAATAATAGTTATAGTAAAGATAAAATAAATATAGCTCAAACAATAGGAATGGATGCAGACACATTTTTAAATTATGCAAAGCAAGATTTTAAAGCTAATAAAGATAAAAATGGTAAATCAATAAGCGGTAGTAAGAAAAGAAAAGTATATAACTATCTAAATAAAATGAATGTTAATTATGAAGACAGATTAATCCTTGCAAAAATGCAAGGATATGAGACCGAAGAAGGCAATGCGGAAATTGTAAATTATTTAAATGAATCAAGTGTAACTCCAGATGAGTTTGAGGCTATATTAAAACAATTAAAATTCACTATAAAAAATGGATATGTGAGGTGGTAGTATGAACATCAAACAAGATATAAACATGCCCAGAAAACCAATGGAACTAGAACAGAAGTATAACTTAAATAAAATAGAGAAAGTGGCAGATGAACAAGAAGAAATAAAAAAACAAATAGAGGTGGATACAAAGTTATCCATCTCTTCAAATAAAGCAGTAGCAAACAAAGCAATAACAGAAGCATTAAATAATAAGGTTAATAAAATAGAAAATAAAACACTCACAACAAATGATTTCACAGATATTTATAAGAATAAACTAGATGGGATAGAAGAAAACGCAACAAATTACACACCACCAATTAATAGTGTGTTTTTTTGTGTAGAAACAATTGATGATCCAAAGTATGAATTGGTGGGCTACATAACAATTGACACTACCAATATTTATGCATACAAAAAAATAAGTTAAGGAGGGAAAACATGATAACAGTTGATAAAGATGGAACCACTATACGAGTTACACGAGGAGACGCAACAGGAATTTACAATAATAAATTAGCATTTGTTTGTCCTTATATAGACATGAAAACGAAGGAAAAGAAAGAGATGACTATCAAATTAAATGATGTTATCTCTTTTGTTGTCTATGAAAAAAAAGGATATACCAAAAAAGAAATATTAAGAAAAGATTATACCTTAAGGCAAATCGGATACAGAAAAGAAACCACAACGCCAGAATTACCTTTAGAGGAACTAGAAACTAAACAATTTCCGCTTACTAACAAACCAGTAACTTATTGGTATGACATTGTTATTAACAATAAATATACAGTTATTGGCTACGATGAAAAAGGTCCTAAAAAAATAATTGTTTATCCAGAAGCTGATGAATATTAAGGAGGAATAAAAATGGAAAAAAATATATTAAACGGTTATATTGGATTTAAAGGGGAACAAGGTTTATCAGCATATGATATAGCAGTAGCAAATGGTTTTGAAGGAACAGAACAAGACTGGCTAGCAAACCTTGGTACTTCAAGTATTTTTGATCAATATAAAAGTATTGTAAACACAACAGGAGAAACTACAATTATAGATGCACCAAAAGAGTATACAAACACAGCATTTATAGAAATATTTGAAAATGGTTTAAGATTAAATAAAAATCAATATTCAATAACAGTAAGTGAAGATGATGAAAAATATCAAATATCATTTACACCAGCTATAGCAAGTGGTAAAACACTAGAGATAGTAACAACTCAAATGACAACAAACAATTTACCAATTGTTGACACTATAGACGAAACATCAACAAATGACACAGCTCCAGGAACAAAGGTTGTCTATGAAAAACTCAAAGATTTATCGGACAGTATAAGCCCTTTGCAAACAATTATAGATACTATATATCCTGTAGGTAGTGTTTATATAAGTACCAATAATCTGTCACCTAATGTTATATTTGGAGGTAAATGGCAACAAATTAAAAATGCATTTTTACTTGGAGCAGGAGATAATTATACCATTGGAACAACTGGAGGAGAGGCATCACACAAGTTAACTGTAAATGAAATGCCATCGCACAATCACGGTAGCAAGAGTTTAACTGGTTATGCTAATTTTCGCGATATTACAGATAGTGAAGATCACAATACTGTGATGGGGACATCTGGAATATTTAGCAAGACTTTTGAGGATTGGAGCGGAAAACATGCAGGCTTAAAGCTTGAAAATATGTCAGGCTATAAGATAAATCAATTAAAAATAAATGCTACTCATACGCATAATAGTGAGGGAGGCAATATCGCTCATAATAACATGCCACCTTATTTAGTTGTGTCAATATGGGAAAGAGTCGAATAGGAGGGAATTATGTTAGAAACAGAATTCAATTTCATCAGAGGCAATACTTATTCTAGAAATTTTACAATAAATAATTATTCAAAAAAAATAGATGATGTTTATTTCACAGTTAAAGCTTCTAAAACAGATAATAAACCAGTAATTTCAAAAAAGTTCGGTCGAGGAATTGCAATAGTTGAAGAAACAGAAAATAGTAAAACATTTAATTTAACAATCGATTCAAAAGATACGGATTATCTAAAATCAGATAGTCCGTATTACTTTGATTTTAAAATTGTTACATTGACTGATGCCGAGCCAGTAAAAACTACTATAATAACTGGAACTATGACGCTCGAAGAAGATGTAACAAGAGTATTTAACGAAAGGTAGTGTTTAATATGTCAAGTATAAATATTGATGATGAAAAAAGACTGATTGTATCTATAAAAGACATTTCTTCTTTAGATACCTCTATCGGTGAAAACCAAGTGGTAACAGCTGACACAAGTGATATAAATTATATTCCTGGGTATGTAGAGGCTGAAAAACAAAGAAGAGAAAATGAAGCAGAAAGAAAAGCATATTACCAGGAAATAAAAGAAAAAGTAAACAATGGAGAGTTTAAAGGTGAAAAAGGTGACAAGGGAGAACCAGGACCAAAAGGAGACGATGGTGCTCCAGGTGAGCCAGGAACAACTGATTACAACGAATTACAAAATAAACCGACAATACCTAGTAAAACAAGTGATTTAGTTAATGATAGTGACTTTGTAAATAGTTCTGATTTATCTTATAAACAAGACAAATTAATTGCAGGTGCTAATATTACTATAGAGGATAATGTAATAAGTTCTACTGGAGGTAGTGGTACGGGTGGCACTACAGATTATACAGAGCTTGCAAACAAACCTAAGATTAACGGTGTAACACTATCTGGAAATAAGACATTGTCAGAGCTTGGAATTCAAGGAAAAGGTAATTATTTAGAAAGTGAAAGTGATCCAGTATATACAGCAGATAAGCCTAACATTGCCTTAAAAACAGAATTATTTAGCAGAAATTATAATGATTTAACTAACAAACCTAATATTCCAACGAAGGTATCTGATTTAACAAATGATAGTGGTTTTATTAATTCCATTCCAGATGAATACATAACAGAAACAGAGTTAAATAAAAAAGGATACTTAACAGAACATCAAGATATATCAGGAAAAGTGGATAAGGAAAAAGGAAAAGGATTATCAACTAATGATTTTACAACAGAAGAAAAAACAAAATTAGCTGGAATAGAAGCAGGGGCAGAGGTAAATAAAGTAACAAGTGTCAATAATCAAACTGGAGATGTAACTATAACTGTACCTGATAAAATTAGTGATTTAACAAACGACAAAGGATATATAACTAATTATACAGAAACAGACCCAATTTATATGGCTGATAAACCTAATATAGCTTTAAAATCTGAAATACCTAATAATGATGATTTTTCTTTGTCGGGATTAAATGAAAAAAGTTATAACAATTTAACAGACAAACCAAGTATTCCAACAAAAACAAGTGAATTAACAAATGATAGTTCTTTTTTGACGGAAACAAGTTTCGAAGAAAAAATTACAAAGAAAATAATTAATTCATTAAGTGGTTATACTTCTGGTTATTTTTATTATTTTAAAGCTGCTAACATTGCAGAAGTTTCAGAAAATGAAAGAATAATAGTGTCAATTCCTTTTGAAGAAAATACAGAAAACCTAAATTTCTTTATAAAAATAGGAAATTATACAAGCGAATTATATCTAAAAAATGGGAAACCAGTAAGAACTGGAGATTTTGTTTCTACCTGTTTGTGTATTATTTATTATACATCGAATGATATTTCTTATGGAGGTATGACACATCATGGCGGTTGGGTTGCGGAAGCTATATTTAATGACATGTCTGATATAGTTGCGTACATTACAAACAATTTTTCATTATCTAGTTTTACCAATGATAAGAGGTATGTATTTTATAACAATGGTGTGCAAAGTACTATAAATGCAAGCATTAAAAGTGTGGACTCTGTTAAAGAAAGAATAATATTAGAAGGTGTCACTTCAGAAAACGGTATTAAAGTATACAATAAAATAAAAATACCTAAATTAAACGACTATAGTAATTATCGGGTTTATCTCGATATAGGAGATGACAATCTTGTCCCTATATATAAGTATAAATACAACCCTTTATATAGTCATGAAGTATCAGAAGAAATCACCTTTAGTTTTGATTTTGATGAAGTGAAAAATATAATATATATGACATACAATTTGGTAGATTATATTCCAACAAAAACAAGCGAATTGATAAATGATAGCAATTTTGCATCAGATAGTGAATATGTTCATACTGATAACAACTTTACGTTGGGAGAAAAGGAAAAACTAGAAAATGTTGATTTGCCGACTGTTTTGTATGATAATCCAACTGGAGCAACAACTGGAATATCTTTGTTGGAGTCGATCACCCATTTTAAAAAGATAAAGCTCTATTTCTTAACAGAAGATGCCCATAGTGGATGTGATGAAGCATATAGTAATGGTAAAACGCAAATTATTTTTTCGATTTTTAGAGGAAGTGTTACAGGAACTAATATACCGACATTGTACATAAAAACTGCAAGAATAACTATAACTGATACTAGTGCTACTATTGATAGGCAAGGTGCATTTGATTTGAAAACAGGAAATAATAACAATGCATTTACAAGTGGTACAGCAGTAAAAATAACAAAAATAGAAGGTCATGAAAGAATAATCGAAGAGTAAGCTAGGTGGTGTTCAGATGGATAAATTAATAGAGGAGAAATTTAAAAATCACGATGAAAAGCTACACGATCACGAGAGAAGAATAGATGAACTTGAAAATACATACAATATTCTTCAACAGCTAGTTTACAGAATACAAAATGTGGAGAAATCCATAGACAAGTTGGGAAAAAAACTTGATGAAACAAAAGAGGAAAAAGGCAAAAAATGGGACAAATTAATTGATTACTTGTTCTATTTTGTTGTTGGAGCAATTTTAGGATATATTGCTCTACATATTAATCTAAAATAGGAGGGATAAAAATGAAAGCATGGTTAGAAGCTGCGAGCATAAGAGCAGTCAAGACAATGGCACAAACTTGTATAGCAATGATAGGAACAAGTGTAGTGTTGAGTGAGGTTAATTGGGTTATGGTTGGCTCTGCTAGTTTATTGGCAGGGTTACTATCTGTTTTAACATCATTAGCAGGATTGCCAGAAGTAAATGATCCAGCACTTGAAGAAAAAGAGGATTGAATTATGAAATGCGACGTGTGCGAAAGGGAAGTTGAGAAAACTATCCCTTTTTATTACGGTTTCTTTAAGTCAGAATATGAACCAGAAAAATGGATAAACGCTTGTTCCGATTGTTGTAAGGAATTTCAACGAGCAAGTTTTGGTTATGCATACGATAGAACACCATTAATAGAAATGGAACACAAAATTATAAAAAATGTTGAAAAAAAGAAAGTTAGGAGGAGATAATATGCTAAGTATAAAGGAAAGGCAAGAACATTTAAAATATCTTGGCTACTACAACGGAAAAATTGACAAGGTTGAGGGAAAGCAAACAAAAGAAGCATACAAAAAACTGCAATCAAAATATTTTGTAAGAAAAAAGGATATAGACGGACTTTATGGTACGAACACAGAACGTTTGTTAATCAGTGCTTATAGGGTTAAGAAACATACTAAAAACTTCAAGTTAGAGGAGTTTAAATGTGAATGTGGAGGTAAATGGTGTACAGGTTATCCTGATACTCTAAAAGTTGATTTGCTTAAAAACTTGCAAAAACTAAGAAACAAGTACGGTTCACTCACTATAACAAGTGGTTTAAGATGTACTACTTATAACTCAAACATAGGAGGAATAAGAGGTTCTAAGCATACGCAAGGAAAAGCTACAGACTGGTACACATCATATACAACTAAATCATTCGCAAACAGAAAGAGTGCAATATATTGGTACATAAAAAATTGTAATTCAGTAAATTATGCATACTGTGATGGATATGGACGTACAAAATGGAGAAAGGAATATCCAAGTGTGTCCTCTATGTATAAAAGTATCCATGTTGACGTAAAATAGACTTGCTCAAACGAGCAGGTCTTTTTTTGTGTAATAAATTTTAAATTTGATTGACTTTTTAGAAAAGCTTTGTTAGTATTAGCAACAGGAGGTTAACGGTATGAGTATTGAAGTATTAGAAAAACAAGAAAACAAATTCGAAAATGCTATGAAAAATTTTAGAATATTAAGAGAAACTGAAAACGAAAAATTTTCCACTATTGATAATTGGCTAGAAAAAGAATCTAATTTATTTTTACAAGAAACCAAAAGAAAGAAAAATTGTAAATACAAGCATTTTAAAAGGGGCACCTTAATAAAGGTTGATTTTGGCGTGAATTTAGGTTCAGAACTTTGTTTTACACACTTTGCAATAGTTTTAAGTAATAATGATAATATAAAACAAGATTCAATAACCGTACTTCCGTTGACGTCAAAACCTGGCGTGGGAAGACTACAATTAGGCGATATTATTAAAAAAGAACTAGTTAAAAACATAAAAAACAAAACAGAAAAAAGAGAATTGAGCGAGTTAGAAATAAAAAACTTACTTTCTCTTATGAACAAATATAAAAAATACAAAAATTTATCGTATGCATTTATTTCTCAGATAACAACAATTAGTAAAAGTAGGATTATATATTCTACTAATGAATTTGACATAATAAATAAAACGCGTTGCTCTGCCGAAATTTTAAATGAAATAGACGAAGCTATTTTGGGAGCTATAACAGGCAAAGTAAAATAAATATAATGAAAATTTATTAAAAAAAGGTAATAATTATGCAAAAAAATTATATAAAATACATATTGACAAACATTATTGAGTATGATAGTATTGTAATGAACTTAGCCACTTGCTGGCATTAGTTTATTGCGACCCTTGCGGTCAGGCAGACTTTATACAAACGAAGTCTGTTTTTGTTTTATAAAAATAAATGCACAATATAATCAAAATACTGTGCATTTTTATATACTTGAATCATGTATTTGCACAATGACTGTGCATTATTTATAATTTTGTCCGAAAATAGAAACAAAATCTAAACTAGGATAAGTTTTCTCAAATATCTCTTGCCCTCTAATATGCCACATATCTTGTAAGTTACTATCATTATGTATCATACGGTGGCAATTTGAACACAAAGGTATAACAAGACCATATCTCATAGAAACCTGTCTATTTGAGCCGAAAAACACCTCGTGCAAGTGTTCCTTAGGCTTGCCACATACTATACAAACTTCAAGATTACTAGTAAAGAGGCTAAAACGATCTTTTTCTGCTTTAGCTTGTTTAGTAGTTCTCTTATTTATAGATTTATATTTTTTATATTCTATTTCTTCACAGTCTTTGCAAAAAAGAGATACTTCTTTTTTATATCTGGTGCAATAACCATATTTCTTATATTTTTTTGTTCTTGTTCTATAATATTTACAATTCATTTTGAAACACACTCCAAACACATTTTTGTTAAAATTAGTGTAAATTTTATAAGTGTGTACCCCTATTAAACATTGAAATATAAAGGGTTTAACATTTTACAAAAACATAATTTCAATCCCCTGAGGGATCACCAATATTGATTATAAAACCCTTGATATATAAGGGTTTCTTTTTTTTATGCTCTGAAAATTACTCCGACTTTATATGAACTAGTAATATTTATCTGTAATTTCTGCTATCTCCTTAAATTAGTGGATATTTTTATATTCATTTATTTTAACTTTTTTATCAAAAAATATTGCCTTTAACAATTTTATCAGTTATAATTATTATGTCAGAAAACATATGTTAAACCGTACAAGCAACGATAAGGGAATCTAATTAATATTTGTGTTGAATGCTTAAATTTATTTAAGAATCCTAATAATATTATGTGGTTTACCACCTGTACTTAAACAGGTTTTCGTTATCAGTTTTCTGGCTTTTTTTATGAATTATTATAAAGCTTTAATATATTTGTAGTGGAGGAATGTTATGAAAAAGTTTTGGTTTATTATGTTTTTTGTATTTGTATTTTTTATAGGAATACAAAATTGTAATGCCCTTGAAATAGGTAGGTTAACTAGTCCTACTAAATTAAATGTAAGAAGTGGGCCTGGTACTAATTATAAAAAGTATGGTAGCCTGTCCTATAATGATATGGTTGTGATAAATAGTTTAACTAAAGTTGCTTCTACTGAAGGGTGCAAAGCTGGTTGGTATTTAATAACTCATAATAATAAAACAAGTTATGTCTGTAGTAGTAAAATAATTATATCTAATCATACTATTAGAACTAATAACAAGAATGCTTTTCTATATAACAGTATTTATAATAAAACAATATATAAAAGGAATATAAAAAATATATTATTTACCGTAGTAGACAGTAAAAAGTATTATACTAACTATTGTAAAAGTGGTTTATATAAAGTAAATTATGATGGAAAAATAAAATACATTTGTAGTGAGTATGTTAACTATTCTAATAAAAACTCAAGTGTAATAACTACTTCGGATAAGGTAAAAGTATATTCAAATGCCAAAGGAAACCACGTTTTAGGGAAAGTTTCTTATAACACCCCGCTTACTTTATATGATAACAAAAGTTATGGTAAATATTATAAGATTTATTATAAAAATAAAATAGGGTTCATAAAAAAAGTTGATGTTTTAAAAACAAAATATATAAGTGTTTCTAATAATAAAGATGGAATTAATGTAAGAACAAAACCAAGTTCATCTTCAAAAAAAATAATGAGAATAAAGTACAATAAAAAACTAGCAGTAGTATCGCACAAAAAATATAAAGGAGTAGGATGTTCACAGGGTTTTTATAAAATTAAGTATGAGCATAACGAAGGTTATGTTTGTAGTAGACTACTCTCTAATGCTCCAACTGTTACTAAGGCAATTGGTAACACTACAATTTATAAAAATTTGGAAGAAAAAAAAACAAAATATAAATATGTGAAAAATGAACCCATCATTTTAGAAACAACAAAAAAATATGAGGGCAAAAACTGTAATGATGGCTATTATAAAGTAAGCATAAATGAAGAAACAGCATATATTTGTAGCACTAATACAAGTCTTGAACATGAAAAAGCTGTTAAAATACCAATATTTACATTTCACAGAATAGTTTCCGACAAACTAAAAAATGCTAAATACGAAAAAGATCAATGGGTCCAGTCTTATGATATATTTGAGCAGCAAATAAAATACTTATATGATAATAATTATAAAACAATAAGTTTAGATGAGTTCTATTGCTGGTATAAAGGTAATTGTAATTTTCCTAAAAAAACCGTTGTTCTCGCATTTGATGATGGTAATTTAGATGATTATTACTTAGTCATGCCTCTTCTTAAAAAGTATAAATTTAAAGCCGTAACCTTCTTAGTAGGTTCAAGAATAAAAGACAAAGAAGAAGATATATATGATGAAACTAAGATAAAATACATCTCTGAAGATTTAATAAAAAAAATAAAAACCGATTATCCTTTACATGAGCTTCAAAGTCATAGTTATAATTTTCATTACGTTGATCTTAACAGACAAAAACACGTTAAAAACATGACAAAAGATGAAATAAGAGAAGATTTTAAACAAAACGAAAAATATGGTTTCAAATATATTGCTTATCCATACGGAGTTTATACTAAAGACTTACAAGAAGTTGCAAAAGAAAACAAATACTTATTAGGATTTGGATTTAAACCATATAAAGCTGCTCAAAGAACAGATTATCAATATTTAATTTCTAGAATTAAAATTAATGGTTTTTCAACTGTTGATACACTAAAAGATTATTTATCTTACTAAAATGAACATTTTAGCTTAAACTAAGATGTTTTTTTCTTGTTATTATTTACTTTAAACCTAATTTTTTATATAATGATTATGGAGGAAATCAATATGAATAGAAGTGAATTAAGAGAAATAATTATTAAAATTTTATATCAAGTATATATTTATAAAGAAAAGAACATAGATTTTTCTGTTAATGATTTAATTAAAGAACAATTAGATAGAAAAAATGAGTTTGTAGAAAACTCTATAAATGATGTTATAGAAAAACAGGATGAGATAAGCTCTGTTGCTAATAAGTATATGAAAGACTGGAACATAGATAGAATAAGCAAAGTTGATAAAGCTATTTTATCCCTTGCTATTTATGAACTTCTTTATACAGAAACACCAGATGTTGTAGCAATAAACGAAGCAATAGAATTATCTAAAAAGTATAGTGATGAAAAAGTTACTAAACTAATAAACGGCACTCTTGATACAATAATGCATAAAGAGGCTTATAATGAATGATAAATATTTAACAGTAAGTAGAATTAATCATTATATAAAATACAAATTTGATAATGATGTTAATTTGCAAAAAGTATTTTTAAAAGGTGAAATAAGTAATTTTAAAAATCATACCTCAGGACATTTTTATTTTACTTTAAAAGATGATACATCTAGAATTCCTGCGGTTATGTTTAAATCTGCATCTTCAAAAGTCAATTTTGTTCCAAAAGATGGTACTAGTGTTTTAGTAACAGGTAGAATAAGTTGTTATGAAGCAAATGGTAATTATCAAATATATGTAGAAGAAATGGAAGAAGATGGAATAGGTAATCTTTACGTTGAATTTGAAAAACTAAAGAAAAAGCTAGGGAATCTTGGCTATTTTGATGAATCAAGAAAAAAGATGATTCCAAAGTTTCCAAGAAGGATCGGGGTTATTACCGCTTCAACTGGAGCAGCTATTAGAGATATAATAACTACTATCAATAGAAGATATCATCTGGCAGAAGTCATTCTCATTCCAACACTTGTTCAAGGAGAAAAAGCAGGAGAAGACATAGTAAACAGTTTAAATAAAGCTAAAGATTTAAACCTAGATGTAATAATTTTAGGACGTGGTGGAGGTTCCATCGAAGATCTCTGGGCTTTCAATGAGGAAATTGTTGCAAATGCTATTTTTAATTGCGATATTCCTATCATAAGTGCAGTAGGGCATGAAATAGACTTTACAATAAGTGACTTTGTTTCCGACTTAAGAGCACCAACTCCTACTGCCGCAGCAGAGCTTGCAGTACCCAACAAAATAGAACTTGTAAATGAAATTAATAACAAAGTACAAAGACTAATAAAAAGCATGAATAATAAACTTGAATTTAGTAAAAATAGACTTAGTACATTACTAAATTCTTATGCCTTAAAAAATCCTCTTGCATTATATGAGATCAAAACGCAAAAACTTGACATATTAATAGATAATTTAGAACTTGCTATTAATAGAATTCTAGAAATGAAATCAACTAGATATGTATCACTACTCGATAAAATGGAAGCACTAAACCCAGTTAGAACAATCAAAAGAGGTTATACTATAACAAAATTTAATAATAAAACTATAAAAAGTATAAACGATATAAAAAAAGGAAATATTATAACAACTGAACTTGTTGATGGTATATTAACATCACAAATAATGGAGGTAAAAAATGAAAAATAATGAAAACAATTCTTTTGAAGAAAATCTAAATAAATTAGAAGAAATAGTAAAAAAATTAGAAAGCGGTGATATTGCTCTAGATGATGCAATAGATAAGTTTAACGAAGGAATGGCCCTGGCAAATAACTGCAATAAGATACTTGAAAACGCCAATGAAACAATTGTTAAGGCATTAAATAAAAATGGTGAAGAAGAAGAGTTTAAGGTAGTAGAATAGAGGTGTCAAATGTGCAAAAAACAAAGTTTAAAAAAAGCATTTTAGCATTCATTTCATCAAGAATGGTTTATAATGGTTATGCACTTAATGCAGCTATGGAATGGAAAGAAGGAGTAATTGATAACTTTTTTCACGATCATAAAACATCATTTTTTAATAAAATAAAAGCATATAAATATGGATATTTGCCTAATCAAATGAAAACGTTAAAAATTAATAATAAAAACGTTAATAAATATCTTTCATATAAAAAATATTTGTATTTATATGGGGCTAATGGTAAATATAATGTTTGGTTATCTGATGCCATAACAACATACAAAGTACTTAACGAGTTAAATAAAAACTTACTTTCCATTTATTATCAATTGTACTTAAGAGATGGAAACTTAAAAATAATTACTATCGATAAAAACTTAAAAAATGATGAAATTTCCTTTTATGATTTCATAAAAAAACAAAAGTCATTGGTATTAATGTACTCAGATTATAAAAAAAAGTTTTCTATCAAGTATAACGATAAAAAGTTTTTTCTCAATAACAAAGAAATAGAACAAGAAAAATTAGATTCATTTATTAAAAACAATGCTAAGAAAGCAAATAGTTTGATCCTTACCGAAAAAGTTGAACCAAACAAATCATTCAAAGTATATGACAAACCTGCAGTTATTTATCTAAGTGTATACAATAAAGATGGCCTTGCTCCTTTAATTGGAGAACTATTTGCTAAAGTTAATAATGGTGATTATATAGTTGATAATATAACCGAGAAAAATAATATTTCAAGAAAAGATAAAGCAGAAAATTATAGTGTTGAGGAACATAAAAAAAATAAAGAAAAAGAACAAGAAGACAGCAAAGCAAGAATTTACTTTGATGAAAAAACCGGTAGATTTAAATTTTGTTTAGTCAAAAGAGGTAAAGAAACAGTAAAACTCAGCAAAGTTTACAAAAATGAAGAACTGATAAATTTAATAGAAAAGAATTTTGAAAATATCAAATCTATAATTTACGATATTTTTAAAAAAATTCCTCAAATAGAAATGGCCGAAGTAAAACTAATAATTTCAAATAAAGGCATCAAAATCATTAATATTTGTAATGACCCAGAATACTGTAACGCTTCTTATTTCAATGAAGACTACAGTGAATTTTTAACATATAAATATCATACTAAAAGAAAACTATATTCAGATTTTGGTTTTAAGTTTAAGATATTTACAAAGAAAGTAAGATTAAAGTTCGCAAAATTATTTGCAGATATTTTTTACCCTAAAGGATTAGTGCCATATCTAAGTTTCAGATGGTTAAAAAATATTAAAGATGATTTTTTTGAAAATAAAGATGTACCAATAAAAACAAAACTTTGGGCATATAGGCACGGCTTCTTATCATATAGATTAGAACAATATGGCATAACTAAAGATAATTATAAAAAATTCATATCCGATTTTGAGTACAGATGGTTAAGACATATAAATAACTATTATAAAGTATGGTTCGAAGATAAAATAACAATTAAACACATTGCCAGCGAGTATAATCATTTGTTTCCAAAATATTATTATTATATTGGACTAAGACAAGGTGAAAATCAAATAATTCCAATGATGGATTGTCCAAGTGGGTATAAAAACACTTATAGAGATATATTTAATTTAATAAAAAAAGAAGGAGATATAGCATTAAAAAGAGATAATGGTTCTCACGGAGAAGGTTTTTATAGAGTAAGCTATAAAAACAATAAACTATACTTAAATTTAAATGAAGCCACTGAACAAGATATTATCAATATATTATCGGATAAAAATAATGAGTATTTAGTGACTGAGTATATTAAACAGAGTGATTTTATAAATAAAATATATGCCGGCTCCGTTAACACAATGAGAGTAATAGTTTTTAAAGCAGATGGCAAAACTCCTGAAATTGGAAATATTTACATGAGATTCGGTTCAAGTAAAACTGGTACCGTTGATAATATTGGAGCTGGTGGAATTAATGTTACTATCGATGAAGAAACAGGTATTTTCCATGATGCATTAATAATAACAGATGATTTAAAAATAACATCCTGCAAGGAACACCCAGATACGCATGTCCCTATCGAAGGATCTATACCTGATTGGAAAAAAATTTTAAATGACATAAAAGAAATTTCCAGTTTCTTTGAACAAATTGAATACTTTGGTTTTGACGTATCTATTACAGATAATGGAATTAAATTTCCAGAAATAAATAGGTATCCTGATTATATGAAAATAGATAAGTTGAAGCCACATTCCATAAAGTATTTATTATATAAAATAGAACAAAAAAAGAAAATATATGGATATGATAAACATATGCCACATAAATTATTTAAATTTATTGATCGAAGAGAGAAAAGGTGATAATTATGATGAAATTTTTAAGAAGAACCAATGATTATTTAGGGAGAAAAGCAAGATTAGCCCTTTTATGGATTGTTAGAATTTTATTTGCTAAATCTCATATGAAAGTTCCTTTTTTCAAGAGAATTTATTGGAACATTAACGGCGGATACATCGGAGACCAAGTAGTACTATATAAACTTAATCATAAAAGAAAAAAAGAATACTTGTCAGAATTTGATTGGTATAAATCAAGATACATTAATGGCAATTACAAATTCATTTTAAACAATAAAATAGTGACTACTGAACTTTTAAAACAATACATATATGTTCCTGCAATATATTGTCTAAAACAAAATAAATCTATCGCTAATTTTGGTGAAAATATAAATACTACTGAGGATCTAGTACAATTCTTAGAAAAAAATAATAGTTTATATTTAAAACCTATAGATAGTGGAAAAGGTAATGGTGTAGCTACTTTTGAGTATCTAAATAAAAAGTATTTTATAAATGAAAAAGAAACAACTAGAAATGAAATTCTAAAGTATTTTGAAAAAGAAAAAAACTATTTTGTTTGTGAAACAGTAAAACAAAATGAATATTTAAATAATCTTTATGATAAAACTTCTAATACTCTTAGACTAGTAACCTTTAAAGATCCAAAAACTGAAAAATTTATCCTTTATTTTGCCGTTCAAAGAATAGGCACTTTCAATACAATACCTGTTGATAACGGTAGTCAAGGAGGTCTTGTTGCCAAGGTGGATTTAGAAACAGGTGAATTAAGTGCTGCTAAATGTCTGCACAACACAAAGACTTATAAGATACATCCTGATAGTAAACGTCCTATAGAAGGAGTTAAAATTCCAGGTTGGAATAAAATAAAACGTGAAATAGTTGACTTAGCTAATAAATTTCCATATTTAAACTTTGTTGCATGGGATGTACTTTTAACAGAAAAAGGTATGTGCATCATAGAAGCAAATGCCTCTTCAGGTATAAATATTCTTCAGTTATGGGGTGGACAAAAAAATAAACCTTTAGGAGACTTTTATAGATATCATCATTTAATAAAATAAAATAAAATAATCGATGGGAGTTATAATATGGTAACAAAAAAGAAAATTATAATGGGACTTGCTAGAAAATCAATTATCTTCAAACCATTTATTTTAAAAAAAATGTATCAATGCTCAAATGAAATAAGAAAAAAAGTTATAAATGAAACAATAGATACATATACAAATAAACATAATTTATCAAGTGCAGAAAAAAAATACTTTAAAAATGATATGAGTTATTGCAGAGCACATTATAATTTATCATTTAAGGAATATTTCTTGTTTGGATTTAAAAACAAAAATCATTTTCAAAGAAAGAAATTTATAATTAATAGAGATAGACAAAACTATTTGTATTTGTTAGGACAAATAGAAGGACAACAAACTTTAAATGATAAATATAAAACTTACGAACTTTTAAAGAAATTTTACAAAAGAGATATGATAAAAATAGGAGTAAATGATTATAAAGATTTTGAAAATTTCGTACATAAACATAATCAATTCGTTAAAAAACCTATTTCATCATCTTTTGGTTCTGGAATAGAACTGATAGATTTCTCTGAATATGATAGCATAAAAGACATGTTTAATTATATTTTAA
Organism: uncultured Bacilli bacterium; assembly: GCA_934102055.1. Classification (GTDB taxonomy): domain Bacteria; phylum Bacillota_I; class Bacilli_A; order RF39; family UBA660; genus UMGS1449. The sequence continues at coordinate 115,316 of CAKOSE010000001.1, read as the reverse complement.
GAGACGGTGAAGTAATACTAGAAGAAAGAATTATCCAGTGTAAAGAAACAGCTTCTTTGCATCCAGAATCCCTTAACACTTTAAGAATAGTAACGTATAGAGATGAGAAAGATAATGTCTTTATTCATTTACCATTTATAAAAGTAGGACAAGGATCTTCATTTGTAGATAATGGTGGAGACGGAGGAATACTAGCTATGATAGATCCAGAAACTGGTATTATAATTACTGATGGCAAAGATGAAACAAATATAGTTTATGAGTTTCATCCAGATACCAATATTAGATTTAAAGGCTTTCAAATACCAAAATGGCAAGAAGTAATAAATGTAGCCAAAAAAGCAGCACTAGCGTTTGACAAAACAAGATACATAGGTTGGGATGTTGCAATCAATGACAAAGGTGAAGTAGTAATAGTCGAAGGAAACGGGAAAACACAGTTTTTAGGACAACAAATACCTGATGAAATTGGAAAGAAAAAGCAACTGGAAAAACTTATTAATTATAAAAGACTCAAAAATAAAAACAAGAACATAAAAAAATGGGAACTACCAGTTAACGAGTAAAGAGGTGCTATATGAGTAAAAAAATTAAATTTTCAGTCATTATGCCTATATATAATGTTGGACATTTTCTGGATGAATCAATTAGCTCTGTTATCAATCAAACAATAGATTTTGAAAGAAATATTGAATTAATTCTTATTAATGATGGAAGTACAGATAATTCAGATGAAATATGTAAAAAATATGTAAGTAGGTATCCCAATAATGTAATTTATAAAAAACAAAAAAATAGTGGTGTTTCTAAAGCCAGAAACGAAGGACTCAAACTTGCCACTGGGGAATACATTAATTTTTTTGATGCTGACGATATTTGGAACAATGACGTTTTTCAAAAAATTAATCACTTTTTTGACACCAATAAAAATATTGATCTAATTAGTTGTAGGCAAAAATACTTTGAAGGAAAAAAAAGTGTTCATTCTTTGGATTATAAATATGAAAATGGAAATAAAACAATAAATATTAATGACTGTCCAAGCTTTATCCAATTAAGTGTTGCTTCGGTTTTTATAAGAACAGAAGTTGCAAAGAATTATAAATTTGATGAAAAGTTAAAATATGCCGAAGATGCTAAATATGTAACTGAGATTATATTAAAAAAAGAAAAGTATGCTTTAATGAGTGATTGTATCTATAATATAAGAAAAAGATCTGATATGACATCTGCAACTCAAAATAAGAAATATAAAGTTGAAGCATATACAGACACCGTAAAGTATTATTATGAATATTTAGTAGAACTATCAAAAAACAAATATAAGTCAATACTACCCTATATACAATACATTCTTATCAATGCCATAAAATATAGGGTAGGGGAAGAAATTCCTGAAAACATATCTCCAACTATAAAAAAAGATTATCAAAATAGAATAATTAACATAATAAAACAAATCGATGATGATGTTATAATTAATACAAATAAAGTTGTTTTAGATACCAAGTTGTATTTACTAAAACTAAAATATGATGAATTGCCTAAAGATGACCTTGAATTTAAAGATGGTTTTGCTTACTTCAAAAATAAAAAAATTGATAAAATAATAAACAAAAATAGTTTTTCAATAACTAATATGTCCTTAAAAAGAGAAAAACTCTGGATAAATGGATTGATAAAAATGTCATCATATTTTGAGTTTAATCATTTATATGTTGACGAAGTTGGGAAAACTTATAAAATAAATCTTTTAGAAACAGATAAAAATAGAAAATCATTTTTAAATGATGACATGAATATTATTAAAAGTTTTTCTGGTTTTATTACTTTAGATAGAAAAAAAACAAGACTCATGTTTTACACAAAGTATAATGAATTGGATATTATATTTAAACCAAATATAAATATTGATAAGCACAATAAAATGAAAAAAAGATGTGGTATATTAAAAAATAAAATATATTCTGTAAAAAATAACAGAACATTACTTATCGAGCACTTTCTATTATTACGTTTTGTAATAAAATATTTACGTGAAGTACAAATGTATTTCAAAAAGAACTAATATAGTAGTTTCTCTGTAATCGAAGCCAATAACTCATCAGGAGTTAATATAATACAAGTTTTTGGAGGGCAACGTAATAAAAAACTAGGTAATTACTACAGAAAACAAGGTATAATAAAGTAAAAATTTTGTTTTACGTCAATAGTATGATATAATAATTACTAGAGAGGAGTTTAATTTATGGCTAGTACCTTACAGCATTTAACTATAGCAAGAAGAATAAATGATATTTATTTTAACTTTAAAGGAAATGAATTATCTGAGTTCTTATTAGGCTCTATAGTATGTGATGCCCCCAAAAAAGATATTACAAAAAACACAACCACAGGAATAAAAATGCCAGATACTTTAGAAAGAAAATCCGCCAGAGCTTATACTCATTATTTAAGACCTAGCACAAATGAAAATAAAAAAGAAATATTTATCAGTAGTGAAATCGCAAGTATTTACGGATATAATCCTGTTGATGATAATGCCAATTCTGTAATTTGCTATGAACAGTTTTGCCCAATGATAAAATATTTCATCAATAAGTATTATGATTATTTTAAAGAACCATTTATGATAGGGTATCTAATTCATTTAATTACTGATGACTTATACTTCAGAGTAATTACCCCAATGATTATTAACGATAATATCGAAAGCATAAATTCCTTCATTAACGAAAAATATTCTTCTTTGGGTTATAAGAAAAAAGAATACATCTCTAATGGAGAATACTTAGCATGGACGCATCACTTTCTGTACGAAGATTATAATAAATATAATACAATTCTAACTATAAAATATGAAAATAAAATCCCAGATTTTTATAATCTTTCTAGATATTTAAGAAATTGGGAAGAATCAAATAAAAGTTTTAAACCTTCAATGATAGAAGACCTAAACGATACAGAATCAATGATTAGTTTCATAGAAAATGCTAATAACTTAGCTAAAAATATCAGATTAATAAAACAAAATATAAAATTTAACAATGCTATAAAAAATCAAACATTAGATTACATAACTTATGATTATTATGAAAAATTAGAAAAAGACACAGAAAGCATATTTAAAGAAATCTATTATAATATAGATAAATATAAAATTTAAGGAGTGATAATATGGCAAGTACAGCCCAACATTTAGCAGTAGCATTAAGAACAAATGCAAATATTTTCCATTACGAAGGAAATGATTTAAAAGAATTTTTACTTGGAGCAATTGCCTGCGATGCTCCAAAACTAAAACCAAAAACAACTGAGAAAAAAGAAGATAAATCAAAAACAAAAGAAGTTTCGGAATTAGAAAAATTTGCATCACAAATGAGAAAAGCAGGAAGAAATCATTCGCATTTTTTACCAGGTAGCATTATAAAAGAAAATCAAAGTAAATTCATTTCCCCTGAAATTACAATGGAATATGGTTATCAACCAGTAGATGATAGACCAGAATCAAAAGTAGATTACAATCAATTTTCTCCAATGATTGATTATTTTTACTCAAAATATGAATCTAAAATGGATGAACCATTCATGAAAGGTTACTTAACACATTTATTAACCGATAAAGTTTATTTCACAGAAGTAGTTCCTACTATTGTAAATGAAAATAAAAGTGAAATAAAAGATTACATAAATGAAAAATATAATAAATTCGGTTATAAAAAGAAAGATTATTTAACAAATGCAGAATACTTAGATTGGTCACACGATGCATTATATAATGTTTTTGATGATTATAGTTATTTATCATTATTTGAAACAAAAGACGTTTTCCCAGATTTATCTGATTTAGCAGATTATTTAGAAACTTGGGAAAAAACTGATAGAAGTTTTAAACCATCCATGGTCGAAGATCTAAACGGATCAGAAGCAATAATTACATTTTTAAAAAATCCTCGTATCTCTAGTTTGATTGTCGACGCAAAAGAACAACTAAATGAAGGTAATATAGTAAAAAGAAAAGATCTTTCAACAAAAGGGAAATGGTCATATAATTTATACCTAGATTTTGGTGAAAAAGTAGAAGATGAAGTAGAAAACTATATCAGTTTTAATAAAAAAAGATAAAAGAAAGGAATTGGCAATCATTACGTTTACCAATGGTATAATTAATATGAAAACAATAGCTATTTATATTTTTAAAGGTATCTTAAAATTTATTTATTTCTTTTTAAAACTATTACCTACCAATAATAAGAAAATAGTATTTATAAGCAGACAAACTAATGATATAAATACAGACTTTAGTATGATAAGGGATGAAATAAGAAAAAGAGATAATAGTATAAAAATGGTATTCTTGTGTAAAAGAATTGAAGGGAATATCTTTAAAAAAACAGCATATTTCTTTACAATTATTAGACAGATGTACCATTTAGCAACATCAAAAATTGCAATAATTGATTCTTATTGCATCCCAGTCTGTGTTTTAAATCATAAAAAAAGCCTTGTTGTCTTGCAAATATGGCATTCTATTGGTAAAATTAAAAAGTCAGGATATCAAACGCTTGATACTGCCTCTGGAAGAAACAAAAAAATGGCTGAACTTATGTGTATGCATAAAAATTATACAAAGATACTTGCTGGAGGACCAGCATTTGATGATTTTTACGAAGCCGGATTTAATGTAAAAAAAGATGTTTTATTACATTATGGACTTCCTAGAATAGATTATCTCTTAGAAAATGAAAATAAATTCAAAAAGGAAGTACTGGAGAAATATCCTGAATTTAAAAACAAAAAAATTGTATATTATGTTCCAACTTTTAGAAAGTATGATATAGATGGCCCAGCTAAAATGTTTAAAGAATACAATAAAGATGATTTTGTATTAATTGTAAGAGGTCATCCTAATCAACCTCTTGAATTTGATCATAATATTATATATGATTGTCCAGGCTTTAAGAATATAGAACTTTTAGCTATTGCTGATTATGTCATAACAGACTATTCATCAATATGTTTAGAAGCTGCTGTTCTTGACAAAAAAGTTCTTTTTTATGTCTATGATTATGACAAATATATGTCAGAAAACGGTATAAACTTAGATGCTACCAAAGTTTTACCAACTTGTACGTCAAAAAACATAAAAGATTTATTCAGAATCATTAACGAAGATACTTATGATGTTAAAGCATATGAAGATTTTAGAAAAAAATACTTACCAAGCAAATTAGGACAATCTACTAAATTAATTGGGGATTATATAATGAAAAATATTGATAATTAGGTGATTACATGAAATATATAATAATGTGTGATGGGAAAGCAACTCGATGGAATAATTATAAAGGATTGCCAAAACATTTCGTTACAATAAATGGAGAACCATTAATAAAACGAACTGTTAGGCAACTTAATGAAGAATTAGACAAACCAGATGTTATTATTACTTCTCACGATAAAAGATATGATATAGATGGTTCTACTAGATATGAACCTAAAAATAACGTTTTAGAAATAGATAGATTTACTGAGGAATTAATAGAAGATAATATTTGTTTTCTATATGGAGATACATATTATCCAGAAGAATCTATAAATGTTATTCTAAATGCTGAACCAGATGACATCCTATTCTTTGGAAATAAAAAATCGATAGTAGCAATAAAAATAAAAGATGGAAAGCTATTTAAAAAGCACGTTGATCGTGTTAGAAAACTATACTTAGAAGGAAAAATTAAAAATTGTAAAGGTTGGCAAGTTTATCAATCATTTATGAATTTAGAATTTGACGTAAAGAAAATAACAGATAAATATATAATAGTCGACAAAGATACAATTGACTTTAATACTCCAAAAGAATATGAAAATAGTAAATTACAAAAGGATGGTGTTAACAATGATTAAAAGGTTTTTTGGTGACTTAAAAAAATACTGGAAATATATTAAATATTCTACTAAATCTCAGTTAAAGACTGAAGTCACTGGTTCATATTTAAGTTGGATTTGGCTTTTCCTTAATCCAATTTGTTTTATGCTTATTTATACATTTATATCTATCATAGTATTTAAATCTAAACAAGAATACTACACAGTATTTGTCTTTATTGGTCTTACAGCATGGAACTTCTTTCAAGGAACAATTACATCAGCAGTATCACTCGTTAGAAATAATAGAGATACCGTTATAAAAGTATATGTACCAAAATTCATTCTCTTGATAACAAACATGTCAGTAAAAACTATTAAATTCTTAATATCCTTTAGTTTAGTTGTTATATGTATGTTTATCTATCAAGTGCCTATTTCTTGGAATGTCTTATTCTTTATTCCAATATATATAATTTTATATCTAGTCACTTTTGGACTTGCCTCTATTTTTATGCATTTTGGAGTATTTGTAGAAGACCTAAAAAACTTAGTACCAATTCTATTTAGAATGCTATTCTATATATCTGGTGTATTCTTTTCTTTAAACAGAGTACCTAAGCCATATAGTAGTTTACTAGAAAAATTTAACCCTGTTGCAGCAATAATTTCATCCTTTAGAAAATGTTTAATGTATCAGAAAACTCCTAGTTTAAAACTACTTGCATTTTGGTTTGTAATAGGAATCATTCTTTCATTAATCGGTATAAGAACTATTTATAAATACGAAAATACATATGTAAAGGTGATGAAGTAATGGAAAAAGAACAAGTTAAGACTAAAAAAAAGCAAGAAATTGCGATTACTGTTAAAAATTTAAATATTTTTTATAAAGATATAAAAAGATTTTCTTTAGCCAGATCTGGTATTAAAAATCTACTTAACGCTAAAGAATTTCATGCTGTTAAAAATATTTCATTTGAAATTCCAAAAGGGCAAATACTTGGTATCTGTGGCAAAAATGGATCAGGTAAATCAACACTCCTAAGAGCTATAGCAGGTATCTTTTCTGCAGATTCTGGCTCCATAGATTTACATGATAATTCTATATCTCTTCTTTCTATCGGGGTTGGTTTCCAAAGAAGATTATCAGGATATGAAAATATATTCTTATCAGGACTACTCTTAGGATACTCAGAAGCTCAAATAAAAGAAAGAATAGACGAAATAATAGAATTTTCCGAATTAGGAGATTTTATTTATAAACCTGTTAATTCTTATTCCTCTGGAATGTATTCAAAACTTGCTTTTGCAATAACTGCCATTCTTGAAACAGATATAATGCTAATAGATGAAGTTTTATCAGTCGGAGATGTTAGATTTCAAGAAAAAAGCTACAATAAAATGAAAGAACTTATTTCCGATGAAGATAGAACCGTAATCATAGTATCACACAGTTCAAGAACACTTAGAAGTTTATGTGACAGAGTAATTTGGATAAATGATGGTGTTCTAAAAGGTGACGGAAAACCTGACGAAATAGTAGATAAATACGAAGAATTTATGAAAAATTTAGATTAAAAGAAAAGAGGTAATAATATGATTTATGCAGAAATACTAGCAGGAGGTCATGGAAAAAGATTTGGAAACAAAGATCTTCCTAAACAATTTATGATGCTTTCTGAAAAGCCAATTATAATACATACAATAGAACAATTCGTTATAAATAAGGATATCGATAAAATAATAGTTTGTACTCCTAAAAACTGGATTTCTTATACTGAAGATTTAATCAAAAAATATATTAAAAACAACGATAATATTGAAGTTACTTGTGGAGGTTCCACTAGAAACGAATCAATAATAAACGGTTGCAAATATATAGAAAAAACTTATGGTATAAATAAAGATGATATAATAGTAACCCATGATGCAGTTCGTCCTTTCATAAACCAAAGAATAATTGAAGACAATATAAAAGCCGGAAAAAAATGTTCTGCAGTAGATACTGTAATACCTGCTACTGATACAATCATTAAAAGCTTAGATAATAAAGAAATAGAATCCATACCTAATAGAAGTGTTTTATATTATGGACAAACTCCACAAACATTTAATATCCTTGAGCTAATGGAATTATATACATCTTTAACTGAAGAAGAAAAAGATATTCTTACTGACGCTTGTAAAATATTTGTTTTAAAAAATAAACCAGTTAAAATAGTTATGGGAGAAACTTTCAATATAAAGATTACAACTGTTTTTGATTTAAAACTAGCTAGTGCAATAGTTACGGTGAGAAACGATGCTTAATCATTCTTATAGATTATCTTCTCCCAAACAAATAAGAATAGATATAGTCGAAGAAAACTTACACGATGATGATATAATCGTTAGACCAACTTATTTATCTATTTGTGCTGCAGATAAAAGATATTTTTTTGGACTTAGAAAACCAGAAATACTAAGAAAAAAACTTCCAATGGCTTTAATACATGAAGCAGTAGGAGAGGTTATATATGATCCAAAAGGTCTTTACAAAAAAGGTACAAAAGTAGTGATGATTCCTAATACTCCCGTAGAAAAAAGTGATGTAATAAAAGAAAACTATTTAAGAAGTAGTAAATTCAAATCTAGTGGTATCGATGGTTTTATGCAATCCTTTGTCTGTATTTCAAGAAAAAGAGTCATAGAGTACAAAAAAATACCAGATAGAGTCGCAGTACTCCTAGAACTTTTAAGCGTGTCAATGAACGCACTTGATCATTTTAAAAATTATAGTCATAAAAACAAATTAATCCTAGGTGTATGGGGATGCGGTAACGTTGGTCTTTGTACAGCACTCATCTTAAAATATGCTTACAAAGATGCTAAAATAATAGCATTTGATGCAGACGAAACCAAACTAAACTATTTACCATTCGCAGATGAAACTTATTTAGTTAATGAAATACCAGAAGATTTAAGAGTAGATCATGCTTTTGAATGTGTTGGCGGTCCTAAATCAGAAAATGCAATAAATCAAATAATAGACATAATTAACCCCCAAGGAACAATAGCATTACTCGGAGTAAACGAAAATAACGTACCAATAAATACCCGTATGGTCTTAGAAAAAGGTCTTACCTTAATAGGAAATAGCAGAAGTTCTTATGAAGATTTCAAAGCCTCTATAGATTTTTTAGAAAATAATAAAGATGCAGTAGATTATTTAACTAATATCATTTCAGAAGAAATACTAGTAAATGATGTAAAAGACATAACAAAAGCATTCGAAGCAAGTGCTAATAACGATTACAAAACTATTATGAAATGGAAGATTTAAAAAAGGGGGGGAAAGTCTTTATGAAAAAAAATTATAAAATAACAACAATCATACCAATATACAACGTTGAAGATTATCTTGAAGATGCAATAAAAAGTGTTATTAGACAATCAATAGGATTCGAAGAAAATATAGAACTTATCCTAATTAACGATGGTTCTCCAGATGACTCAGAAAGAATTTGTAAAAAATACCTAGAAAAATATCCAAATAACATAGTATATAAAAAGAAAAAAAATGGAGGAGTATCCTCAGCAAGAAATCTTGGATTTAAACTAGCACATGGAGAATATATAAATTTCTTTGATGGCGATGACATTTGGGATAAAAATGCTTATAAAAAAGGTATTAAGATGCTTGACGAAAACCCTTCAATTGATTTAGTAGCCTTTAGAATCAAATTCTTCGAAAAATTCACCACATATCATCACTTAGATTATAAATTTACAGGAAATAGAATAATTGATTTAAAAGAAGAACCAAGTGGTATAGTACTTCATATACCAACATGTATCATAAGAAAAAACAAACTATGGAACAATCCTTTTGATACCAATTTAAAAATAAGTGAAGATACAAAAGTTATTTATCAAATATTAGTAGATAAACAAAAATATGGTATCATATCTGATGCTCTTTATAACTACAGAAGAAGAATGGAAGAAACATCAGCCATTCAAACATCCCATTTAAAAAAAGAATGGTATCTTGATACCTTAAAAAATTGCCAACTTGAACTAATCAAAATATATGAAAAAAAATTAGGAAAAGTTCCACAATTTCTACAATATTTCATCATGTATGATCTTCAGTGGAAGATAAGACATGGTCTTACTGATGTTTTAGATGAAAAAGAACAAAAAGAATATGTAGAACTTATCGAAAAACTATTAACTTATGTTGAAGACGAAGTTATTCTTGACCAAAAAAATATAAAAACTTATTACAAAATGCTTACTTTATTAATAAAAAATAAAGGAAATATAAAGGTAACTTTTAAAGATGAAGATGTATTGGTAAACAATACTAATCTATGTAAAATATCAGGTATAAGAAATACAATTGAAATCTTAAAAATAGATAATAATACCCTTTATATTGATGGTAGAATAACACATTTATCAAATGACATAAAACTATTTTATAAGTTAAAAAATTCAAAAGACTACATTGAAATAAATACTTATCCAAGAACAAAATTTAACACTTATTTTTCAGATAAGTACATAATAAAAAAAGAAGGATATTCTCTTGCAATACCCCTTAAAAAGAATGATGTTTTAGAGTTTTATTTCAAATATAATAATAAATATTATCAAGTAACAAATACCTATATCAAACATTCTCATATAAGCAATATTTCTAAAAGTTATTACATCCATGACGATTTTATGGTTACAAAAGGAAAAGGCAAAATCAATATAACAAAAAAACCAAATAAACTAGGAAGAATAAAAAAAGAAATAAGATATTGGTTTGGAATCTTATATTCTAAGAAAAAAAATAGAAAATTAAAAGTTTTATCTCTCATAAGAATAGTCTTTACTAGGTTTATTTATTTCATTACTAAGCCTTTTATGCCTAAAAATATTTGGCTTTTCTGTGATAGAGAATTCATGGGTAGAGATAATGCAGAAGCTCTATATAAATATACACTATCACAAGAAAACACAGATAATAGACATTGTTATTTTGTAATAGATAAAGGATATGAAGACTATGAAAGAATTAAAAAATATGGGAAAGTCATAAAATATCACACATTTAAATATAAACTATTCTTTTTAAATGCTAAGTATCTCATTTCATCCCATGCAGACGGTTACATTAATAACGCTTGTGGAGCAGAAAGATCTTTCTTCGTAGATTTATATAGTTTCAAATATATTTATTTAACACATGGGATTTTACTTCACGACTCCTCTTCTTGGCTTAACAGAATAAATAAAGACTTTACTTTAAACGTTGTTACAAGTCCCTTAGAATGCAAAAGCATTTTAGAAGGCGAATATTATTTTAAAGAAAAACAACTAATAAAAAGTGGTTTACCTCGTCACGATAACCTTTTCCTAAAAGAGAAAGAAAAAAATCAAATTTTATTTATGCCAAGCTGGAGATCTAAACTTGCAGGACCTACTATTCCAGGAACCCAAAGAAGAGAATATAACGAAGAATTTACCCAAAGTGATTACTTTAAATTTTACGATAAATTATTCAACGATAAAAAATTACAAAAAGTTCTTAAAGAGCATAATTTAAAAATAAAATTTTGTATTCATCCAAGTTTCAGAGCTCAATTCGATGATTTTAAAGGAAACGAATATGTTGATATAGCAATTGACGTTGATTCTCAATATGAAACAAAAGTATCTAAATTCATTGTTACTGATTACTCATCATCAGCTTGTGATTTTGCTTATCTAAGAAAACCTGTAGTATATGCCAATTTTGACTTTGATACTATTTTTGAAACTCATTATTATAACCCAGGATACTTTAATTACGATAAAAATGGATTTGGTCCAAATTGTAAAAGTTATGACGAAACTATAGATAACATTATAAAAGTAATTAAAAATGATTGCAAAATGGAAGAAAAATACATAAAAAGATGTGATGAATTTTTCTATCATAAAGACAATAAAAACTGTGAAAGAGCATATAAAGCTCTTATGGAGTACGATAAAACCCATAAAAACTAAGAAAGCCTTATATATTAAGGTTTTTTTGTTGCTATTTGCATTATCCGTGATATACTTAATATAAGGAGGGTAGAAAATGTTCAAAGATAAAATATTATTAATAACCGGAGGAACTGGTTCTTTTGGTAATGAAGTTCTAAAAAAATTTTTAAATTCCGATATAAAAGAAATAAGAATCTTTTCTAGAGACGAAAAAAAACAAGACGATTTAAGAAACAATATAATTCTGATAAATTAAAATTCTATATAGGAGACGTTAGAGATAAGGCCTCTTTAAATAGTGTCATGAAAGGTGTTAACTACATATTCCATGCTGCAGCTTTAAAGCAAGTACCATCTTGTGAGTTTTTTCCTATCGAAGCAGTTAAAACCAATGTTTTAGGTACCGATAACGTTTTAAGCACAGCAATTGAAAACAATGTAGAAAAAATAATATGTTTAAGCACAGATAAAGCTGCATATCCTATAAATGCCATGGGAATAAGTAAAGCCATGATGGAAAAAATAGCAGTCTCTAAAGCAAGAGAACTAGGTAATGATTCAAAAACTACTATTTGTTTAACCAGATATGGAAATGTTATGGGATCACGTGGTTCTGTTATTCCATTATTCTATGAATTAGTAGAAAATAAAAAAGTTTTAACTATTACCGATCCTAGTATGACAAGATATATGATGACCTTAAAAGATGCAGTAGATTTAGTTCTATTTGCATTTGAAAATGGCAAACAAGGTGATTTATTCGTCCAAAAAGCACCAGCTGCCACAATTGACACTCTAGCAAAAGCTATATTAAAATATAAAAACAGTAAAGTTGGCACCAAAATAATAGGAACAAGACACGGAGAAAAAAAACATGAAGTTTTAGTAACCGCAGAAGAAATTTCAAGAGCAGAAGACATGGGGCATTTTTACAGAATTCCCATAGACAACAGAAACTTAAACTATAACAATTTTTATAAAAATGGTAACGGTAAAATCAAAGAGCATAAAGCATACACTTCAAAAAACACAAAATTACTTAATGTAGATGAAGTTATAGAATTATTAAAAAAAATGGAGAGTTAAAATGAAAATATTAGTAATCGGAGAAAAAGGAATGCTTGGTCATGTAGTTAAAAATTATTTCAAAAGTAAAGGCTACATAGCAAAAGGTACAGATAGAAAAAATGGAGATTATATCTATGATGCTTTAGAAATAGATAAAATAAACACCATTATCAAAGACTTTAAACCAACTCATATAATAAATTGTATAGGCATTTTAAACAAAAATACTGAAGACAATAAAAAAGATGCTATTTTTATAAATAGTTATTTTCCTCATTATATGGATGAACTATGCCAAAAAAGAAATATCAAATTTATTCACATTTCAACAGATTGTGTTTTCGAAGGTACTAAAGGTTCCTACAAAGAAAATGACATAAAAGATGCAAAAAGCTTTTACGGAATGACCAAATCTTTAGGAGAAATAAACAATAATTATAATTTAACTTTAAGAACTTCCATAATTGGACCAGATAACAATAAAAATGGAATAGGATTATTCAAATGGTTCATGGAAAGTAGTAAAAGTGTGAATGGTTATAAGAACGTTTTTTGGTCTGGAGTAACAACCTTAGAATTATCTAAAAGTATAGAAAAAGCAATTATAGATAATTTAAGTGGTTTATATCATGTAACAAACAATAAAAAAATAAGTAAGTATGATTTGCTCAATTTATTTAAAAAAGAATTTAACAAAGATATTGATATTATTCCTTTTAAAGATGTCACGTGTGATAAAAGCTTCATAAATACTAGTACCTATAAATTTAAAATTCCATCATACGAAGTTATGGTAAAAGAAATGCATGAATGGATGCTTTTAAATAAGGAGGAATAAGATGAAAGTTATAACAATAGTAGGTACAAGACCTGAAATAATAAAACTTTCTTGTACTATAAAAAAACTAGATCAATTTACTAATCATATATTAGTTCATACTGGGCAAAATTATGATTATGAATTAAATAAGATCTTCTTCGAAGAACTAAATTTAAGAGAACCTGATATATATATGAATGCTGCAGGAACTACTCCCGCAGAAACAATTGGTAATGTTATAAAATTATCAGATGAAATAATAAAAAAAGAAAAACCAGATGCAATTTTATTATATGGCGATACCAATTCCTGTCTATCAGTCATATCTGCAAAAAGAAATAAAATTCCTATTTTTCATATGGAAGCAGGAAATAGATGTTTCGATCAAAGAGTTCCAGAAGAAATTAATAGAAAAATAGTAGATCACTTAAGCGACATAAATATGACAATAACAGAACATGCCAGAAGATATCTATTAAACGAAGGTCTAAAACCAGAAATGGTGTTTAAAATAGGTTCTAGCATGAAAGAAGTATATAACACTTATAAAAATCAAATAGACAGTAGTACAATATTAGAAGAACTAAACCTAGAAAAAAACAATTATTTTGTTGTAAGTGCTCATAGAGAAGAAAACATAGATAATGATAAAAACTTTTCTAAATTTTTAAATTCCTTAAACGAAATAAGCAAAAAGTACAAGAAAAAAATTGTTTTTAGTGTCCATCCTAGAACTAGAAAAAAAATAGAAAAATTAAACTTCAAATTCGAAGATAATATTATTTATATGAAACCACTAGGATTTTTCGAGTATAACAAACTTCAAAAAAATGCTTTTTGTGTTATATCCGATAGTGGCACTATAACCGAAGAGTCTTCTCTTTTAGGTTTCCCAGCAATCACAATAAGAGAAGCCCATGAAAGACCAGAAGGAATGGATTTTGGTACTTTAATAATGAGTGATTTAGATAAAGAATCCATGATAAACGCAATTGACATAACAACATCAAGAGTTAAAAAAAGTCATGTAGTAGAAGACTACGATAAAGATAATATATCAGATATTGTTCTAAATATTATTATTAGTTACACAAGCTATATCAATAAAAATATATGGAAAAAATAAACAAGGAGAGAAATATGAAAGATCTAAGCATAGTAATTCCAATGTATAATCATGAGGAATATATAGAAGAGTGTTTAAATAGTATTACAAAAGGAATAAAAGGGAACGTAGAAATAATAGTAATAGATGACGGTTCTACTGACAAATCCCTATCTAAAGTAAGAAAATGGAAAAATCAAAATAAAAAATATAAAAAACTAATAAGAATTTTCAAAAATAAAAAAAATTTAGGATGCCCTAAAACTCTAGAAAAAGGAATTAGTAAGGCTAGGGGAACCTATATTGGAGTACAAAGCTCTGATGATTTTGTAGATAAAAACTTCTATAAAAAAATGTTATATCAAGCTTTAAAAACAAATGCAGATATTGTAGTATCAGATATTGCAATTTATCATAATGAGAAAAAAATAAAAAAAGCTTCCATTTATGAAGATAATATCTATACTAGCACCATGAGCATAGAAAAAAACACAGATTCTATTCACGAACTAAAAAAACAAGTTTTAATGGGACACTGGGCTTGTGCTTCGAGTTCAAACAAAATAATAAAAAAAGAACTATTACAAAAACATCCTTACAAAGGAAAACACGCAAATGATTTAATGGCTATTTTGCCAATCATCGAAGAATCTCAAAAAATAATATATATCCCTAATTTATTTAAATACTACAGAATGCATCCTCAAACACAATTATCATCTTGTAAGACCCTTGATTCATACTTAGGAACTCTGGATTCTGTAATAGAAACAATGAAGTATTTTTATAAGAAAAATGAAGAATTTTCAAGAATATTTTTCTATAACAACTGCTTGACATTTTTCTTCGCTTCAGTTAAAAAATTAAAAACAGAAGAAGAAAAAATAGAATTTACAAATCATTTTAGAAATGGTCTAGAAAAAATAAGTAAAGATCTACTCGAAGTATATAAACACTCTTTATATCATTCATACTTTTTCGATAATTCAAACTTTAATTATAAAAATTATGATAATCTAATCGTAAGCACTAAATACTTTATAGAAAACTATCATCCAAAAAAAGAAAATGAAGTATTTAATCCCTTAGTCAGCATAATAATCCCTGTCTATAATGGGGAAAACTATGTTAAAGAAGCAATAGATAGTGCACTTAACCAAACATATAAAAATATAGAAATAATAGTAGTTAACGATGGAAGTACTGATAAAACACATGAAATAATAAAATCATACAAAGACAAGATAAAATACATAAAAAAGAAAAATGGGGGAGTTGCATCAGCACTTAATACTGCAATAAAAAGCATGAAAGGGGAATACTTCTCTTGGCTCTCTCATGATGATATGTATTATAAAACAAAAATTGAAGACCAAATAAAATATCTAGCAAAAGAAAAAGACAAAAATATAATTTTATATTCAGATAACGATGTAATGGACAAAGATGGCATAATTTATAGAAGTTCCATCCGCTGGCACAGAGACTTAATAAAACAAGATAAATACTCCGTAATAAACGGAAACATAAATGGTATAACCCTTTTAATACCAAAAAAAGTCTTTGATGAAAACGGTTTATTTGAAACAAAATATAAAACAACTCAAGACTATGAATATTGGAATAAAATTTTATATAAATATAAATTTTATCATGTAGATAAACCTCTAGCCAAATATAGAGTTCATGAAAATCAAGATACACAAAAAAATAAAAACACCATACCAGAATGTAATAAATTATGGATAAAAATATATGAAGACATTCCTATAGAAATAAAAGAAAAATATAGAGGAACAAGTTTAAAATTTGATATTAGTTTTCAAACTTCTCTTAGAAAAACAAACTATGAAGGAGCCATCAAATATATAGAAAAACACGTTAAAAATGAACTTGAAAAATTTAAAATATCTATAATTCTTTTTTGCGATGATGATATAGAAAAAACAATACAATCAATAAAATCAGTAGAACAACAAAGTTTTACTAATTGGGAACTAATCGTAATAGATAATAATTATATCGAGGACAATACTAAACTTTTAGAATACATTAAAAATAATAAAAAAATAAAATATTTTCAATTTAAAGAACCCAAAAATAAACAAGAACTAACTCTTAAATGCATAAAAGATATAACCGGAGATTATATATCATTTTTAGATTCAAACAGCACATTTCATAAAGACAAGTTATTAATCCAATTAACAGAAATGCTAAGAGACGATAAAACCTTTTCTCATACAAATTATAACATCGTCGAAGAAAACACTCCAAAAGAAATAAATACTAGTATTTTTAATGGAAAATGCTCTAAAGAACTAATAAAAAATTGTTATATAAACTTATCAACAGTAATGATTAAAAAAGAAGCATTTACAGAAGAAGAATGTTACCAAAATGATATATTATTATATATTAATTTATCAAAAAAATATAGTTTTCTAGCAATCAACAACACCTTAACAAATACAGAAAAAAATAATAAAAATCAAAATACAGACAATCAAAAGTTGGAAGAATTAGATACAATAATTAACCTAGTAACTAATGATGAAAAGCTTAGAAAAAATTATTACGAAGTTGGAATTTTATACAAAAAATATATAGATATTTTAGATAAAAGCTTAAAATATGAACCAATTTGTAATATAGATAACTCTAAAGATCAAAAAAGCATTATATGGAGATTAAAAAGAAACCTACTAAACATAAAAAATAGAGGAATTATTCTTTCTATACATATGTTTATTAATTCTAAAAAGCAAAACTAATGCTTTTTTTCTTCCAATTTTTATATAAAATAAATTGTCCTATTTTGTAGATAATAATAATGTAGTTTGTTTAAGGAGTTGGTAAAATGATTTTTAAAAATTTTAAAAACAAACTATTGATGATTCTTTTCTTAACTATACTTAGTATACCATTTACTGCATATGCTTATTCAAATAGTGTAATACCCGGAGGAGAAAACGTAGGAATAGAAGTAAAATCAAGTGGAGTACTCGTTGTAGGCTTCTATAATGTAGGAGGTTCATCACCAGGAAGAGCTTCAGGTCTTAAAATCGGAGATACTATTATTAAGGTAGATGACACTGTTATTCATGGGATAACTGATCTATCAGATCATTTTAATAATAAAAAATCTCTAAAAATAACTTATAAACGTAAAAATAAAGTAAATGAAACAACACTTAAATTAATAAAAGATAATAACGTTTATAAAACTGGTTTATATGTAAAAGATAGCATAGTAGGGATAGGAACACTTACCTTTATTGACCCAACTACTAACAGATTTGGAGCATTAGGCCATGAAATTCAAGATCAAACAACAATGACAAAGTTTGAAATTAAAGATGGAAAAATCTTCTCTTCTAACGTAACAGGTATAGAAAAAGCACAAAGAGGAACAGTTGGAGAAAAAAATGCTATCTATGACGAAAATAATATATATGGAACAATAGATAAAAACGATCAAACTGGCATATATGGTACTTATAGCAGAAAATACAACGAAAAAGATTTAATGCCCATATCTAATAACATAAGAACAGGAAAAGCCTACATTAAAACAGTAATTAAAGGACAAAATAAAGAAAATTTTGAAATTAACATCTTAAGTATAGATAAAAATCACAAAACTAAAAATATACTATTTGAAGTAACAGACGAAGCCTTATTATCCAAAGGAAACGGTATAGTTCAAGGCATGAGTGGCTCACCAATCATCCAAGATAACAAACTAGTAGGAGCAGTAACACACGTAGTAGTAGATAATCCCCATAAAGGTTATGGAATACTAATTACTAATATGTTAAAAGAATCAGAAAAAGAGTAGCAAACGCTGCTCTTTAATTATTATAACGAAAAAACTAATCTTTTCACTAAATTTTCACATTTCTAACTTATAAATACCATATCCACTATCTATAATTATACATGAAAGAGGTTTTTATAATTAGTTTTCACTTTTATTTTTTATATAATAAACAATAGTTTATAAGGAACTTATTGTTCCTATGTTATTACAAACCTTAACCAAAATAAACCAAATCCATATCAAATATATTTACTTTACCTCTTTCAATTTTAAAAACCCAAAAGACTTTAGGTCTTTTTTCTATAATGTGATATAATTACTTTAAGGAGGTAACTCAAATGAAAGTTTTAGTAGTAGATGATGAAGAATTAATAAGAAATATAATTGTTGACTATTGTCACAACGACGGTTATATAACTGATGAAGCCGGAGACGGTTTAGAGGCCATTGAAAAAGTAAAGGAAAATGATTATGATATAATAATTCTCGATTTAATGATGCCAAAACTAGACGGATATTCTTCTTATAGACAAATAAAAGATATAAAAAATATTCCTACTATTGTACTATCTGCCAGAAGTGAAGAAGCAGATAAATTACTTGGTTTCGACTTAGGAGTAGATGATTACATGACAAAACCATTTTCTCCCAAAGAATTAATGGCCAGAATAAAAGCAATTTTAAAAAGAAATCACCAAAAAGATAGTGATGAATTCATTTACAAAAATTTAAAAGTCGATAGAGTAGGTCATAGTGTTTTTATCAATGAAAAAGAAATTTTACTAACACCAAAAGAATATAATCTTTTAACATACTTTATTGATAATAAAAATGTTGCCCTTACAAGAGAACAATTACTAAGTAAAGTTTGGGGTTATGATTTTTATGGTGACGATAGAACAATAGATACACATATAAAAATGCTTAGAAATAATCTAGGAGAATATAGAAATCTTATAAAAACAGTAAGAGCCGTGGGGTATAAATTTGAAATTAAAGACTAGAAGCCTACGTGCTAATTTATTCATATATTTCCTAATATTTTCTTCTATTATGCTAGGTTTTTTATATTTCTTTCAAATAGTATTTTTCAATACATATTATAAGATAAGTCAAACAAAAAATTTAGAACAAACCGTATCCTCTATTGAAAACAATATTCAAAGTGAAGATAAAACTGAAATTTTCAATGAATTATCTTTAGATAACGAAGTATGTATTCAAATAATAAGCAAAGATAAACTAGTTTTTTATTCTGACAATTATAAACATTGTGCAGGCAAGGATAATAGAGCTTTATCAGTAATAACAAACAACTTTATTAATAGTAATAAAAAATATTTAAAAGTTGAATTTATAAACACCAGATACAATAACAAATCCCTTGTTTATGGAAAAAAACTAAACAATGATATTTATGTTTTTGCCAATTCTTCTCTTGAACCTATGGACAAAAGTATAAGCCTTTTAAAAGGACAATTCCTATACGTAACATTTATACTACTATTTTTATCTTTTATAATATCTTATTATTTTGCAAGAAGAATAGCAGATCCAATAGTAAAAATAAACAATGAAGCAAAAAAACTAGCAAATAAAAATACAAACATTAAGTTTTTATGCGAAACAGAAGTGCTAGAATTAAAAGAACTTGCTGATACACTTAATGATGCCGCAAAAGAACTTAGCAAAACAGAAGAACTTAGAAAAGAATTCTTAGCAAATGTAAGTCACGATTTAAAAACCCCACTTACAATGATCGAAGCTTATGCAGCATCTGCTAGAGATTTAAACTATAACAACAAAGAAAAAAGAGAAAGAGATCTCAATATCATTATAGATGAAGCAGAACGCCTTAATATGTTAGTAAACGATATATTACTTCTTTCCAAACTCGAAAACAACAAACAAGAACTAAAACTTGAAAATATAAATATTAAAGAAGAAATAGAAACAATACTTGAAAGATTTGCAATTTATAAAAATGATGGTTATATTTTTGAATTTAATGAAACAGAAAACTATGTCATATCTGCAGACAGAAAATCAATAGAAAGAGTTATATATAATCTTATAAATAATGCAATAAATTATACCGGTGAAGATAAAAAAATAAAAATTACTTTTCAAGAAGAAAATAATAAAATACTTAGAATAAATATCATAGATACAGGAAAAGGAATCTCTGATGAAGATAAAAAACTAGTATGGAATAAATATTTTAGAATCAACAAAAGACATAGAAGAACAGTCGTAGGAACAGGATTAGGGCTTTCAATAGTAAAAGAAATACTAGAAGATCACAAATTTAAATATGGAATAGATTCCTCTCCCAACAAAGGAACATGCTTTTATTTCAAATGTAAAATTATTAGCAAAAATAAAAAAGAGTAGAGTAGTTAAAAACAAAAAAAATAACCTCTCTCTTTTTATATTTAATTGTAACTCTTTTATCGAATGTTATTTCTACTTACTTTGAAAATATCCATTTATAACAGTTTTACTTTCATTTACCACTATAAATGCTTCCTGATCAAACTTTTTAATAATTCTATATAACTTATTAAAGTCATTCTTATTTATCTCTATAAAAAACATATATTTATCAGGCTTATCTTTCCTTTGATTTATATCCATTACTGAAACAGCAAAACCAGCTTCTCTTAACGTTGAAAGCCATAACGGAGTAGCCTTAGTAGTAATTACCTGAACAGTTAAATTACCTTTTAATATCTTCTTAGAAAGTATACCTCCAATATATGTACCACATGCAAAACCTAATGCATAACAAATACCAATAAGAACACCCCCAGATGATGAATCAAGTGCCTCTTTTGCAACAAAAAACCAAACAAGCACCTCAAAAAAACCTATAACACTCGCTAACAAATCCTTATCCTTAATAGTAATAATAGTCCTAAGAGTCCCTAAAGTAACATCAATAATCCTAGTAAAAAAAATTTTAATGCATAAAAATAAAATGCTCATACAATCACCATAATTAGTATGAACATATTTTTTGAAAATAATAATTATCCAAGTAAATATAATATAGAAACTGCTAAAGATGAACCAAGAAGTCCAAATAACATAATAAATATAACTATTTTTTGAAATTTTTTATTCACATCTATCCCTCCAGATGAGTTAATTATATCAAATAGAGAAAAACTAGTCAATATTACTAGAAAATTGTAGTATCAAAATAATATTATTTATAACAAATAACAAATATAATTTAGTGGTGATACTATGAAAATGAATTTAAAAAATAAAAATTTCAAAAGAATAAAATTAAATAAAATAAAACTAACATCAAAAAATCTATTCTTATTTATTATATCATTTTCTATCATTACTTTAATAATAGGAATAATCTTTTATTATCTTATGTCATCAGCAGATAAAGAAACAGTTAACTCTTCTATAAATAATTATTTTACTATAAAAACCAATATAAACTATTTAAATGAAATCAAAAAAAATATTTTAAGTAATACCTATAACATATTTTTAATATGGATATTAGGCATAAGTGTAATAGGAGTTCTTGCATGTATTTTCATTTATTTTTGTGAAATTTTCAGTATAGGATTAGCACTCGCTAGTATCTTTAATATTTATAGTATAAAAGGAATAATAGCTAGTATATGTTATTTATTTTTATCAAAAGCCTGTTATTTAGTTATGCTATTTATAATAACATTCTTAGCTATCAAAATATCTTATAAAATAATACTTGTTTGCTTCTCTAAACAAGAAATAAATATAAAAAAAGAAATAGAAAAATATATAAAAATTTTAATTGTTGCTTTTATTTTTGTAATAGTAATATCCTTGGCAAAAGTATTTATAGATCCTATGCTGATTAAACTTTTTACAAGATGTTAACTTTATGATATAATATAAACCGAAGTTGGTGGTAATATGAAAAAAGTAATAGTCGGAGTTTCTGGAGGAGTTGACTCATCTGTAGCACTCGTGCTTTTGAAAAATCAAGGATATGAAGTCGAAGGATTATTTATGAGAAACTGGGATAGCTTAGTAAATAATGATATTAAAGGTAATCCCACATTAGAAAACGATATTTGTACGCAAGAACAAGATTACAATGATGCTAAAAAGGTTTGTGATAAGCTAGGAGTTAAATTACATAGAGTTGATTTTGTAAAAGAGTACTGGGATTATGTTTTTACATACTTTTTAGAGGAACTAAAAAAGGGAAGAACTCCAAATCCTGACGTCATGTGCAATAAATATATAAAATTTGATTTATTCATAAAAGAAGCCAAAAAATATGGTGCAGATTATATTGCAACTGGACATTATGCAAAAATGAAAAATGGAAATCTATATAAAGCTACAGACGACAATAAAGATCAAACTTATTTCTTAGCACAACTTACTAATAAACAATTAGAAAATGTCTTATTTCCTATTGGAAATTTAAAAAAAACCGAAGTAAGAGAAATTGCTAAAAAATATGATTTAATAACAAAAGACAAAAAAGATTCCACAGGTATATGTTTCATTGGAGAAAGAAACTTTAAAAAATTCTTATCAAACTATTTACCTAATAAAGAAGGAAAAATAATAAATATTGAAACTAATAAAGAAATAGGAAATCATATTGGTTTAATGCATTATACAATTGGTCAAAGAAAAGGACTAAATATCGGTGGTACAAAAGATAAATTATTTGTTGTAGGAAAAAATCTAAATAAAAACATATTGTATGTTTGTGAAGGAGAAAATAATAAATATTTATATTCTGACAGTTGTATAATAGACAATTTAGTTCTCAATACAAAAGAAAAAATTAAAAATTGTAATGCTAAATTTAGATACCGTAGCAAAGATATTTCTGTTAGCTTAGAGTATTTAAATAATGATGAAATTCTTGTTAAATATAATGAAGTAAAAAGCGTCACACCAGGACAAGTATGTGCTCTATATTTAGAAGACAGATGTATAGGAAGCGGGATAATTAAAGAAGTAAGAAAAGATAATAAAAAACTTTGGTATTTACTTTAAATAACTTTACATGGTTTACACTTGACATTCTTGACACTTATGATACAATTATAGTAGGAGATGGTTATAACATGAAAGAAGCTAGTAGAATTATAAATGAAGCTAATATATCAAAAGTAAGTATAGCAAAATTTTTAGGAGTTTCTAGACAAATGTTATATAATTATTTAGCACTAGAAAAAATCGAAGACTTACCAAAAGACAAACAAAATAAACTACTAATGCTTTTTGGAGTGGATAGAGAAGGGGATTTAAAAAATATAAAAGTAAACGATACATATATAGAATTATTAGAATCACGCATAAACGATGGAATAATAGATTCAACCAATAGGGAATCTATATCAGATTTAAGAGGATTAAATAAAAAAGAACAAACTGTTTTAGCAGATATTATAACCTTATTAAAAGATAAATTGTTAAATGATGAAGATGAAATATCATATCATACTTTAAGATATTTACTTATGTTTTTACAAAATATGGAACAAATCGAAGAACTTAAATACTTCTTAGCATATATGGCTAAATCAACCACACAAATCCCAGTTTCCGAATACATATATGATGAAGATAAACAATATATCTATGAAGGAATTTACTATTCTGCGGAAACCCTATTTACAACCGGAAATGCATCACGTTCAAAAGTTTCAGAATCTCACAAAAAATGGGAAAAACGTATAGAACAAAAAAAAGAAGATAAATTAAGCAGAACACAAGAACTAACTCATTTTAAACAACAAGCTTTAAAAGAATTAGGATACAGTTGTGTCAGTGAAAATAATGCTAAAGAAGTATTCGAAAAAATAGCAGAAATCATGTCTCGTAAAATGTAATCTTATAGACTATATCATCTATAAGATTTTTTTTCATTCAAGCCCCCTATTTTATTCAATTACACAAAAAGGGGAGCACTAACTAAAAAAGAATTAGGCTCATAATTTAAATCGAGACAGTAAAAATAATATAATTATATGTCTCAAATTAATTCGAGTTAATTCACAAGGACCAAACAAACCCAAAAAACAAGCTTGTTAAGCTCATTAATTAATACCAAAATCATTATTAAAATATGAATCCTTCTTAAAAGAGAATAAGGATAATTTTAAATTTAAATCAACATTCTTAAATATAAATCCATTAATTAATAAAATAATAAAAATAATATAACCACAGAACAATATTCAAACAATTACACAAAAAATTTCAAAATATTTCTTACTACACTTTACTTCCTATAATTGATATTATGTTAACTTGTATAATTTCCATTTAAAAAATACATAAAAAAAAATCAAAAGCAAACATTATCTCGTTTACTCTTGATTCATAGTTTTTTCTTCTTTATTAATCGTTTCATTTGATAATTCATTATTGTTTATATTGCTTGATTTAAAACTGAATTTAATATTATTTTCCACAACTTGAGAATAAAAATAAATTTCATACAGTTCTTTTTTAGTTACATCATATTGCAATTTATAATCTATAGTTTCATCTTTTTTTATGATATTTTTATCATTTGAATATTTATTTGGAATTTGAACTTTATTTATATCGTAAAAAACAAAATAATCATCTGGTGTTATAGTAATGGTATTATCCCTTTTATTAGTTATTCTAAATGTTACTTCTATACCAGTTCCTTTATTTATATAAGTCGCATCTTTTAGAGTAACCTCTATATCATCAAGGTAACCCATTTCCCCCATATTGTATTCACTTTTTAGTACATAAGTATTGTCACTTTTTACCATGAAAGAAAATATAGCTGTTGCAATTAGTATTATTCCTATTATTACAATTAGTTTTACTTTTTTACTATTATCTTTTTTCATATAACACCTTCTTTCTTTATCATTTTAATTTTTTCAAATAACTAGTTCCAATCATAGGCATATCAACTTCAAAGTTATCTGCAATTGTTGCTCCTATATCTGCAAAAGTATTCATAATTGGAAGCATTTTTGGTTCCTTAAATACTCTACTATAAATTAGCACCGGAGTATTTTCTCTAGTATGATCTGTTCCCCTAAATGTAGGATCATTTCCATGATCCGCAGTAATAATCAATAAATCATCATTATTCAATTTATTTAATATCATCGGTATTTCAACATCAAGTTCTTCAATTGCCCTAGCATAACCCTCAACATCTCTTCTATGTCCGTACAATGTATCAAAATCATTTAAATTAGCAAAACATATTCCAGTAAATTTTTTATCCATAATATCAAGTAATTTATCAACACCATCTTTATTATTAGCAGTTCTCACCTTTTTTGTAATTCCTTTTCCATTAAAGATATCATATATCTTCCCTATACCAATAACACTGAGTTTTCTTTCTTCTAATTTTTCTAACACAGATTTTGAAGGTGGATCCATCGAAAAATCTTTACGATTGCTTGTCCTTATAAAATCATCTTTTGCTTTTCCTTTAAATGGTCTAGCAATCACTCTCCCTACTCTCCATTCATCCTTCATGCTAGTGATTTTTCTTATAATTTCACATATTTTATATAATTCTTCAAGAGAAATAACACTTTCATGGGCTGCAACCTGTAAAACGGAATCTCCAGAAGTGTAGATAATAAGTTCTCCTGTTTGTAGTTGTCTTTCACCTAATTCTTTTATAATTTCTGTACCACTTGCACTAACATTTCCAATTACTTTTCTTCCAGTTAATCTTTCTATTTCGTCAATTAATTGTGAAGGGAAACCATTAGGAAAAGTAGGAAAAGCATAGTTACAACGTACACCCATAATTTCATAGTGTCCACATAACGTGTCCTTCCCTTTATTTGTAGGCCTAGCTATAGTATAATATCCTTCAGTTTCATCATTCGCACTCATATCTATTGTATTTAAAAAACCAAGTTTTTTCAAATTAGGAATAAAAAGCTCATTTACTTGGTTAATATGTCCAAGAGTGCATGCTCCTTCATCATTATAATTAGAAGCATCAAGAGCTTCCCCTACTCCAAGTGAATCAAGAACTATTAAAAATACTCTTTTAAATTTCATTTTATCATTTCTCCTTTTTACTATGTGGATGATAATCCATATAATCTTTTCTTATTTTTTCTCTACTAATGTGTGTATATATTTTAGTAGTACTAATATCACTATGGCCTAAAAGCATTTGTATACTTCTTAGATCCGCTCCTCCACTTAACATATGCGTTGCAAAAGAATGCCTCAAAGTATGAGGAGTAACATTTTTATCTATCCCCTTTTTAAACAAAACCTTTTTCAAATTTTTAAAAAAACCTTGTCTTGTCATCTGCTCACCATGATTATTTAAAAACAAATAGTTATTTATTCCTTTTATTAAAAACAGTTCTCGCTTATCTAAATACAATTTTAAATAATGCTTAGCATAATCATTTATCGGAATAATTCTCTCTTTTGAACCTTTTCCAATGCACCTAATAATATCATTTTCCATATCTATATCTCTTGTAGTAAGCGATACAAGTTCTGAAACTCTAAGACCACATCCATACATTAATTCAAGCATAGCCTTGTTTCTATAATCATATTTGTTATTTAATGGAATATCTAAAAGAGCAGAAACCTCATTTACACTTAAAGTACTCGGTAATCTCTTCATAATTTTAGGTCTATCTATAAATTCACATGGATTCTTATTTATTTTACCTTCTCTTAAGAGAAAAATAAATAAATTATTAATAGAAGTTATATTCCTAGAAATAGACTTAGGATTCATCTTATTTAAAAATATTAAATATTCCTCAATATCTTTTTGCGAAACATTTACAAAACTATCAATATTTTTTTCTTTTAAAAAATTAGAAAACTTAAGTAAATCATATTTATAATTTTTAACAGTTTCAGATGATAGTTTTCTTTCATATTTAATATAATCTAAATAATCAGTTATTTCCATAATTCTACCTCACAATAATTATATCAAAAATATAAATAAATATAAATAGTTTGCATATAAAATATTTTAATTTTATAAGTCTGAATAATTACTGATTTTAGTATTATATATTAAATAAGTTAAACCATGCTTTTATTTTTCTTCATTTTTTGATAAAATATTTTCTAGGAGAGATGTATATGGAAAAACCACTTGCACTTATATTAAAACCTAAAACATTAAATGATATAGTTGGTCAAACTCATTTAATCGGAGATAATAAAATAATTACTAACATGATCAAAAACAAAAAGATATTTTCAATGATTTTATATGGAAACCCCGGTACAGGAAAAACTTCACTTGCGAATGCAATAGTTAATGATTTAGGATGTCATCACAGATTTTTAAATGCAACCTTAAATAATAAGCAAGATTTATCAGGAGTAATTGAAGAGGCTAAAATGTTAGACGGAATGGTTCTAGTAATGGATGAAATACATCGTATGAATAAAGACAAACAAGATATTTTACTTCCCTGTTTAGAAAGTGGTCTAATTACGCTTATTGGAATGACTACATCCAATCCATATCATAAAATAAATCCTGCCATAAGAAGTAGATGTCAAATATTTAAACTAGAACCTTTAACAAACAATGATATTTTAAATGGTCTTAAGAAAGCTATTCAATGTAATGAACTTAAAAATATTGATATTACTGAAGAAGCATTAAATTATATTTCGACTATATCAGGTGGTGATTTAAGATTTGCACTTAATCTTTTAGAAGTTGCGTATTATTTTGATGATAAACATAAAATAAATATAGAAACAATAAAAAACATATGTAATAAACCAAACTTTTATCATGACAAAAATGAAGATGGTCATTACGACGTGTTAAGTGGTCTTCAAAAATCAATAAGAGGATCAGATGTAGATGCCTCCCTGCATTATTTAGCAAGACTTCTTTTAGCAGAAGATTTAGATAGTATTTATAGAAGACTATCTGTCATTTGTTACGAAGATATAGGACTTGCAAATCCTAGTCTTGGACCTAAACTTGCTAGTGCTATTTCTGCTAGTGAAAGAGTTGGACTTCCAGAAGCTAGAATTATTTTATCAAATATAGTTATAGAAATGGCCTTATCTCCAAAAAGTAATACAGCATATCTAGCCATAGCAAAAGCAATAAATGATATAGAAACCAAAAACATCGGAGACATTCCAAGACACTTAAAAAGTCCTTACATTGGATATAAATATCCACACAACTATAAAGGATCTATCGTTAAACAACAATATCTTCCCGACAAGATAAAAGATGAAAAGTATTACATACCAAAAGAAACATCAAAATACGAAACAGCTCTTAAACAAATTAAAGAAAAACTTGATAAATATAAATATTAAAATAAAAACAAGGAGTAACAATGAAAAAATATAAAAAGCTAATCATAACAACAATATATTTATTTGTCTTAAACATAGTATTCTCACTTATGATATATAAAACATTAACATTTAGTTACATAATATTCTACTTCCTAGAAAGCACACTATTTTCATGTATTGTAAATCTAATTTCTTATCCATTTAAAGAAAAAATAAACAAAATAATCGCAATTATATTACTAACTGCAATAACTATATTATATATAGCCCAGTATGTTCATTACGGTTTTTATGACTGTTTCTTTTCTACATATTCACTAGTTAACGGAGGACAAGTTTTTGGTTTCTTAAGTGCAATATTAAAAGAAGTCTTAGAACATATAAAAGGAATATTGCTTATGTTATTTTTGCTTGTAATAACAATAGTTTTCATGATTAAAATAAACAATGAAAAGGAAAAGAAGCAACCCTTAATTATGACAATTATTGCATTAATAAGTTTATTGTTGATAGGATTATTTGTTCAACTTAGCAACAATACCATTTATTCAAAAAAGAATCTTTTAGATAAAACAAATAGCGAAGTAAAAAACAATATGAATTTTGGACTTCTTTTAGGAATGACAATAGATCTTAAAAGATATATTTCTAATTATAATGAAGAACTCATACTAAATCCCAAAGCAAAAAATGTATTTAATGAAAAAGATAAACAGAATTATAACATAACAAATCTAAGTTTTAACCAAAAGACCAAAAACAACAAAATAAATAAATTAAATAAGTATTTTAGTCTCGAAAATGCTACTAATAAAAATGAATATACGGGTATTTTTAAAGATAAAAACTTAATTTTCATAACAGCAGAATCTCTATATTTCAATGCTATTAATAAAGAAACAACTCCTACTTTATATAAAATGATGAAAGAAGGACTAGAATTCACTAATTTTTACACTCCTATATATTACGCTTCAACTTCAGATGGTGAATATGCTAATTTAACAGGAATTATCCCTAAAGAAGGAACTTGGAGCTTTCTTGCATCAAAAAACAATTCATATCCATATACTTATTCTAATTTCCTTAAAGCTAATAATTATAATACATATTCTTATCACAACGGAGAATATAATTTTTATAATAGAGATGTTGTAATGCCAAACTTTGGTTATGATAGTTATATAGGATGTGGAAATGGTTTAGAAAACAAAATTAATTGTAACTTATGGCCACAAAGTGATGAAGAAATGTTTCAAAAAACATTTATGGACTACAAAAAAAGTAAACATTTTATGGTCTACTATATGACTATAAGTACCCATCTACCTCATAATTTTAAAACAAATGACATGGCAAAAAAACATCAATCAAAAGTGAAAAATTTAAATTACAGCAAAAATACAAAAGCATATATAAGTGCAACTATCGAACTTGACCAAGCTTTAGAGAATTTATTATCAAACTTAAAAAAAGAAAACCTACTTAAAGATACTGTAATAGTTTTAACTCCAGATCATTACCCATATGGACTTTCAACTAAAGAATTAAATGAAATTTCTAAAATAAATACTCCTTATGATAAATATAAATCAGGACTAATTATTTATAATGAAGAGTTAAAACACACAGTAATAGATAAATATGCTTCAAATATTGATATATTACCTACTATACTAAATATGTTCGGAGCAAAATATGATTCAAGAATATTAATAGGAAAAGACATAATGAGTGAAAGTGAAGGAACAGTAATATTTAACGATAGAAGTTTCCTAACAAACAAAGGTTTCTATAACGAAAAAACTAATAAATTTACTTATTTTGACAAAAATACAACCAACCATTATATTAACAAAAAAAGAACTGAAACATTCAACAAAGTTAATGCCTCAAATATGCTTCTTGAAACTAACTATTATAAATACATCGAAAAAGAAGAAAAGTAATTACCTTTCTTCTTTTAAATTACATATATCTCTTACCACATAACTAGCTATCAAAAGCCCTGCGGAAGAAGGAACAAAGCTGTTCGAAGCAATTGTTGTTCCTTCTATTTTTATAGGCTTTTCACTTGAATAACAACACATAATTTTACTAGTAATTTTATTATCTTTTACATGTTTTCTAAGTATTCTAGCAATAGGATCATAACTAGTATTTCTTATATCACATATAGTAAGTAAAGATGGATTAATTCTTTTACCTGTGCCTAAACATGTAATAAATTTAAGTTTTCTTTCAAGACATTTATCAATAATAAGTTTCTTCGTCTTTATCCAATCACATGCATCTATCACATAATCATAATCACTAGTAAAAACTTCTTCAATATTACCATCATCTACAAATAATTTCATTTTCTTTACATTAACTTTTTCATTAATAGATAAAATTCTTTTCTCAAACTCATCTACTTTATAATTTCCAATATTATCTCTAAGTGCTATTATTTGTCTATTCAAATTAGTAATATCAATTTTATCATAATCAACAATAGTAATATTTTCTACACCTGATCTAATCAAAGATTCTGTTACATATCCACCTACTCCCCCTAGACCTATTATTAATATATTACTATTTTTAAGCTTAGAAATATTCTTGCTTCCTATTAAAAGTTCTAATCTCTCAAGCATATTAAACTTCTAAATTATGATATACATCTTGTACATCTTCTATATCTTCAAGTGCATCTATTAGAGAAAGTATTTTTTCAGTTTTAGCCTCATCCAAAGAAATATAATTAGAAGGTATATATCTAACTTCATTCATAATTAAACTCTCTATGCCAGCATCCTCTAAGGCTTTATTCATTTTTATAAAGTCCTCAAAAGTCGTATAAATCTCATATGAATCATCTGATGTTACAAAGTCTAAAGCATCATTTTCAAGTGCAAGATTCATTATCAAATCTTCGTCATAAGTATTTGGAACGACTATAATTCCTTTTCTTTCAAACATATAACTAACCGATCCATCTGTACCCAAATTACCTCCACGTTTAGTAAAAGCACTTCTCACCATTGAAGCAGTTCTATTTCTATTATCAGTTAAACAATCCACCATAATTGCTACACCATTTGGTCCATAACCTTCATATCTAATTGATTCATAGTCTTCACCACCAGCACTCTTACTAGCCTTATCAATAGCAGCTTGAATCCTATCTTTAGGCATATTAGCAGCCTTTGCTTTATCTACTATCATCCTAAGTGATGGGTTACTTTCAATATTTGGATCACCATTTTTTGCTGCAACATATATTTCCTTAGTTAGCTTTTGAAAGATTTTTCCTCTCTCTGCATCTATTAAGCCCTTTTTCCTTTTTATTGTTGACCATTTTGAATGTCCACTCACATTATCACTCCTTAAATCACTATAATTATACACAAAATAAGGAGAAAAAACAATTGTCCTGATTAAATTTTTCCATTTAATCTTCCATAACAAGTTAATTGTTTATCAAGTTCATCATTCTTACATGTTGTTAAAATCATAAATCTACCTTTCCCAAAGTCTTTCACCAAAATATATCCATCTTTCTTTTTTTTATAACAACCTATTATTTCATACATATATTTATTGCCATTATAATACAAATACACAATATCCCCTTTCTCCAAATAAATTAAGTTTCTAAAATAAGATACACTTGAATTACCACTATGGGAAGCAAGAATAAGAGTACTATTATCCCTATCTGGGAAACTAGAACCACTTAACATTTCAATTCCATAAGATACCGAGTTATGCTTATCATTTAATTGATAAATGCCTTTCTTCAAAGAAATCTTAGGCACATCAAGCAAAGCAACAAATCCTCCTCTTTGTGTTTTCTTTTTAGAATCAACAATTATATAATCATTATCTATAAAACTATTTATTTTCTTAGTTTCTGTTATAGCATTAAATAAAGAACTATTTAAACAACACACTATCAAAATTATCAAAGAAAGTAACAATAACAAAACACAGGTTTTATTTATTCTGTTTAACATAAACAATATAACTTAAACTTACAACAACTATAAATATACCAATAATCACATATACTTTACTATCATTCTTAAAAGTATTAGGAACACTTATTAATCTTTCATTAACCATACTAATATTTATATTCTCATTATCCTTTGAAAGTTCAAAACACTTTGGTTTCTCATCTTTTTTATATCCAAAAGGAGCTTTTTCCTCATAAAAACAATAATTTCCTGCCACCAAATCCTTTATATATATTTTTCCATCTTTATCAGTTTTACCTTTAAAAACAGTTTTCTTTAATATATCATCTTCTAATCTTATACTTGCATTCTCTAATTTTTTTCCAGATAAGCTATCTATTTTATAAAATGTAACATTACCTCTTTTTCTAGTATTTTTTACTTTTAACTCAAGATATGTTCCATTTTCGCTTATTAAAAACTCTTTCTCTTCATCATTACTTCTATAATATTTATTTGGTTTTACTTCTTTTAAAATGTATGTTCCTATCTTAACATTTTCTATTTTAAGTTTCCCCTTATCATCTGTTTTTCCTTCAAATATTTTTTCTTTACCATTATAAATTTCAAAAAATGTATCCTTAATAGGTTCATTAGTCTCTTCATCGAGTTTTGTTATTTCAATTATAGATAACTTTTTATTCTTAATATTTAGTTGATAATCCTTCTCCTGCTTAATATTAATCTCATAATCATCACTTATAACATAACCATCTGCACCTTTTATTTGTTTTACTTTGTATTTACCATATGGTAACGTTAAGTGTGCTAGACCATCTTTATCAGTAGTTATAGTATCTACTAATTTATTATTAACATCATATATTTCAAATACAGCATTTTCTTCAGCTATATACTTTTCTTTAGAACCTCCTTTCATTTTCTTAATTATTATTCTTCCTTTTATTACTTCATCTTTTACATCCAAATTAATTTCATTGTTTTCCTTACTTATACTGATATTATAAGTATTAGGATCAAGTTTATATCCCTGTGGAGGGGTTTTCTCTTTTATTATATAATCTCCATAATCCAAAATAGTTTGGCCCTTTCCATCTTCATCAGTTTCAACTAGTTTAACAAACTTATTATCTTTGTCATATATTTCATACTTTGCCCCTTTCAAAGTCGCTTCCCCTTGACTTGCATTTGTTTCTTTATCAAATTTACGAATATTAAGAGTTCCTCCAACTACATCTACAAATAAACTAAAATGAGGAAGTCCATCATACCCAGCAATTACTACATCTTGATAATTACTACTTGTTAGAAAAGCAAATAAATCCCCCGTATAGCTTGATGTACTAAAATTAACTTGCTCTCTGCCTTGTTTTATCCCTTTTAATATAACACTTGAATCACTTCTTGTTAGCTTTATTTTTTTAAACAAGCTTGACACTAAATAATACCTATACAAAGTATCATTTGTATCCTTTAAAGTAATCTCGTCATTTAATAACAACCTAATATCCTTATCTTTTGTTTTTTGATCTACAAAACTTGGTAATGTATCATGCTTTGATACTAAATAATTTAATTCCTTTATCTCATCCTTATATAAACTTTTATCGGGTTTAGCATCTCTACTTTCTTTAAATGTCCAAGTAAGATCAGGTCTCATCACTCTCCATATCATTACCTGAGTTATCCCATACCATTTTTTATCTGAATGATTATACTTTCGATCATTATATTTATAACCATAAAATGCTAAAAGATTTATTTTCTTATACTGTTCACTTGTTATATTAATTTCCTTTTTTATGTTATTTTCTCCAATTATATACTTATGTGAACCCTCAAATGATCCTTCCAAAGGAATAGTAGGATCAATACAATAATATATCCTATTATCTACTGTTGATTTTATCATCCAACTATTATAGTCCATATTTCTGTATTTTTCTTCTGCAAAGACTGTAAATCCCGAATTAGGATGATATACCTCATAAAGTTTACCAGTGTAATTACTTGCATTAACTACTCCTATAAAAGCAAAAAACATAAATAAAATTCCTATAAACAAACATCTAATTTTTCTCATAAATATTCCTCCCGCAATACACTATAAATGATTTAAAAGCATAGTGCAAATGACCAATTTTCACATTTGCTTATAGAACTAATCCAAAAACAAAAAATTCATATATAGGAAATATTTATTTTAAAAACTAATTATATCCCAAATATTACAAAGTATATAAATTTTAAAAAAATACACAAAAAAAAGAAACATCAAAAGATATTTCTAAATCAAACTAATTAACATTGGTCCAAGAAGTAACAAAAGTAATAAAGGTATAAAAAACACTACACTTACAACGCTTATTTTAATCGGAATTTTACTTATATAAGCTTTTGTTTCTAAAAGTTTTTTTCCTCTTATATAATTTATTTGTGAATAAACTGTATCTATTATATTATTACCAAACATATTTGATTGTCTTATATTAAGTATTATATTATTTACAGTATCTGAAGGAATTCTATATTTTAACTCTTCCAAAGCTTCATCTAAGTCTTTTCCATAATTAACATCTTTTATTACTTTCTTAAATTCATCCGATAATTCAGATTCAATATTATTAGTAGTAACTTCAATAGCACATTTTATATTTCTACCAGCTTCCAAAGAAAGCACTAATATCTCAAAAAAATATAAAGAATCTTTTTCTAACACTTTCTTTCTTTTTTCTATCTTACTATCTATTAGAACAGGAAAGAAAAGCTGGTATACCAAAAATGTTACTATCGGTGCTATAAAATAACCAAAATCTATAAAATAAAGTATCACTATAAAAATAAGGATACTTATAAAAAGTCTTGTATTAAGTAATCCTACCGCATCAAGTTTATTATTAACTCCTAAAAGACTTGTCTTTTCCTCAGCCATTTTTAAATTTTTTTTACTATATATTCTATAACTTAAACTTTTTTTATTTTTCATAATATCAATCCTTTATTCTTATTAGTTTTCTTACTATAACTATATAAAGCACATAAATTAAAAGTATTATGATAAGTAATATCTTTCCTATTATAGTAGTTACAAGAGGAACAAAATAACCTGGATTTAGTATATAAATCATGATAAATATTATAAATGGTATAGCCACTAAAATTTTAAACACAAAATTTGACAACGCTGTTACTGATTTTAATTCATCATTTAGCTGCTTTCTTTCAAAAAAACTTCTTTCAATCGAAGAAAACACCTTCACTATGTTACCCCCTGTTTTATTTAATATAACTAAAGAAGAAGCCATATACTTTGTTTCATCTAATTTTATTCTATTTGAAAGCCTATCAAAAACAACATCAAGTTCTAGTCCATATGTTAAATCAATATACATTTTTTTAAATTCTTCACTTATCGGCCCATCTAATTCATTTGAAACAATTTCTACAGCCTGCATAATACTTCTTCCAGATTTAAAAGCATTACTCATAATCAAAACAGCTTTAAATAAATCATCTTCTATTCGTTTTTTTCTTTTCTTTTCATTAATTAATAAAAATATATCCGGTATATAAAAACCTACTAATAAAGAAATTATTATTTGCATTATACTAAAAGATTTTCCCCTCAAAACATCAGATATAACTGTTATTATAAGTGCTACCAAACTCACAAATATTTTATTTGATACTATATCTATAGCCTTATATCTTATTATTTTAGTTTTATCTAAATACTTATCATAACGCTTACTATAAGATATAAAAAGCTTTGATTTTGATAGTGATTTTGTAATCCTATTTATAATATTATTATATTTATTATTCAATTTATCAAAAAATGATAATGGTTTATCAGTAATAGATTCTATGGAGAACCTAGTTACCCTTTTCTCAAGTGCTAGAGCATTTTTAAATTTTATAAGATAACACGCTACTACAATAAGTCCAATTATAAGTAAAAATTGTATTATAGTAAATATAATAGAATTCCCCATATTACTCCATCCCTTTCTATTTTATCTTCTCAAATATATCATCTATTTCATCTATACCCTTTGATTTTATCTTATTATAAACTTTAGGCATATATTTATACATTATATAAGAACCATTAACCTCTCCACTTTTTGTTAAGCCTTTTTGCTTAAAACTAAATATTTCTTTTAAATTAATTTCCCCATCTTTCATATTATATACTTCACTTATTGAAACTATTTTTCTTTTTCCATCTTGAAGTCTTTCTATATACACAACTAAATCTATTGCTTTTTCTATATATTCTCTTATTGCAGTTACAGGTATTTGAATACCACTCATCAAAACCATTGTTTCAAGTCTATTAAGAGCATCTTTTGGCCCATTCGCATGAAGTGTAGATAAACTTCCCTCATGCCCAGTATTCATAGCTTGTAACATATCAAATGCCTCTTTACCACGTACTTCTCCAACTATTATTCTATCAGGCCTCATACGTAAAGAATTTATAACCAAATCTCTTATAGTTACTTCTCCCTCTTTTTCATAATTCATATTTCTTGTCTCAAGCGTAATAACATGTTCCTGTTTTAATTTAAGTTCCGCAGCATCTTCAATCGTTATAATACGCTCATCATTACTAATAAGAGACGAAAGAACATTCAAAACCGTTGTCTTTCCAGAACCAGTTCCTCCACATATAAGTATATTAAGTTTTCCCTTAACAGAAGCATCTAAAAATCTAGCCATATACGTAGTTAAAGTACCCATTCTCAAAAGATCTTCCATAGTCTCTAGATTCTTTTTAAATTTTCTTATAGTCAAAACAGGTCCATTTAAAGAAAGAGGAGGAATTACCGCATTTATTCTCGAACCATCTTTAAGTCTTGAATCAACCATTGGATTTGCAACATCAATTGTTCTTCCAAGAGGTTGTATCATTCTTTGAATTGTTCTCACAATATGCTCATCATTTATAAAAGAAACCGAATCATCCCTTACAACTTTACCATCAATTTCAATATAAATTTTATCTGGTCCATTTACCATAATTTCAGTTATATTAGGATCATCTAATAACTCCGTTATCGGTCCATATCCATGTATTTCATTCTCTATCAAGTTAAAAATATGATTTCTTTCTAAATTTGACAAATCATACCCCTCTAGAGCTTCATCTATCTCATTATTTATATATTCAGTTAAAAACTCATTATCAGGAACATCATTATCTATAATATTTTGAATAACTTTATTTCTTAAAGTATCAAGAAGAATCTTATCTTCAAATATTTCATAGTCATCAGCTTGCATTTCTTTAAAAGAAACAGTTTTTTCATTTAACTCAAAAGCCTCAGAAAGTGTTTTCTTCATTTATTTTACCCCCTTCTTATCCTTTATAAGTGTATTGGCAATTACTTTTAACTTTTCCCATTCACGCTTATCTGTAAAAGAAAGTCCCTTGTTAAAAATAAGTATTTTTCCATCCAAGATAAATTTATCAATATTTCTTATATACATGCTTTTCGAAATAGTAAAATCCACATTACTTTTAATAATATTTCTTATATCAAAAAGAGAATAATTACTTCTTCCAGGATGAACAGATTCATTTAAAATAGTATAATAATTATCATTACCTATATCCTTCATTATCGATATAAAAGACTTCGTATTCTTAAGATCAAACGTATCATTTGTAAACATATATAAAATACTATCACTATTATCAAGGGTAACTATATTTACCTCATTTAAATTATGAGTCGTATCTATCAAAATAACATCATATTTATATATAACATTTCTAAGAATAAGCGGAATGTATTTAGAATCTATTTTACTAGCCATTCTCGGATCCTTAGGAGCGGCTATTATATCTATTTTATCACTATAAGAAAACAAATACTCATCAATTGTATTATATCTATTATTAGTTAAATCCTCCACCAGATTAAATATTGTTTTATCATTATTAGAATTAAGATAAGTCGCTATTGCCCCACCATATAGATCTAAGTCAATCACCAAAGTTTTATATCCAAGTTTTTCATAAGTACCCGCTAAATTTAAAAGTGCTATAGTTTTACCTACTCCACCCTTAGTAGAAGTTATAGTAATTATCTTTCCTTTCGTTGCTTTCATAATTATTTCCCCTTTTCCTTTATCATATACTTACCATTCTCATAAGAAGTATAAAGTTTAACATCAAGATTATATTTATCATAACCAATAATTTTTCCAAATATAGGAGTAATTTCATTAGTAAGTTCAATACCATTTCTATCCAAAACAATTATTTTTATATTATTATCATTTTCTTTTATTACTCGTTTTACTTTTTTTATATCCTTACCCTGATTTACAACATCATCAAGAGCAGAATAAGCAATTCCATAAAGTTTAGTATTACCTCTTACTATATACGCAGAATCAATCACAAAAGCGAAAAGAGCAAGTATAAGAGGTATTAACACCACAAAGAAAACAAGTGTTTGACCTTTATTATTCATAAAGAATCATCCTTTCAGTCTTTATAACAAAAGGATTATCAAAGAAAAGTGATGAGAAAGGCGTTATCAAATTAACCTTTTTTGTTATTTTAATATCTAAACTATCATCAATCTTTTTATACGATATAGAAATACTTGAATCATTCACCTTATCTTTTATATAAGAATTAGATTTTCCATTTTCCTTGTATTCCACAACATCATTCAAAGTACTCTCCAAATGATTTTTCTGATAAAAAATATTAGAAAAATCAATGATTATGAAAAGAATCATTAAAATAATCGGCAAAATAATAACAAATTCAACAAGAGCTTGTCCCTTACTATTTCTTTTCATTTGGATCAGCACAATATCCTTCCCCAGACTTATCCCCCTTAACATAGACTTCTCCAACAAGTTCACAAGAAGACTTAGTTATAGAGTCCTTTAAATAACCTCCTAAAAGAGTTACCAAAGAAATAGCAATGACACTAATAAGAGCTATTATCAAAACATATTCAACAAGAGTTTGACCCTTATCATTAATTCGTTTCATTCTCCTCACCTATTTTCCTATATTAATTTTATAAAAAATAGCGAAAAAAGTCAATTCAATATTACTATTATTTATCCTATTTACATATAAATTACTAGGTGATAAAGTGAAACAAATAAAAAACTATTCTATAAGTACAGGAATAACACTAGGAACAATTCTAATACTAAGCTTCATAATTAATATTTTTAATTATTACGATCTAATCCCAAAAAATATATATAAAACAATACTAATACTAGTAACAGCACTATCTATCTTAATAGGATCATATCTACTAGGAAAAAAAACAGAAAAAAAAGGATATATAGAAGGATTAAAATACTCAGTCCTAATAATTGCACTATTCTATATAATAGCATTCCTAGCATTCGATAAAACCATAACCATTTCCAGTTTATTATACTATCTAATAATAGTAACCACTTCCTGTATAGGAGCAATGATAGGAATAAATAAAAAAGACAAAAAACTTAAAAACTAAGAATTTGTCTTTTTAATTTACGGTGTTATTATGAGACGAGAGGTTTTGTCCAAAGCGAAAGAACCACTTTCGTAGTTCGAGTCAAAGACTCCAGCAGGCAAACCATTGCCTGCGTGGCCCCCACGATGGAGGTAAGGAAAACTAGAGTTCGCAAGGTAAGAAAAATCGCTATACCAACAATTATCACTACTTTTATATACTTCCTTTATCCCATCTCCTAGTTTACTTCTTTTTCTTGATGTAACGCTTGTACTGTAACTATATTTATCATAATATTTAGCATCTGGATATGTTGTAGTTGTATAACCAGAATCTCTTGGTATCATTGTTGATTCATCAGTATTTACTATGTTAGACATTGTATATTCAAATGCTCCTCCACTCATGTCGTATACTCCATATATATTTTGTGTAGTTGATGCTAGCATTCCAGTCGTTGTATTATAAGCATTACATGTTGAGCTTGCAGAACTTCCTGCTGTGGCACCGCATCCCGTATAATTAGAATTATTATTTATTCCTATTTCTTTACAAGTACCATTTGTACATGTTCCATATTTTGAATGAGATAAATATGCTACTGCTCCCCACTCACTATTCTTTATCATATGTGTATCTGTTGATGTACTTAATCCATAGCCACTACTACTGTTTTTCATATTCATTATACTATCTTCATAAAGCTTTACTGTCCCATATGTCCAGCTGTGAATATTGGGCTTAGTTAATGCAAACAACGTAGAGGGGCAAGGATATAGATTAGTTTCATTATATAGGACGGTACAAATCGCATCTGATGGAGCCAACTTTTTTACTATTATATCTTCATTATCATCGCTATAATATGCAATGTCATTGAGTGTTACATTTTCATTTTTGTTTTTCTCTTTATAAGAAATAGTTGTTAAATCTAAAGAAGTTGTTGCACTCGCTTCAAACTTTCCAATCCAAAATCCTTTTATTTCCTCACTTCCGAAAGTAAATGCTGGATGAGTATATGTTTTTCCATTACAAGTCGAATTTGTACATACCTTATTATCTATTTTACAAGTTTCACTTGTTCCATCTCCACTTGAACCTTGAATATTATCAGTACATGTTATTTCTCCTGTTTTTGATGTTCCTTTCTCCCATGTTATTTCTATTGGTTGAGGATTACTTGTTTTTGTACCATCCGCATTATAATTCCATACTTTATATTTATATCTCGGAATCCATACTTGCATTGTTAGAATATCATCCATTGGTATTTCTGTTCCTACACTTGCACTTTTATAAGCACTTCTATTAGTACTTGATACTGTTACACTATTAGCCCATTTTTTAGAATCATAATCATACCAATTATTGTTTGAATTAGAACTATCTGCTTTTTTCCAAGATGAACTGCTTTCATCATAATATACTGGTATCATTCCATCATCTAAGACAGGTTCGTTAGGACCTGATGCAATTTCTACTTCCTCACTCTTAAGACCTATCTTAAACTTATATTGATTCTTTGTATCTTTAGTCCAGGCTGAAGCATCAACATTTTTATCTATCCATACTCTTAGTTTGTACTTATCATTTACTTCAGTATTAGTGCTACTATGTTTATTAGTTTTACTATATAATAAATTATCACTTAAATTACTTATTAAAGTAGGTTCCACTAAAACATTATTACTAGAATCTGTTAAATAAACTTTAATTTGATTGTTATTTAAACTTGTATATCCAGTATCTGTACTTAATTTTTTAATACTTAAATCATATTTTAATGCTGTTTTATATGTTGCTTTTGTAGTAACAACAAAATCAAATGATTTTTCTTTTTTTCCTGTATTATCATCTTCTGGAAGAGCATTTGCTAAATTAATTACATTAGTATTACTTTCTAAAAACTTTATTGAAACATCTCCAGTTGTTATTTTATTTTCTTTCCCTGTAAAAACATATCTCCATGCTGAATAAGAGATACCTATTGCTAAAGAGATTAAAACAATTATAATTAATATAGCAATGACTTTTTTCTTTTTTTCCTTTGTATGTTTTTTCATTTTCTTGTTTCTATCCTCTCTTATAGCCAAATTATGCTCATGTTTCATATCTTTTACTTACTCCTTTTTTAGTATTTTTTTACAGCAAAATACCTTGCTATCTTGTACTAAGTATAATATATATTTTTTGTTTTTTCAAGGACTTAATTTATCAAAAAATAAAAGCTAGTGTCAAATCACTAACTCATAAAAACATTATTTATTATTTTCTTAATTTTTTAAGTATATTTTCTTCACATACAAAACTCTCTTTTTCAAATAGACTTCTGTTTATAAAATGTCTATCTAATATAGGATCATATATAAGTTCATATTTCTCATCCCTAAACATAATCATATATGATTTATATATGTATTTTTCAAGTTCATTCATATCTTTATAGTATCCTACTACCCCAAGAAGATTTTCTTCTTTTAAAAGCTCTAATATTTGATAATATTCTTCTTGTAATTCTTCTTTTTTAATACATATTATATCCATATCATCTAGTATTGTATCTATTTCTCTTAAAATAACATATTTTCTATTCTTTGTTTCTTTTATAAGATAATATATAGCATTTGGATTATTACACTCTCTTTTTAAATATACTTTATTTAATTCATTCATAAGCAAATATTAAACATTTATAAAATCTTCTAAAATATAGTTAGAAATATAAATATTATCCTTTCTTATATAATAATAATCCCCTTTTTCTTCAAGTTTACCTACATCGAATACTTCTTTTATTTCCTTGTTATATCTTCGTTTAAACTCACTTTTAGAGACCCCTTTTATTTTTCTAAGTCCTAATATCATAAAGTTTTCCATATCTATTCTTATTGTTTGCTTCTCTTGCATTCCTATAAAATCTTCTTTTATATACCTAGTAATACTCCTTGTATTTGTATATCTAATATCACTAACATATCCAGATGCTCCCAGTCCAAATCCATAATACTTATCATTATTCCAGTAAGCTAAATTATGTCTTGATTCATATCCCTTTTTAGAAAAATTACTTATCTCATAATTTATATAATTATTCTTCTCTAAAAACGCTACTATATAATCATACATTTCTCTATTTAAACCATCATCTATTTCTTTATAATTATTTATCTTTAAAATTGTATTATCTTCTAGTATTAAACTATATATAGAGATATGATTAACTTCTAAAGACATAAACTCATCAAGTTCTTTTTTTATATCCTTTAAAGTTGTGCCATTGATGCCATATATCAAATCAATATTTATATTATCAAAATACTTCTTCACTAAACATATTTTCTTCTTTATGATATCGCTTTTATAATTTCTTCCTAATGTTTTTAATATTTTATTATCAAA
The DNA here is from genome assembly GCA_934102055.1 of uncultured Bacilli bacterium. Taxonomy (GTDB): domain Bacteria; phylum Bacillota_I; class Bacilli_A; order RF39; family UBA660; genus UMGS1449. Next base: position 71,446 of record CAKOSE010000001.1, on the reverse strand, counting down.
TGACTCTATCCCTATAGATATTCTATTTACTTTATTTTGTTTAAGCATCTTAAGAAAATCTTCTTCTATATTTTCTATATTACACTCAAAAGTAAATTCTATTGTCTTAGATAAATTCAGTTTCTTCACTATATTAAACAACTTCTCAAGTTGATAATCTTTTAAACACGATGGAGTCCCTCCCCCTATATATAAAGTGTTTAAAACATCACCCTTATAACACAAATTTATTTCTTTCGATAAAGCCCCTAAATATTTATTAACCATTTCTTCATTATAATACATCTTACAAAAATCACAATAAGTACAAATACTACTACAAAACGGTATATGGATATAACAAGAATTTATATTATTAATCCTCATCTACTTTAAGTATCGATAAGAACGCTTCACTTGGTAGTTCCACCGAACCTATCATTTTCATCTTCTTCTTTCCTTCTTTTTGTTTTTCTAGAAGTTTTCTTTTTCTCGATACATCTCCACCATAACATTTTGCCAGCACGTCTTTTCTCATTGCTTTAACTGTTTCTCTTGCTATAACCTTATTTCCTATTGCCGCTTGAACAGGAACTTCAAACATTTGTCTAGGTATTATCTTCTTTAAGTTTTCTGTAATAGTTTTCCCTCTTTGATAAGCAAAATCCTTGTGCACTATTATTGAAAGTGCATCTACTATTTCTCCATTTAAAAGTATATCCATTTTTACTAAATCACTAGGTTTATCCCCAATCACTTCATAATCAAATGAAGCATATCCTTTAGTGGCACTTTTTAGTTTATTGAAAAAATCATACACTATTTCTGAAAGAGGTAATTCATATATTATATTTACCCTAGTTTTATCTATATATTCTAGTCCTAAATAAGTCCCTCTTTTACTTTGACAAAGCTCCATTATTGGCCCAATGTACTTCTCAGGAGAAAATATTGATGCTTTTATATAAGGTTCTGTTATTTCCTTTATATTTACCTTTTCTGGCATCTTAGACGGACTATCTACCAACAATTTTTCTCCATTTGTTTTAGTAACTTCATATATTACCGAAGGAGAAGTTGCAATCATATCTATTTTAAACTCTCTTTCTAGCCTTTCTCTAGTTATATCCATATGTAAAAGTCCTAAAAAACCACATCTAAAACCAAATCCTAATGCTTTTGAAACCTCAGGAGAATATTCTAAAGAAGCATCATTAAGTTTTAACTTCTCTAGTGCATCCTTTAGATCTTCATACTTTTTTGAATCTATTGGATAAAGACCACAATAAACAAAAGGTTTTATTTCTTTATAACCAGAAAGAGCTTCTTTACACGGTTTTTCAAGATGTGTTATGGTGTCTCCTACTCTTACATCACTAATACTCTTTATAGAAGCAGTAAGAAATCCTACTTCTCCAGAATTCAATTCTTTTCTAAGTACTTCTTTCGGAGTATGTACTCCAAGTGATATTACCTCATACGTTGCACCTGTTTTCATCATTTTTATCTTATCTCCAGTTTTTAAAGTACCATTCATCACTCTTATAGAAAGCACTACTCCTTTATACGGATCAAAATAACTATCAAAAATCAAAGCACTCAATTCATCAGTTTCATATATATCCTTAGGACACGGAATTTTTTCTGCTATTCTATCAAGCAACTTATCTATTCCAATCCCTTCCTTTGCAGAACATAATATTATATCTTCTTCATTAAACCCTAAAGTATCTACAATCTCTTTAGTTACTCTTTCAGGTTCAGCATTCGGTAAATCTATCTTATTTATAATAGGAATTATTTCCAAATTATTATCCATAGCAAGATATAAATTAGCAAGAGTTTGAGCTTCTATTCCTTGTGTTGCATCTACAACAAGAATTGCTCCCTCACATGCAGCCAGTGATCTACTAACCTCATAAGTAAAATCAACATGTCCTGGGGTATCTATCAAATTATAAAGATACTCTTCTCCCTTATAATTATATTTTAATGAAACAGCATTAAGCTTTATAGTTATTCCCCGTTCTCTTTCAAGTTCCATAGTATCAAGTGCCTGAGCCTTCATCTCTCTCTTATCTATAGCATGAGTAAGTTCAAGAATCCTATCAGCAATTGTACTCTTTCCATGATCAATATGTGCTATTATGCTAAAATTTCTTATATGTGTCTTATCCATTTATATCACCAACATTATTCTACCATATAAAGAAAAAGAAAAAAAGAGTTATCTCCTCTTTCCTCTTGCAAATTTCCTTAATCTTTTACCTTTATTTTGAGTAGCATCTACCCTATCACATAAAGATAAAAACTCCTCATATTCATCTTTATTTTCATCAAACTGAACATATTTCCTTAGCAATTCCATGTCACTATCAGATATATGTTTACTAAGTGGACCATCAGACTTATTAGCAATTATATGATCAGCCATTGCACTTATTATATCAAACCTTGATTTTGTCATCTTTTCATTAAAATCAGACATAAAAAGATTATCTTGATACTTTTCTTCTAAAATAGTCATATCTAAAAGACTAATATAATCATTAATTAAATCTTTATACTTATTTTCACCCTTAAGATCACTAATTTCCTCTTCAGAAAAATATTTTAAAAGCATTGACTGAATCTCTTCTTCATTATAACCCATACTAATCCCATGATTTCTAGTGCTCTCATATAATTCTTTTTTACTTTCTTTAGTCATTTTTCCTAAATTTATCATAAACAAAACCTACTTTCTTGGATTAATAGCTTCTAAGAAGTCATAAAACTCATAATCTGTTATACCATATTGACTTTCTAAATCAACCTCTGGTCCCATAAGTTCTTGAACTTCTAATTTTTTATACTCTCTTATAGCTAAAACTTCTTTTGATAAAGATTTTAAAGTTTCTACAGTATTGCAAGCATCTATTCTTTCACCTAAATCATTTTGATAACTTAATGTAAGCATATCTTCATTTACAACTACTCCATATAAGTATAATACACTTTTTTGATTCTTATTTAATTTATTCAATTTCTCTTCCTTAGAAATCTCCATCTCTAAAGCACTACCTTCACTTTTCATAATTCTCCTCCTTGAAAAAGCGTTATATATTATATCATTTTTTCTCAAAATGTCAATATTTCTGTGACAAGTTATCAAACAATTGTAAAAATAGCTTGTTTTATTTTAAAGTTTCTTTTATAATTTAAACTAGGAGGGAAAGTATGAAAAGGGAAAAAAGTTTTTATTATGTTTTTGTAATGTTTTTGTTTGTAACATGTTATATTACTTGTTATGTGTTATCAAATAGAACAATAGAGTTCGGAGGAATGATTGCAACAGCAAGTGCTATGATATATCCATTTACTTATTTCATTTCTGTTTTATTTTATGAAAGATATGGAAAAGATAGAGTCTTTGAACTAATTAACTTCTCTGTAATATCTTTAATATTTATGGGAATACTATTCGGACTTGCTGGAACCTTTAAAGTAGCAGGTGGTACAGACGGTCTGGAAAAACTATTTAACATTGATTTTAGAATGCTTTTCTCATCAATAGTAGCATTTATAGTAGGACAATATATCAATATAAAACTATATGACTTCTTAGGAAATAAAAAAGGATTCGACTTCCTAATCGCAGGTGTAATCTCAATAACAGTAGATAGTTTCTTATTTGTAGCACTTTCATATCTAGGAGATATATCTTTAGCACAAGTAATAAACCTTGCAACTGGACAATACGCCCTTAGTGTTATAGCAATAATTATATATGCACTTTGTTTCAATTCACTTATTCCAACATTACTCAAAACAAAAGATGAACATTGCGATTGTGATACTTGCAATTGTCATAAAGAAGTTCAAAATAAAAAAACTAATTATAAAAAAACTAATAAAAAACAAAAAAATGAAAAACAAAAAAATGAAAATACAAATAAAAATCAATAGTAAACCACTATTGATTTTTATTTACTTATTAATCTTTTGCATTTGTTTCATAACCTGATTAACTTGTTTTTGAGTCGGAGTTCTTCCCATTCCACTCATCATCACCTTAATCATTTCCTCATTGATCGGAGGATTTTTCTTTAAATACTTTTGCATAAAGAATCTAGCAAGAAAAAATCCAATTATAAGTCCTATTATAAGACCAATAATAACCATTAATATATCATGTCCCATAAATTACCTCCCATAACTATTTTATAAGACAGTTTATGATATTGCAAGTAAAAATATGATAAAAGACTAAAACTATTTCGTTCTAGTCTTTTCTTTACCCATTAGCTTATCCATATAATCAGAACCATTACAATAACCAAGATATGCATAATCATCATATTTATAAATTTCACTTAAAGTAAAACCATTTTGAACCTTAGGAAGTCCATTAATTTCATTATTTATACCATTTATTAAAGACTTTTCATCTTCCATGCCACATTTAAAACCAGCTTCATATAACAATTTCTGATCCTTTTTAGGACCATTATTCTCACAATACGATTGAGCCATTTTACTTAAAATTATAGCCTCTGCTCCTATGTCTTTTCTAAGTTTTCCCTTATCATCATCAGATAAATCCTGTTTTGATACTTTATCATAATAATAATCATAAGAAGCATCATATGTTCCCTCATCTATTATCAGTTTAAAATCTTCCTTAGAAACATCATATACAAAGTGATATTTTCCATCAAGTGCATCTTTAGTACCAGCTATTTTACCTACCCCTAATGATATCTCTACATACTTTGGTTTTGGATTTTTATACTCTTCCAAACTTTCACTTGTAACTTTTGATTGATTCTCTATTATATTCTTTGTTATATCAGCATAACAATTAGCACTATTAATAGCACTCACTAATAAAGCAGACGCCGCAGTAATAGCTATTACCTTTTTTCTTTTACTATTCATCATATAACTCCCTCCTTAAAAAGTAATGCTATTATCATACAATAAAGGATATAACTTGTCAAATACCTATGACTTCATTTTCTGTTTAGTCTTACTTATAAAAAAGAACTCTTGATCTTTAAAATTACAAACAAACAAATTTAAATTAAAATCTTTTAAATCCTCTAAAAAAGATGGATTTTCTATATTACTTTCTATTCTTATATTAGAATTCTTTACAGTAAGTATAGATATTTCATTTAAGAAAAGATTATTTATTATATGTTCATTTAAATTACATGAATACATAATTTTATCCTTATACTTATTTTTAATAATTTTACTTATTCTATCTTTATCTAAAAAATTACTTATTTGACAAAATAAATTATAACCATATTCCTTATCACTATTTTTCATTTTATAAATTCTATTAAATATAAAGAACAATTCACTTTGTTTATTTTTATATAATTTACAAAATTCATCTTTTACATTAAAAACAAATAACTCTTTCATCTTATCACCATTATCAGTATATAAAACTTAAATCAGTTATTTTGTCGAAAAAAGAAAGAATTAAAACTTTATTCTTTCTTCTATATATGGCACTACTTCCTCTAAACTTAATGTTACTTGTTTCATAGTATCCCTATCTCTTAATGTAACAGTATTATTTTCTAATGTATTATCATCTACTGTTAAAGAAAATACTGTTCCTGCTGCATCATTTCTCCTATATCTTTTACCTATCGATCCAGCCTCATCATAACTTGTCATAAAATATTTATTTAATTTTGCATAGATTTCCTTTGCTTTTTCACTATGATATTTTTTCACAAGAGGTAGTACCGATACCTTATAAGGTGCTAAAAAAGGATGAAGCTTTAATACCAGTCTTGTATCATTTTCTAATTGTTCCTCACATAAGTCATCAAATATAAGTGCTAATACCGTTCTATCAAGACCACATGTTGATTCTATCACATAAGGTATGTACTTTTCATTTGTTTCAGGATCAAGATACTCTTGAGAAACACCACTATATTCCATATGTCTTTTTAAATCAAAATTCGTTCTATTATGTGTTCCGTTGATCTCACCCCAACCAAATGGAAATTTATATTCAATATCACACGCTTCTTTTGCATAATGAGCCAGTTTTTCATGATCATGATATCTTAAGTTTTCTTCTTTAATACCCAAATCTTTATAAAAATCAAGAGCATATTTTTTAAAATAATTATAAATTTCTGAATCATTTCCCTCTTTACAAAAAGTTTGATACTCCATTTGTTCAAATTCAATAGTTCTAAAAGTAAAGTTCCCAGGAGTTATTTCATTTCTAAAAGCTTTTCCAATTTGTCCTATTGAAAATGGTAATTTACATCTCATTGTTCTTTGAACATTTAAAAAATTAACATATTCCCCTTGAGCATTTTCAGGTCTTAAATAAATAGTACTTTTTTTATCATTCGTAACTCCCCTTTTTGTCTCAAACATAAGGTTAAATTCACGAACATCTGTAAAATTACATTTACCACATTTAGGACATGAAACCTTATTTTCTTTTATAAAAGAAATAAGTTCCTCATGATTCATCGCATCACCCTTAGAATTTCCTAGAAAATCATTTACTAAGTTATCTGCTCTTACTCTCATTTTACATTCTTTGCAATCTATTAAAGGATCAGAAAAACTATCAACATGCCCAGACGCTTCCCACACTCTTGGATGCATTAAAATATCAGCATCCACTTCATATGCATTAAAACGTTCTTGAATAAATCTTTTTCTCCATGCATCTTTTACATTATTCTTAAGCCTTGAACCAAGTGGGCCATAATCCCAAGTATTAGCAAGACCACCATAAATTTCACTCCCAGGAAAAATAAATCCATAAGTCTTGCAAAAATTTACTACAGTTTCCATATTCATATTTATCACTCCTTTATAAAATAAAAATTCTAAAAAATACTTAGAGACGATTTAAAAACCGCGGTTCCACTCTAATTATTCATTTAGAATCTCTTTTAAAACAATGCTAAAGGTTTCCAAGCCTTATCTTCGCATCAAATAAATACAATTATATTCTAATACAAATATATACTTTTGTAAAGTAAAAATATAAAAACTAAAACATTTGTTTGACAAAATATCAAGTTATATGATACTCTGTATATGGAGGTAATATCTATGGAAAAATTAACTACTAGACAAGCTAAAGTCCTAAGAGAAATCAAAAAATACATTGCAAAAAATGGTTTTCCCCCTACTGTAAGGGAATTATGTGCCACAACTAATTTAACTAGTACTGCCACTATTCATGTTCACTTAGATCATTTAGAAGAAAAAGGATACATAAAAAAAACTAAAGAAAAAAACAGAGCTATTGAACTTTTAGTTCCTAATGAATACGATAGAAAAACCGATACTGTTGTTTCTATTCCTCTACTAGGAAAAGTTACTGCAGGTAGTCCAATCGAAGCTATTGAAAGACCAGATGATTTTTTTGATGTTCCTACTAGTTTACTTAACCCTAGAAAAGAAACATTTTCCCTTAAAGTTTCGGGAGATAGCATGATCAATGTTGGTATTCATGACAATGATATAATACTAGTGGAAAGAGCTAAAAATGCTAGCAATGGAGAAATAGTTGTAGCAATGAATGATAATAACGAAGTAACTGTTAAAACGTTCTATAAGGAAAAAGATCATATTAGATTACAACCAGAAAATGATTATTTAGAACCAATTATTTTAAAAAATGCAACCATATTAGGAAAGGTCGTTGGACTTTATCGTAAAATATAAAAACTTCAGATTTGATTTCTGAAGTTTTTTATTTCTTATTTAAAGCATTAAGTAAATTAACTTTAAACATATCTTTTTCTTTATTTGTTTTAGATATCATAACACCTTTATATGTACTAAGTTCACTTCTATGTCCTTCTTCTAAAATAGAATCGGGTGTAATATTAGTAAGAAGTATAATTTTAGACTCCATATAAACTGTGTAATGTAATGTAACATCTCCATGAACTTTCGCAAACAAATGATCAGTAGGAAGTTTAAGTTCATAAGTCATAGTATTTTCCTTCTTATCAGTAGAAACTAACTTTCCTAAGAACTTCCCTTCTCTTATACTTGGATAATACTCAAAAGTAAGCTTTTTATAAGCAAGCATATTATATTTTCTAACTGATCTTTCTTTCTTCCTAAACTCATTTTCATTTACATATTCAAAATGATAATTTATTCTACTTTCCATAATTACCTAGCCCCCTTATACTATTTTGGTAATCTTTAATTAAGTGTCTAAATTATAACATAAATTTTAGTATTTGTCAAACATTTATTCGTTTTTCATATTATATAGCTAGATTTAAGTGGAAAAATAAATTTTTTTAAACTAATATTCATCCAAAAATGATACTTTCTTATTCTTTGTTTTATATCCCAGTACTGCATCTATATTTATATTCTCACTACTTTTAAAGATATGTATATCTATGTTTTTATCTATCTTTCTTAACGATTCTATAAGTTCTTTTACTTCTCTTCTTTTCCCTAACTTAGATTTTGTAACACCACACGCACAATCTAAGAAATCTAAGTTACAATGATGTTTCCATGATACTATATCTTTTTCCTTTATAAAATAAAGAGGTCTTATTAATTCCATATTCTCAAAATTTATACTTTTAAGTTTAGGCATCATAGTTTTATATTCTCCAGCATAAATTATATTTAACAATATAGTTTCAATCACATCGTCAAAATGATGTCCTAATGCTATTTTATTACATCCAAGTTCCTTCGCTTTAGCGTACAAAAAACCTCTTCTTTTTCTAGCACACAAATAACAAGGTGAAGTTGTATCTTTAATCTCATTGAATATATTACTTTTATATATTGTGGCATCTATCCCTAGTTTCTTCAAATTTTCTTTTATTAAATTTAAATTTTCAGTTCTATAACCAGGATCCATTATTATAAATTCTAAATCTATTTTATATTTACTATGTTTTTTAAGCTCTTGCATACACTTTGCCAAAAGAAATGAATCCTTTCCCCCAGATATACATATTGCTATTTTATCATTATTTTGAACAAGATTATACTCCTTTACAGCTTTTAGAAACTTTCCATATATTTTCGATTTATATGTCTTTATAATACTTCTTTCTATGTCTTTCGTTTCCATATTACTTTATTTCTTTTGTCATTTCACTCAATTTTACTTTATTTTGCATTCCAGTTTCCATGTTTTTGATTGTTACTAAACCTTGCTTTTCTTCATCTTCTCCTAAAATACAAACATATGGAATGTCTAATCTATTAGCATATTTAAGCTTTTGTTTTAAATTCTTATCTTCATAATAAACATCACATATGATATTTTTATCCCTTAAATATGATGCAACTTCTTTAGCATATTTTAAATTTTCTTTTTGAAATGGTATCACTAACACTTTTGTCAATGTCTTTGCCCTCGAAGATATTATCTTAGCTTCTTTTAGCTGATAAAATAATCTTGTAAGCCCTATTGAAATACCTACTCCACTTAATGATTTATCTATATAATAATCTGTTAAATTATCATATCTACCACCAGAACAAACACTTCCAAGACTAGGATAATCATTTAGTGTTGTTTCATAAATAGTACCTGTATAATAATCTAAACCTCTTGCTATTGTTAAGTCTATCACATAGTAATCTTCTGGCACTGAAATTTTAACCATATCTAAAACTTGTTTAATTTCCTCTAGGCCCTTATTAAATGTTTCGTTTTCAATGTTTAATCTCTCAAGCAAAGATATAATTTCATCATTTGTCCCTTTTATATTAACAAATTCTAATATTTTATTTATCTTATCTTCAGTAATAGAAATCTTTTCAAGTTCGTTTTTCACTTCATCTTTCCCAATTTTTTCTAGTTTATCAATTATCCTTAAAACTTCTACTGATTTACTCTCTAAATTTAAATATGTAAATAATCCATTTAATAATTTTCTATTATTAATACGAACTTTAAACTTTCCAAAATCTAGTTCTTTAAATGTGTTATAAATTACCTCAATCATCTCTGCATCATACATGACGCTTATATTTTCCCCAATTACATCTACATCACATTGATAAAACTCCCTATATCTTCCTTTTTGAGGTCTTTCACCACGATAAACCTTTCCTATTTGATATCTTTTAAACGGAAAAACTAAGTCATTATATCTCATTGATACATATCTTGCAAACGGCACTGTTAAATCAAATCTTAACGATATATCATTCTCACCTTTTTTAAAACGATATATTTGTTTTTCAGTTTCTCCCCCAGCCTTTGCTAGTAATACTTCAGATGATTCTAGTATTGGAGTATCTATTGGTAGAAAACCAAATTTTTCATATGATTTTCTAATCTTATCTACTATTTCATTAAATAAAATCTGATCTTCAGGAAGCAGTTCCATAAATCCTGACATTATTTTTGGTGTTACTTTATTCATAATTATTTTCCTTTCTAAAAGTAAAAGCAGGTTTTACGCTGCTTGTTTTAAGACTCTTTGTAAGCCCTTTTCTTTAACTTCTTCTATATTTTCTTGATAATTTTCTATATTCTTTACTCTATTTTGTTCATAATCCTTTATATTATTTACAAGTCTATAATTCTCTTCAAAAGGTATTGCAACTTCTTGTGATAGACTATCTTTTATCTTATTATAACTATCTATAGCTTTAATTAATTTATTTCTAGATGTCTTATTTAAATTAATATTCTTATCTTGTTTATTCACCACTTGATTATATATCTCACATAAACTATTATATGTCTCATCAGCCTCAGGATTAGTACCTAAATTTTTTCTTAAATCAAGCCCTGCTTTAAATGTAAAAGTAGAAATTCTTTGAACCTCATCTATCCCATGTACTTTACCAAAGTTCTCCGCTTCAAAAAAAACTGGTTTTTGGTTTACACCATAATATACATGATAAGTAGGTGTCTTTTTCTTATAATTCTTTCCTTCAACATAAAAGTATTGAACATCATTTCTATTTAGTATAAAAGCACTCGGCACTTCATATTTCATTGCACTTCCCCCTAGCTATATGGTTTTTGTTTTTATGCTTTTATATTCTATCATTTTTAGCAATCTTTGTCAATATTTATGACAATATTTAACACCACTTAACGGCCTCCGCCTCCACCGAAGCCTCCGCCTCCAAAAGAACCAAAACCACCACCACCAGATGAAAAACCTCCACCACCTGAATTATATGATTCTGCTCTTGTTTGCGCAGTTGTAGCACTATTCATTCCAGCATAAGATACAAAATATATAAAATCAAAATCATCAATATAATCCTCTGGAATCATATCTGGATATATATCTTTAAAATCTTTAGCAACCTTTTCTGCTATACCAAGAACTTGTGCAAACATTAAATATTCCTTCCATAAATGAACTTCTAAAGGTTCTTTCTCATGAATTCTCGAAAAATCTAACAAAAACTTTTTAAATCCCTTTAAAGCTACTGCTTCATTATATAACTTAGCAGTAGATTCATACTTACTAGCTGATAATGCTGTTATAATATGTTCCTGTCCCATTTTAGTAGATTCCTTATCCAAAATAGTTTCAAACCATCCAAGTATTTTTGTATAATGATCAGTTGCCCAAGTTTTAAACTCTTTTGCCTCTAAAACATAGTCCCCACTTGCCTCTGTTAACATTTTATATAACCTAGCTTCTTCTTCATTATCAAATGTTAAATTTTGTTTTAAAAGTAATTTCGACTTTTCTTTTTTAAAAATTCCTTCTTTTGATTCTTTTTGAATTTCTATTTTATTTTCATTAAGCCATTTAAGAAGTACTGCTCCTAAAAGATCTGTATCTTTACTATTTAATCTATATGTTTTAGCAATCCAGTATGCTCTATAAATATCCTTATTACATGGAATATCTCTTATATAATTTACTTCCTTCGGAAGTTTTTTATCTTCTTTCCTTAGTTTTATCCTTTTACTCCCAGTTATTCTGGACTTTGGTATTGCTATTCCTATTATTGTAATTAATACTATTATAATAACTGGAAAATATTCTTCTAAAAAATAAACAAAACTTCCAAAACCACTTTCATTATCATCACTTATATAATCAATTGAACCATTCTCAGCCATATCTAAGTAATAATCAAAATTTTGATCTATTGCATTCTCATTATTAAACGTATCCTTTGGAAATTTTACTAATACAGTCATGTACTCAGATTTATCTAAAACTTCATTTGTACTCATTTCTATATAACCATCATATACATACGTTGGAGCACCATATTTACCATATCCAAAGACAGGTAAATCATTACTGTATTTTTTAAAATCACTATGTATTTTTATATAAACACTCTCCGGTGAATCATTTAAATTTTTTGGAATAAGAGTCCAATAAACCATATCAGCATCAGTTAACTTTGCCACAAAATTTGTTACGTCATACGAAATATTATAAGTATTTGTTTTTCCCTTTTCACTTATTCCCCAGCAAAGTTCTATTCCATCATCTGTATAATTTATTCCATTTTTATACTTTTTATAATTAAATGTCTCATCAATTTTCCATTTTATATTAGTGTAGTTTTTATTATTTAAACTCACCTTAAAATTCTGAAACTTTGATTTCCCTATATTATTGTACGGTTTATACACCTCAGTCAGATTTTCATTCTTATCAAAATAAATAACCCAATTTTCCTTTACATGTGCCGTTCCTGTTTGATCTATATTAATATCCATAGTTATTCTTTTTATATCTTGAGCATTTACATTTCCTATTATAAAGAAAGATATTAATATCAACAAAATAAATCCATATCTCTTCATACTTTTCTCCCTTAAAAAAAGACTTACAAAAGTAAGTCCTATATTAGAAGCTAACTTTTGGTGCTTCTTTATCTTTTTCTTCCGCTTCGAAGAAAGTCCCTTTTTTAAACCCAGTTATATTAGCCACAATATTTGATGGCACCATTTCTACTTTATTATTGTATGTAAGTACTGAATCATTATAAAACTGTCTAGCATATGAAATTTTATCTTCAGTATCCTTTAAATCATTTTGAAGTGATAAAAAGTTTGTATTTGCCTTTAATTCTGGATAGTTTTCTGCTAAAGCAAATAATCTTGATAAAGCATTTGATACCCCAGAACTTGCCTTCATCTCTTCTTCTGGTGTCTTTGCCTCTAAATATGTATTACGAGCTTTTATAACCTCTTCAAACGTTTGCTTTTCATGCTTTGCATAACCTTTTACTGTCTCAACTAAATTAGGTATTAAATCAGCCCTTCTTTTTAGTTGTACCTCTATCTGTGACCACTGATCATCCTTTTTGTTTCTTAATCCTACTAGTTTATTATATGTTGCTATAAACCATAAAATTATTATTACAACTATAATAGCTATTACTATGCCTAATGTCATATAATCATCTCCTCTTTACTAATAATTTATACCAATTGCATTTATAAAACTTCAAATCACAAAAAAGTTATTACATAAATAATAATTTTAATCTACTATTTCTTCAAAACGATACTTTTGTGTTGCTTCTGGATGCTTTTCATGATCAACTTCACTCAAAAACATTTCTTTTGGTCTTGCATATATTCCACTTTTACTATCAACACAACGATAAATAACCAATTCTTCCCCTGTTTCACTATGTTTTGCAACTGTAATTACAAAAGACTTTCCGCCCTTAAAATGTCTCCACATTGTAAACGGTTTTACTTCTCTATTATTCATTATATTCCTCCTTTTAATTAAGTATAATATAACAAAAAAAATAATTCAATAATTTAGTATATTTTTTGTAAATGTTTACATAATAAAAATGGTGATAGAATGGAACTTGACATTAGAAAAAGTATAATTAATAAGATTAAAGATGATAACGAAGAAGAAATAATATCTACAATTAATGAATCTGTTATTACAAATAATGAACTTATTTTGCCAGGTCTTGGTGTTTTACTTGAACTTTTTTGGAATGGACTTAGTGATAGTGAAAAGACAAAAATAGCAAATATAATTAAAAATAACATAAAGAAAGAGAACTAACCGTTCTCCTTTTTTTATACTCTTACATAACTCTTTTTTGAATAACTACTATAAACTTTTTTACCATCTACTACTTTATATGCTCTTACTTTGTAATAATAACCTTTTCCTTTTGTTAATTTTTTATTTATATAAGATAAATTTTTAGTATTAGCAATTAAAGTATACTTATTAGTTTTTTTGTTATATCTATATACTGAATAGCCATCCGCTCCAGCAACTTTTTTCCATGTTATTTTAGCAATTCCTTTTTTGTACTTTTTAGCTTTTACACTAGTCGGAGTACTTAACTTTGTTGTTATTTTTATCTTATCTGAGAAATCACTATAATGTTTTTTCTTATCCGGAGTTGTTACATAACTTCTTACTTTGAACCAATTTGCTTTCCCCGGAACAACTCCTTTTGTAATTGTTATATCACTATTTCTTGATGTTTTAGTAAAATATTCATATTTATCTGTTTTAGGATTATGTTTCCATATTTCTACCCCATCATATGAACCATAACTTTCCCAAGACAGTTTTAATTTGTTATATGCCAAAGCTTTTCCGCCAGCAATATATGCTTCTGGTTGAATATAACGATTAGCAACTAAAGAACCTATCTTCATACTAGAATCATACTTATCCCCTAGATAATTCCAATCTTCATCATAATAATACCAACTATGATATATTGTTTCTGCTCCAGGAATTTGTTCTATATCAACATCATAATTAGGATTTTTAATCTTGCTTGAAACAACTATATTATAGATATAAGAACCATATAAAGCTTGATCTTCTAAAGTTTCCACTCCATGTGAAATATCTAAATTATCAATATACATACCATAAAATGCTTTTTTACCTATAGTTTTTACACCAGAAGGAACTTTTACATCTATATATTCATACTTATATGTATATGCATCAGCATCCATTGCAACACTTATTAGCTTTGTACTATCTTGCCTATCATAAATAAATGTTATATTTTCTGCAGGATTATTATTAAAAGCAGCATATCCTATTTTAGTTACAGTTTTTGGTATATCTATTTTTGTTAGCATATTTTCTGCAAAAGCTAAATTACCTATCGTTTTAACAGTACTTGGTATCACAACACTACTTATACAATCATCCATAAATGCCCTTGCACCAATTCTCTCTACTGTAATTCCTCCGATTGTACTAGGTATTACTACATCAGTAGAACACTTATAACTATAATTTTTATAATTAGTTATTGTACCAGTATCCTTATCAAAACCAAAACACCATTCCCTAGTTGGAGTAGCAGCACTTACTGTACTAATACTTACTAACCCAAAAGATAAACCAATTAATAAAGAGTATAATATTTTTCTTTTCATTTTCACTTTCTCCTTTCAATCTCATTATAACTTATTTATCACCATTTGATATGTTTTTTCAAGAATAAAAGTATCTAGTTTACAAATTAATGTAAATATCTAATAAAGTTCTACAACCGTTACCCCTTTATTAAATATATCTTGTTTATATATCTTTACATCTTTATTAAGCTTTAACTGATGATGTATCTCTTCTTTCAAAATCCCCTTTCCTATACCATGAATTATTATTATTAATTTATTATTTAATTTTTTATTATTACTTATAAATTCCTTTAATAAAACTCTACTTGAAAATGCAGTTTCCCCATGTAAATCAAGTGATGGAAGATTTTTATATAACATATAATTATCTATCATAAATATAATACCTTCTTTTGTTTTTTAGGTTTCTGATCATATTTTCTTATTTGAACTGTCTTTCCTGTTTTTAAAGATCTTTGTACATTTATTATTCTTTGATTAGTAGAACCTCTAAATTTTATGTTTAAACTTTTATTTTCTATTTCAAATTTTCCATCAACCAGTACATCTATATACTTTAAAAAATCTCTTGCTTTTTCATTTTTTAATAATTCTTCAAAAGTAAACCCAGTATAAGCCCATACTGATAATCCTATTTCCTTTGCATACTTTGCTATCTCTTTAGAGGCTTCTATTTGAAAGAAGGGATCTCCTCCAGAAAGAGTTATCCCATCTTGAAGTGTTAAATTTTTTATTTTTTGTTTTATTTCTTCGACGTCTTTTAGTATTCCCTTTGTAAAATCATGCGTTTCAGGATTATGACACCCCTTACAGTTATGGAAACAACCTTGAGTCCATATAACAGCACGTAGTCCTTCACCATCTACTATACTATCTGTTAAGATATCCTCACTTGCTAATCTAATTTTCATGAACTTTATTATGTTTAACACGATCCCTTTCTTCTGCTCTTTTACTATTGTTAAATCTATCTACTGTTCCTACTAAATAACCTGTTATACGCCTTATTCTTTCAAATTTTACTCCATCATTTTCAGTTCTGCCACATCCTGGACAAATATCATTTATTACTCCGGTAAAACCACACACAGGATCTCTATCAACCGGATGATTTATTGCACCATATCCTATTCCAGTTTCCTTCATTTGCCTTACTATCTTCTCAAAAGCTTGAACATTACTAGTTGGATCTCCATCTAACTCAACATAAGTTATGTGACCAGCATTAGTTAATGCATGAAATGGTGCTTCTGCCTTTATTTTTTTATCTACAGTTATTTTATAATGAACTGGTATATGAAATGAATTTGTATAATATTCCCTATCTGTAACACCCTTTATCTTTCCATATATCGACTTATCTATTGCAGTAAATCTTCCTGATAAACCTTCAGCAGGAGTAGCAAGTAATGTAAAGTTTAACTTATAATCCCTAGAATACTCATCACATTTATCTCTCATAAACTTTATTATTTCATATCCCTTATCCCAAGCCTGTTTATTTTCTCCATGATGCTTTCCTATTAAAGCCTTAAGACATTCTGCTAAACCTATAAATCCTATACTAAGTGTTCCTTGTTTTAAAACCCTTTTTATCTTATCATTATTTTTTAATCCCTTAGAATCTATCCAAATACCTTGACCAAGCAAAAACGGAAAATTATATACTTTCTTCATACATTGAAGATCAAATCTCTCTAACAACTGATCTCTTACAAGATCCATCATTTCTGTTAACTCCTTGTAGAATCCTTCATAATCAGGTTTTTCATTATTTAAAATACCATGCTTTATTCCAATTCTTACTAAGTTAATCGAAGTAAATGATAAATTCCCTCTTCCCGGAGTTATTGCTTTATTAGGATCTACTACATTACCCATTACTCTAGTCCTGCAACCCATGTAACCAACTTCAGTTTTATAATTTCCTTCTTTATAATACTCCTTATTAAATGGTGCATCTATAAACGAAAAATTAGGAAATAATCTTTTTGCAGATACACAACATGCTAAATGGAACAAATCATAATTTGGATCTTTTTTATTGTAATTTACTCCTTCCTTTACTTTAAATATAGATACTGGAAAAATCGGAGTTTCTCCCCTTCCAAGACCACTATCTGTTGCAAGTAAAAAGTTTTTAATAACCATTCTTCCTTCACTTGATGTATCAGTTCCTAAATTTACTGATGAAAAAGGTACTTGAGCACCTGCTCTTGAATGCATTGTATTTAAATTATGAATAAAACTCTCCATTGCTTGATATGTCATTCTATCTGTTTTCTCTAATGCTTTCTTATTTGCTAATCTAAATATTTTTAATACCTTTTCTTCATCTTTTGCAAAACTATCTAAATTACTTATATCATAATCAATTGTACTTATCTTATCAAGTTCTTTTTCTATTTTATTAAACTTTATAAATTTCAAATACCCCTCTAATTCTAAGAAATCATATATTTCTTGTTTCAGAGTTTTTTTGTATGTTTTTACAACCCCTGGTGCCATATAATAATCAAATGCAGGTATTGATTGTCCTCCATGTTGATCATTTTGATTAGATTGAATAGCTATTGCTGCAAGAGCTGCATAACTCATTATACTGTTCGGAGTTCTCAAATGACCATGCCCCGTAGAAAAACCATCTTTAAACAATTCATTTAAATCTATTTGACAACATGTAGTAGTTCCCATTGGCATAAAATCCATATCATGAATATGAATAGCTCCTTTATCATGAGCATCTGCAAATTTCTCCTTCATTAAATAACTCTTTGCAAATTCCTTTGTCAAAGTACTCCCAAATTGAAGCATTGTTCCCATAGCAGTATCCCCATCAACATTAGCATTTTCTCTTTTAGCATCGACATTTTTCGCATCTTCCATACCCAGAGACTCTATTGATTTTAAAAATTTATGCTCTTTTTGTTTAAAAAGTTCCCTTGATTTATTTCTTAAAGTCCTATAAGCAGAAAAATTATCATACACATCCATATATTCATATTTTTTTAGTTTTTCCTCTATTAAATCTTGGATATCTTCTATTTTAATACTCTTCTTATCTTGATATGTTTTTGTTATATCTTTTAAAACAGATTCATATACCTTAGTTATATCCTTTTCCGAATACTTTTCACCTTCGATGCTATCAAATCCCTTTTTTATTGCTATTGCTATTTTTTCTTCTTCAAACTTCGTCTTTTTACCATCCCTTTTTATTACAATTAGTTCTAAAATCTTATCCTCTAAAACAATCATTTTTCATTACCTCCTACAAATTAATAGCTTTCAATTTGATATTACTATTATGATCCTGAAAAGTCAATATTATCTTAACACATTTTCAAAAGAAAAAATAAGGCTTACAAAAACCCTATTCTTTCTCAATGTTTTTCGCCAAAAGATATCCCCATAAAAACGCCAAAATTGTTGTAAATATGTTTACAAATGATACTGTAAATTTACCAACTTCCAAAATCATTGCAACTATACTTAAAATTAATAAAGAACATATTACCGAATAGCACTTTTCCTTATATTTATTAAGTAATATTGAAATAAGTTTTGCTATCAGCACTAAGGATAATATAAAAACTACTACAAACATCAATACCACTAATACATCTTTTATATTTGATAAAGAAAAAGATACTATATAACTATATTTATCAAGTAGAATATATACATATGATAGTGAAATACCTGGTACTAAAATCATTAAAGATGTTATAAAACCAGACGCTATAGGAAGCACCCCTTTAGGAATAGAAATATCATAGTTCATTAATAGAAAATATAAAGAAAACACCAAAACCAAAGATATTACAAAAACTGGTATTTGTTTTTTAATATTTGTTATTTTCTTATTTTTTATAATTAAAGTTAACCCACCAGTTATCATTCCCACAAAAAGAAATATTGTTTGAGATCTATATTTTCCTATAAAATAATTTATTAAATTACCTCCTGCTAATAAACCCAAAACTATTCCTATAAAAATTGAAATTGTTACTAATAAAAGTATTTTTTTATTCTCTTCTTTTATTTTTTTATTTGGTTCTTTCTTAAATATAGAAGATAATCCAGTTATAAAATTCTCATATGAACTTAAAGACACAATACAAGAAGCAGGACTTACTCCTGAAATTAAACTTGCTATCCCTGTAATAACACCCTTTATAATTGAAATAAAACTATCTTTTTTTTGCATATTATTTTACATCATCCATAAACCAAAGCTTCATACTATATGTTACTCTTTGATCTGGAATCTTATACTCTACTATCTTATATAGTGTATAATTATGAACAGTTACTTCTCCTTTATCTTTTTCATATTTATTAATTTCTCCCTCAAAAACTGGTTTTTGTTCCTTACTTATCTTAAAGAAATTAAAATATCCTACTATAAAATATGCTACTATAAGCACTATTATAACATCAATAATTATCCATATTGTTGTCTTTGCTTTACTTCTTTTTTTCATTTATTAATCCTCCTTATTACTTACATTATATAATAAGAAATGATATTTTTAAAGAGTTTTTTTACGCAAATTAAAAGAAGCCTACTTGGCTTCTACTATAAGCTTAATAGCAGTTCTTTCTTCACCATCTACCATTATATCTTGAAACGCAGGAATGCATATTAAGTTTTTACCACTTGGAGCTACAAAACCTCTCGCTATTGCTACTCCCTTAATAGCTTGATTTAAGGCTCCTGCTCCTATTGCCTGTATTTCTACTATACCTTTATCCCTAAAGACGTTAGTTAAAGCTCCTGCTACTTTATTTGGGTTAGATTTTGAAGATACTTTTAGTATATCCATTTTATCACTTTCCTTCCTACACTTAATTATATTTGTGAAGAAAAGAAAAAGAACTTTTATTTTTTCATTATATAAATAACTATAATCACTTATTAACCCGTTTTCTTACTATATCCCCATATTTTTCTTTAAAATCTAATTTTATATTTAAACTTTTTGCAAAATTTAAAGCTTCTTCTCTTGAAGAATTTTGATATTCTATCTCTATATAGTCTCCTATATCATCAAACCTATCTATATATATTAATAAATCATTATATTCTCTTATTTCCCTATTTCTTTTCAAGGTCAAATATGGTGTTAAATCTAATAACTTAAAAAACTCTAATCCATCTTCTACAGTATCTATCTTTATACTCTTTTCTATACATTTTTCATCTTCTAAATATTTTTTTATTTCCATAGTAATCTTATCATATTTTTGTCTTATTCTGCATATATATCCCACTTTAGATAAAGAGTCAAACCCATACTTACCACATGTTATATCAATCATTCTTGTATCTTCTTTATATTCCTTTGTTATGTCCTTTATTTGTTTTATTTGATCTTTTGTAACTTCTAATCTTATTTCTTCCTCAATATCTTTCACTTGTTATTTTCCTTTCTGTTTATTTTATTGTTTTATCTAACGAAAACTATATTTATTTTTCACTTCTAAAACCTTTTACTTTTAATTTAAAGTAGTTTTATTCTTATACCTATTACTCCATATTTTACTTGTTCTTCTTTTGTATAAAAAGTATTTAAGTCTTTAATTAGATTCTCCTTTGTTTGATCTTTATCTGCAAGTACAGCTATATCATATTCCTTTATTATATCTTCAAACGTATCGTACCTAAGTATATCAATGACCTTTACTTTTAACACTTCATTAGTATTTTCATAATCTATAAACTCTATCACATCATTTATCTTTATCTTTTTTCTTTTTTCATCATTTAATCTTAATTCTATTCTTTTTGTACCAATTTTAATATAATTATAATATTCTGATTTTAATTTTAATTTATGTATCATGACTCCTCCTTTAAATCAAACTTATATAAGTTTTCTATATATTCACTGTTTTCTAATTTAAAAACTGTTTCATCTATTTTTATTCCACCTTGTTTTTGATAAAATAAATTTGCATTATTCTCCTTTAAAGTACTTATTAAAAGATAATTATATTCCTTTTTTAATTTTTCTTTTATATAATTTATCATACAAGTTCCAGCATACTTATTTTGATATTCTTCTTTAACATATAATGCATATATTTCAGCATAATCTTCTGGATAACTTTTTTTATTTTTTCCATACCTTGCGAATCCTATTATCTCATTATTATCTTTACAAACTACATATTCTTTTATATTTTGTTTGCACTTCTTAATAGATTCTTGTTTTTTATTATATAAATCTTCTAATACGTTCTTTGAAAATATACCATTATACGTTTTATTCCATGTTTCTATATTTATACTTACTATCTTCTCAGCATCTTTTTCTAAGGCTTTCTTTACTATCATAAATACCTCTTTTTATTATGCTTTTATCGTTTTACTTTCATTTTCTATATTTGATGAAATCTTCTTTAAATCTTCTAGAAGTTTTTGATATTTATCAAGATCACTTTGACTTTCAAAATAAACATTATTATCTTTATATTCTATACTTTCATTCTTTGTTTCTAAAAGCTTAATTATTTCATTTGTTTTATCTAAAAACTTATTTAAACTCTTTTTAAGATTAGTCATATCTTGTTTTATTTCTTCATAATCTTTTTGATCTTGCTTAGTATATATTAAATTTAAATATAAATCATAGTAATAATCCCCATCTTCTAATTTATCTTTATCTATTAGACTTTTTATAGTTTTTTCACTCACTAAATTATTTATATTATCTATATATTTATTTATATTTGTCTTTGTCTTAGTTATTGTATTTTTACTTTCTTTAAAAGTTGGTTTATCTTTCTTTAAATTATCATATGATAATATATTGGTTAGTTCATCACTATTTAAATAATGATTAATTCCCTTTAGATTATCAGATAACTCTTTAAAATATTTTTTTATTGCCTCTTCAACATAAGCACAATCTCCGGTTGTTTTTACATTTATTTTATAATCATCCTTAATTAAATCCATATTTGAATAATTTATTATTTCCTGCTTTAATACATCTTCTTGCTTAAGTTCCTTTACTGCGATTACTGTTATTATTATCCCTAAAAGAAGTATAACTCCTAGAACTGATAAAATAACTATTTTTAATGGTTTTTTAGTCTTTTTCATATTATTACCTTCCCTTTTGCTTTATTTATTAATTTTGTTACATATAAACTTTTTATTCTTTTATATTCTTTTCTATCTGTTATGCCTTTTTTATTAAACTCATAATTTCGAAGCACTAATTCTACCATAGACTCCTCTTTTTAAGAAAGTAAGTTTTTCACCATATTATATCTTTCTCCCACTGAAGTTACCATTTTATTTTCTTTTATTAAAGTATTTATTTCATCTTTACTTACTAGCTTAAAGTCACTTACTTCTTTTTTATCTACATTTATCTTTGTTAAATCTATTTTGCCTTTATATAAAAAGATATCAATAAACATATTTTTATATATACTTGTGTTTAAAAGCATCAAATTACTATCATCAAGATTTAAACCAATTTCTTCTTTTATTTCTCTTACTATAGTTTGTCTAGTAGTCTCACCTTTTATACTGCATCCCCCAGGAACCTCCCACATATTAGGATGAGATTTTGTTTTCGATCTTTGTGTAATAAGTATCTTATTATTACAAATTATATAAATTTCTGCTCCCTGATTATATTCATTTTTCAAAAGCTTCGTTCCTCTTTTTTTACTGTAATTCTGTAAATTTCTATCTTTATCTAACACATCAAAATATTCCATATTATCTCCATATTTCAGACTCAAAATATTGTTCTTGAAACTCTGTTAATGCTCTTATCTGATCATCTGTATAGTTTTTATCGTTTGCACTTACTATTAATTTATCATCGTTATCATTTGTTCTATGTATTATTGCTATTACTTTTCCTTTTATTTTTTCAACCGGATCAAAATGTCCTAGTACATATGCATCCAGTTCCTCACCATCTCCGCTTACTGTATTTTCTATATACCCATAATTTAATGAATATACAAACCCATGTTTTGGATGTTTTGATCCTAATTGCCTATCTATGGTTACCTCTACTTCCTTATTTAAATAATCTTTTGAATTTGTCATATTATTTTCCTCTTTTTTTAATTTATAATTAAGCTCCCATAAAGCGTTTTTATTACTATCATATGTTAAGATATTTATTGCATCTTCGTATGAGAGCCATTTCATATCTTTATGTTCTTTCGATAATTTTATTAATTGATTTTGAACCTCTACCCCAAAAGAATGTTCATATATAAGTAATATTTTTTCTCCCCATATAAAATTCTTTGCAACTTTTAAAACAGGTATAGTACACATTGATTCAAGTTCAATAACCTTAGAATTCTTATCTATATTCGCCTCTTCATATGCCTCCCTTTTAAATGCTTCTAGATATGATTTATCAAAACTTTCTACTCCCCCTGCTATTCCTTGCCATATTTCCTTATCACTATTTCTTTGAAAAATTCCATATAAATACGATCCATCTTTATCCTTTTTATAAGGAAAACCTAATACTTGATGTGGTAATCTCATTTTATAAGTCCTTTATTGGAAGAAAGAGACTCATCTACATCTATATAATATCTTCTTATAAGACCACTACCTTCCTCATTTTTTATTTTATTTTCTAAAATTTCTCCGAGAGACTCAATTGTTTTAATTGATGCTACATTATCATTATCTGTGATAAGCAAAACTTTCTTTAAACCCATTTCTTGGCATTTTTCAAGTGCTAAAAACAAATTTATCTTATTATAACCCTTTCTTCTTTCAGTAGGTCTTATACTATAACCTATATTACCACCATATTTTAACATCCATTCATTTAAATCATATCTTATATTAATAAGTCCAATTATTTTATTATCATTTTCTCTTATAAGAAAATATTGTCTATTAGGGCACAACTTCTCTTCATTGGAACCATTTTTAATTCTACTTAAAAACTCTAACCAATCTTCATAATTATCTACTTTTTCATCTAAAAATGATGAACCTGCAACTAAGGAGTCATAATCTTTAAACTCTTTCATTAAATCAATTACTTCTTGTTTTCTTTTTATAGTTGGTTCTTCTAAATAAAACTGTTCTTTATTCCAAATAATATTACAACCTCTAATTCTCTACAATTGTTAAAATATGTCCACTATATCCCATTAAATCTTCCCTTTCACATATAGATAAGTGGTAATTCAAATACATTTCATACTCTTCTAAAGTCATGTTATTTATTTCATCTTTTATTATTCTTCCTATTCCATCTGTTGCAACGTATTTTATGACATTTAAGTTATTTTCTTTGAAGTATGTTTTTAGTTCTTGTATGGTGCTCATGTAAAATATATATTTTTCGTTGTTGTTTGGTTTAAAGTTTTTTGAAACCATTTTGTTATTACCATATTCTGAGTAAATATTTTTTCTTTTGAAACCCCAGGTTAACATTGTTAAATCGAATAGAATGAATGCTAGAAAAATTTTTCCTTTGGGTTTGGTAACTCTTTTTGCTTCGTTTATTACTTTTGCAAATTCTTCTTTTTTAAATAAATGATATAAGGGTCCTAGAACTAAGGTTATGTCAAAAGAATTTTCTTTATACATTGATAAATCAAGAGCATTTCCTACGCTAGCACTTAATTTCATGTTGTTTGTTTTTTGGCTTTTTAATTTTTCAATGTTACTTTTTACTAAGTCAAGTGCATGGACTTCGTAACCTTTGTCTGCATAATATAGTGAGTATATTCCTGTGCCTGCTCCGACGTCTAGGATTTTATCATTTTCTTTTAAATACTTATCTATATAGGTTGTGGTTGTGATAAATTCTATATTGTGAACTTTATCTTTTATTAATCTATCTTGTTCGTTATACTCATTTGTGTAGTAATTATTAAGAATTTTATTTATATTTTCTTTCATGATATTGCTCCATTAATTTTTTTGTTTTAGATATTCTGCTAGTTTTTTGTAGTTGTTTGTATCCCATAATTTCCATCTTTCATCATCGTTATAGCATCCTAGGGTATCTTGTTTTCCATCTGGAATAAATATAAAGTCCCAACTCCAGCCATATTGTCCTTGCTTTTTTCTCGATATTGTTCCTTTGGTTATTCCTGTAAAAGTAACTGGTTCTTTTCCGTATTCGCAGTAGGCTAAAACTTCTTTAAAGTATGCTTTTCTGTTTTCTTTACCTTCCATTAATTTTAGTAATCCATCTTCTCCTAGGGTATCATCAATGTAATGAGTGTAAACACCGGGAAAGCCATTTAATGCTTCGACGAATAATCCCATATCATTTTTTAAAACAGTACATTTTAGTTTTTCACTGGCCCATTTTGCTGAAAATTTTGCTACGTCTTCAACATCATCTGCTTGTATTTCGATTGTTTCCATTTTTTCATTATCTACCTTGATTCCGAGTGGTTCTAAAACTTGTCTGGCACTTTTAAGTTTAGTCATATTACCAGTTACAAATGTTATTTTGTTTTTCACGTTATACACCTCTTTCTATAAGTTCTATTTCTGCTTTTTTTGCGAAATAATTATTATTTTTTATTTTGACATCATATTTTTTAAAAACTTCTTTCATTTCTTCTACAGTGCTATATACTTTATTTATGAATTCACAATTACTTTCTATTTCGATATAAATATGTTTATTGTTTACTATTTGAATACAAAGTTCATCTTCATCATTGGCATATACTAGTAGGTGATCATTTATTCTTATTAATTCTTGGTAATTTAGGGCTTCTAAAAATGTTTTTGCTTCTTCTAGAGATTGTACTTTTAAATCTACTTTGCTTTGTTTAATTATTTCTTTTTGCTTGTTATATTCTTTTTCTTTTTTAGTAATTAGTTTCTTTTCTTTGTTTTCTAGAATAACATGTCTTAATAGTAAGGAATGGTTTAGGAGTTTTAAATGATCTTTTTCTTTTAGATAGTTTTTGTCTATCATATAAATATCGTTTACGTCGTATGTTTCTTTTAGTTTAAAGTTATTTTTCTTGAGTAATTTTTTTAGTTCTTCTAGTGTGTATGGGGTTTCTATGGTTACTTCGTTTTCTTCTTTCATATATTATCTCCTTTTAGTATTTTATTTATATCTTTTTTATTTAAAAACACTACTTTTTCTTTATATATTTCTAATTGTCTTAATACATCTTTTTCAATTTTTGAATATAATCTTACATCATTTATATTTTTAAAAAAGTTTTTTATTGTAGGTTTTACATTATAATCTTCTTTTCCCTGTCTTTGTTTTATCCATCTTTTTATCATTTGTTTATATATAGTTATTCTACTTGGTTTTATATAATAAATTTTATCAACTACATCTCTTCCTTTTATAAACCTTTTTCTTCCTATATCCTCGATTATAAATGACTCTTTTTCTAGTATCTCATCAAAATCTTTTTCTATTTCTTCATCTGTTCTATGTTTTGTTATATCATCCCTATAATACACTAGTTTATCTAATTCATAATAATCTATATTATATTTTTTACTAAGTGCTTTAGCAAGAGTAGATTTTCCTGATCCTGTTGAGCCCATTATATAGATCCTCATAGATTATCCCCTCCTTTTAAGATATTTAACTTATCTTTATTTAAAAACTCTACTTTATTTTTATAAATTTCTAATTCCTTTACCCTTTGTTTTTCCACCTTTTGATAATTCTTTACATCCTTAAACATTCCATATAATTGATATATAGTAGGTGGATAATTATATGATTCAATGCCTTTCCTTTGATTTATCCATCTCTTTATTAATCTTTTATATATCTCTAACTTACTTAATTTTATATAATAAATTACATCTACAACTTCTCTTCCCTTTTTAAACTTTGATCTTCCAACATCTTCTAAAATAAAAGATTCTTCTTTTAAAATTTCATTAAACTTTTTACTTATCTCTTCTTCTGTTCTCTTTATATGATTATTTTCATCATCATAAACAATACAATCAAGTTCATAATATTTTATATCATATCTTTTACTTAATTTCTTTGCTAAAGTTGTTTTTCCAGAAGCTGGACTTCCTATTATATAAATTTTCACTACTCTTTTACCTTTTCTTTTTGATATTTATTAAAAGCTTTTTCATGTGATTTTCTAAACTTATTATTTCTTATCAATGCCTCTATTTCCTCTTTAGTTAAATAATTTAGACTTTCTACTTCTTCCTCTTGAAGCATTATATCTTTTAGTTTTATATCATCTTTTAAATAATAAATATCCATAAATGGTATACCAAGTTCTATATCTGCCACATATTTTATCCGTTTTTTAGATATATCTATCCCAAGTTCTTCCTTAACTTCTCTTATTATTGCATTCTCTGAAGTTTCATTATAAGTTACATGCCCTCCTGTAAAAGCATAATCATTTCCCTTTTCTTTAGAAGTTTTTTGAACCAAATACTTATTATCATTATTTTCTATAATTATTATTGTAATCAATATATGTTCATTTTCTTTTGGTTTTACCCCTCTTTGGATTTTCTTTGGTGTTTTTTGTTTATTATTATCATAAATACTTAAAAATTCCATAAATCCTCCATATAAATTAATTTTATTATATTATACAATCACTTATTTGTGAATAGATCCTTTAAAAAAGGCACTAGTTTTTGATTCTTTAGTTCACTTATATCTTCTATTAATTTGTATTCTGAATGTTCCTTTTCATCTAACTTTATCTTGTCTATATCACTTTTAAGCGTCACTAGATACACCAATCTTATAAAGATCATATCTTTCTTTTTATCAAAGTTACTATCTTCATGTATAATTTGTCCTGGTATTATGTCTAAGTTAGTCTCTTCCTTAACCTCACGTACCAATGCATCTTTCGGAAGCTCCCCTTTATTAGCTAGACCACCAGGTATATCCCAGTAGTTTTTATAGACTGTTTCCTTATTTGATCTTTTTGTTACTAAATATTTATCCTTATATTTTATTATTGCATGCACTATTATTTTATTTTCCTTCATATTTCCTCCTAAAAAAAACTATTTTAGAGTATATCCTAGTTTTTCTAGTTCTAAAATAGTAATTTCTGATAAGTTATTTTTATTTAATTTTGCTATTTCATAAAACTTAGCACCTTTGGAATCATCATTTTGGTTATCTATTTCAATATTTTGTTTTATATTACCTTTATAATCTGTTATTTTATAAAATGCTCCAGTATGATGAACTAATATTTGTTCTTGATTATATTTCCATGTTACTAACACAGAATCTAAATCAAATAATTTTTCATCAATAATAACAAGCCCCGTCTCTTCTAGAAACTCTCTTTTTAACGTATCTACTGGCTTCTCTTTATATTCCGGAGAACCTCCAGGTAAATCTAGTTTTCCCTTATACGGTCCATTTGCTTTTGTTATTAATAGAATTTTATTTTCCTTTATTAAAAGTCCATATATTCCAAAGTGTGTATGTCCTTTCACTATACTAAAGAGCCTCCACCATCTACTATTATGAATTGGCCTTGTGTATAACTTGATGCATCGCTCGATAAATATAATATAGTTCCATTTAGTTCTCCTTCTTTTCCAGGTCTACTACTTGGATTTAACATATTATATCCATTTAAGAATTTTTCAGATTTAAATAATGTGTTTTCAGTCATTTCTGTCTTAAATAAAGCAGGTCCTACTGCATTTACTGTTATTCCATATCTTGCATAAGAACATGCCATTCCCTTTGTTAATCCTAGTACTGCAGCCTTCGAAGCATTATAACTATGTCTTATAAAAATATCATCCTTATCTGCAATAACTGCATTTACTGATGCTATATTTACTATTTTTCCATAATTTTGTTTTTTCATCTCAGGAATTACGTATTTACTTAGTAAGTACATTCCTTTAACATTGACATTAAATGATTTATCCCATTCCTCTTCCTTTAAAGTTTCAACCCCTCCTGGAACTGCTACACCAGCATTGTTTAATAAAATGTCAATATGCCCATATTTTTTTAATACATTTTTTATTGTATCTTGCACTTCTTGTTCTTTTGTAACATCGCATCTTATTGCTAAAGCATCTCTTCCTTTTTCCATTATTTCTGTTTTTACCTTTTCTAACTTTTCCTCATCTAATCCCAGTAACGCAACACTTGCACCATTTTCTGCATAAGCAAGTGCAGCACTTTTTCCAAGACCAGAAGATGCTCCAGTTACAACTGCCACTTTTCCTTCTAAGTTAAATATATTATTCATAAAATTACCTCCTTGTATTAATTATAATATTTTAAAACAGAAAAATCTACTAAAGATTTAATTTATTGTTCCACATGCTATTTTTTGACCACTATTACCTGATGGTTGAGTTACAAAATCATCAAAACCACTATGTATTACCAAAGTTTTACCCCTAATTTCTTCAGGAGTAAATCTATTCGTATACACCTTCATATAACTATAACCATTATTTGAAAATAACGGAGGTAAATCACCTTGATGCATCGGATGTCCTTTACCATATTTATCATAATGATTACCAGTTTCTTTAAACTCATTCTTTTTACATATATTTCCCTCATGAATATGAAGAGCATATGGATGCGATTCATCTTTAGGCATATTATAGACTTCTATTTCCATAACAGTTCCTTCTCTATAAGGATAAAAATATGCTAATCCCTTCAAATTTTTATGATTGTCATTTCCATATATATAAGATCTTGTTATTTGATTTTTAATAATATCACCTCGTGATATAATATGTTTTTTATAATTATTCTGAAACTAAAAAAGAAGTTATAGCAACTCTATTTCTTCTTTTTGTTCTTCTTTTATATCAGTATCCAGTATATCTTCTTGTAACTTATCTTGCACTATTTCTTTCGGTTTTATATCTCTTCTTATATTTATACTTTCATCTATATTCTCTAAATCATTAATTCTATTACTTATCTCATCATCTATTTCTGTAATAGCAACATTTCTTTTTACTGAAGGAAATTTAAATACTTTCGTTGTTTCCAAGTTCTGTGGTTCCTCAATTTCTTTTATTTCTATTTCTTCTTCATGTGGCTTTTGAATAAATACCTCTTCCTTAGGATCTGCTGTTTTATATGCCACAACTATTATAATAATTGATATTAAGAGCAATGCTACTCCAATTGTTATCAATACTCCTGGAAATACTAGAAACATGTTTAGATTCATGCCTACCCACTCCTTACTCTATATAAAATATATCAAAATTTTTAAGAATATGCAATCTTCTCTTCAAAAAAATAATATAAAATGTGTTAAGTTAACGATCTGGCATTATTTTTACAATCGCTTTATTACTCAAATTTAATCTATTTTTTATATCATCTAATGTTTCATAATTTAAATTTTTTATTATGTTTATTTTATTTGGGATAAAATGCTTATAATCTAGAATATCATCAAGAACTGAATATAAACTTCCCATCGGAGTATCTATACTTCTTATTTCTTCTGCAATCCAAAGTTTTTTCTCCCTTTCAAAACTATTTTCATCTATCTTAAAATCTTTTTGATATTCCTCAAGTTCTTTTACTAATTCATCTGGTTTATTAGTTACTGCATATAATTCTATTACATAATGAGTTTCTATTTCATATATTCTGTAAAAGCTCCTTGAAATCATATTTTGTTTTAACCAATGTTCCCTTATTTCTGAAGTCATTCCAAGTGATATATTAAATAGACAATGAAGATATATATCAAGTTCTATTGGTTTTATATCCAAGCCTTCAAAAACCTGTTTATTTATTTTATATGCTACTGCTACTCTAGGAATTTCTATGTTCATATTTAAAACTTCATAATCTTTATCCACTTGATCAGGTTCTTTATTATATATTCTTTTCACATCTTTCTTCCCAGGATAAAAATTATTTTGGTTTTCCTTTATTAAAGACATAGTTTTATTTGGATTTACATTTCCCGTAACTATCAAGTACATATTATTTGGATTATAAAAAGTATTAAAACATAACTCTAAATCATCCTTCGTAATACCAGTTATATCTTTATCCGTTCCAATTACCTTATATTTACTAGGATCATTTACAAAAACATTTTCTTTTATTTTACTATATAACACCCTATCAGGATTATCCTTATACATGTTTGCTTCTTCCAAGATTATACCCTGTTCCTTTTTTACTGAATCATCTGTTATATTAAGTTCTTTTAACCAATCTAATAAATACAATAAACACTTATAAAAACATTTATTTCCCATAAAATAATAACCTGTATGATCAAGTGATGTTGAAGCATTAACATCTGTCCCATATTTAACATAATATTTAAACGGATCATCTTTTCTATCAAACATTTTATGTTCCAAAAAATGAGCAATCCCAGTCGGAGTTTTATATTGTTTGTTATCTACTTCAAACTCTATATTTCTTCCCCCATATTTTGTTACATACATACAAGCATAATTTTTTTTATTCTTAAGTGGCAATATATATACCTGTAATCCATTATCCAGTTTTTCATAATAAATATGTTCCTTAAAATTATTTATTTGTGTCTTTTCCAACTTGACCCTCCTTCAGTAAAAATACTGTATTTATTTCTATTTTTTTAGCAACTTTTATTATATCTTCCTTTTTAATACTCTTAATTTTCTCTTTTTGCTTATCTAAACTTTCATTTCCAAAATATAAATAGTTTAAATAATGATCTAACATAGCACCTGGATATTCATCTATTTCTCTCATTATACTTAGAACCATTTCTTTTGCATTTTTTACCTCTTTTTCTGAAAAATTGCCCTTTCTCATTTCTTCTAATTGAGTTTGTACCTCTTCCATAGTCTCTTCTTTATTTTTTAAAGAAATACCTGCATATATATAAAATATATTATCCAACCTATTTAAACTAGATGATATGTTATATGCAAGTGATCTTTTCTCCCTTACATTCCTAAACAACTTTGAATTTGGAGAATTTCCTAAAATAATATTATAGACTATTCCCTCATATAACTTTTCACTATTTGTTAAATTTTCAAGAGTTCCTCCGAAAATTATTTTACTTTGATTAAACTTTGAATCTTCTTCTTTTGAATTTACTGTCTTATCATACGGGATTTCTTCTAATATAAAAGTACTCTTTTTATATTCAAACTTTACATTATCTTTTATTACCTGTTCTACTTCATTAAAATCAAAATCACCGACTATAAATATATCCAAACTATTATTTTTATTAAAACTCTTATAATAAGTATATAAACTCTCTGGAGTAATTTTTCTTAAATCTTCTAAAGTACCAAGCGTAGAAGTACCATATAATTTGCTTTGTCCTATTTGTTCTTTAAACTTTGTATATGCATAATGGGTCGGATCTTCATTTTCATCATTAATTGAATTTTCTAATCTTTCATAATTTACTTTAAAAGACTCCTTTTCAAAACCATTATCCTTTATATTAGGATTATTCAATATATCAAATAAAAACTCTAATGCTTCTTTTAAACTTCCATTTTCACAATATTTATCTGCAATTACCGATAAATTTATCTCCGAAATTATTTGAGAACCTCTTCGATAATTTCTCCCATATAAACTAGCACTAAAAAGCTCCTCCCTTTTTATTGCCATTTTTCTTGAAGTATCATATTTTGCAGAAGAAAAAAGAAGATTATTAAACAATAAATTTCTAGCTGTCAAATCTTCTTTTTTTAGTTTATCTGAAAACAACGCTTTTACTAGAACTGTTTTAAATTTATTTGTTTTTATTAAATGCAGTTGATAACCATTTCCATTAATATTCTTTATTTTCATAATGCCTCCCCTTTCTATTATGTAACAAAATTATGAAATTATAACGACTCTAATACTATAGTGATAGCTTTATCAAGATTATTTTCTCTTTCTAAAGAAGATAATCGTTGGTTTTTTATCAAATGGTCTGTTACTGTAAGAACTGCTGCAGCATTTTTATTTAGTTTTTTTGCAATATAGAAAAGTGCAAATGTTTCCATTTCTACTGCTAAAACACTCTTCAAGGGATTATCCGTTTCACCATAAAAAATATCACTAGTATTTATTGTACCTGATAAAATATTAAAGTCAAGCTTTTTAGCAGATTTAACCAAACTTTCGTATAAGCATTTTGATGGTTGTTCTTCATTTTGGCTTATACCATCATACTGATATGAAAAATTCGATAAAGTTAAAGCATTATTTGGTATTATTATATCATTCAAACATACATCTTTCTGTAAAGCCCCACACGTTCCTATTCTTATTATATTATCAACATCATAAAACTTAAACAATTCATATGAATAAATTCCCATGCTTGGCATTCCCATACCCGATGCCATTATTGTCACTTGTTTATCTTTATAAAAACCAGTATAAGCAAGTATTCCTCTTACCTCACTCACTAACCTTGAATCTTTTAAATACTTAGTTGCTATTAATTTAGCTCTTTTAGGATCTCCAGGCATTATTACTGTTTTTGCTATATCTTCTTTTTTTGATTCTATATGTGGTGTCATAATTCCTCCTTATTTATCTTGTGGTTCTTCTAGTTTCACTAGCACTTCACGAGGTTTTGAACCATTTTGAGGTCCAATTATTCCTCTTTCTTCCAATAAATCTACTATTCTCGCAGCCCTGTTATACCCAAGTTTAAATCTTCTTTGAAGAAGAGAAGCACTAGCTTTTTGATTTTCAATTACAAACTCTACTATATCATTGTATAATGGGTCATCATACTCTTCTTTTTCATTCGATACTGTATTTTCTTTTCTTTCTGAATCTATGTGTTCTAGATTAGTAAAATTCGGATCAAAAGAAGCCTTTTGTTGTGATACTGTATAATCTACAACTTTTAAAATTTCCTTTTCACTTACAAACGCTCCTTGAATTCTTTCTGGTTGATTTTCTCCCATTGGAAGAAACAACATATCCCCTTTACCTAAAAGCTTCTCTGCTCCAGTCATATCTAGTATTGTACGAGAATCAATGCTAGATGATACTGCAAACGATATTCTAGAAGGAATATTTGCTTTGATGAGTCCTGTAATTACATCTGTTGAAGGTCTTTGAGTTGCAATAATTAAATGAATACCTGCCGCACGTGCCATTTGAGTTATTCTCATAATAGAATCCTCAACTTCTTTCCCAGCCACTAACATAAGATCAGCAAGTTCATCTACAATCACTACTATATATGGCATTTTAGGCAATTTTTCATCATCAGGTAATTTTGCATTTTTTTCCTCAATCATCTTATTATATCCAGATATGTTCTTTGTTTTAGACTCTTCAAACACATCATATCTTCTTTCCATTTCTGATACTGCCCTTTTCAAAGCATTTGATGCCTTTCTCGGATCAGTTACTACTGGAGTTAACAAATGCGGAATCCCATTATATATCGAAAGTTCTACTTTCTTTGGATCAACAAGAACTAATTTAACCTCATCTGGACGTGCCTTCATTAATATAGATACAATTATATCATTTATACAAACAGATTTACCAGATCCTGTCGCACCCGCTACTAATAAATGTGGAGTTCTATCTATCTCACACCATTTTACCTTTCCCATTATATCTTTACCTAAAGCTACTGCAAGCACTGAAGAATTTGTTTGTTTAGGCATCGCCTCTAATGTTTCCCTTAAAGTTACCATTTGTGGCATCTCATTAGGCATTTCTATACCAACTGTACTCTTACCAGGTATTGGAGCCTGTATTCTTATATCCTTTTTAGCAAGCGCAAGAGAAATTTCCTTATTTATAGTAAGAAGTTTCGATACTCTCGTTCCAGACGATAATGACAATTCATATTGAATTACAGTTGGACCTATATTTACCTCAACCACTTTTCCTGATATTCCAAAATCCCTAAGAACTTGTTCCAAAGTAGCTATATTTCTTTCTATAACTGCATGATCTGTTCCTTTTTTAGACTTCTTACCAGCTTCTAAAAGTTCAAGTGAAGGTAATGTATAACTTTTATTTATACTTACTGGAGCCTCAGCAACTTCTACCTTATTTTCTTTTATCTTAGTTAATTCTTTTATATCATGAACTACTAATTTATCATCTTTTTCTTCTATATCATCATTGTGATCCACTATCTTTAATTTCGATTTAGGTATATCCTTTTCTTCATTTACCGCTTGTTCTTTATGTTTCTTTGGTTTCAAGTTTTTAGCAGTTTCCTTACCCTTGCTTAGTACATCCTTTATAGATAAACCTGTAAATATCATAAATCCTGAAATCATCAAAATCGGTATTACTATTTTTGTTCCTTGAGCTTCAAATAAAGCATAGAAAAGTGATGCAAAAATTGCTCCTAATATACCTCCTCCAGTATTTGAAAGAGCTGTATTAAATACTCCAACTTTGACACTCTTATTCATGATTTTCTCTATTCCTAACATTATATAATCAATAGTTTCAGTAAATATCTTATCAGTTTTCATATTATCTAATACATAATTTTGATGCATTAAAACAACTAATCCTATTACAAATAAATATATACCTATCATTTTCGATGAAAGTAAATTAATATGTTTCCTATTTATTATTATATATCCACCAACAATTAATACTGTTAGTAACAGGAAAAAATATAAATTTCCCACTAGAAAAAGCGCAAAAGATGCGATACATCTTCCAATTGGTCCATATTTTCCTATCCCAAGTATTGCAATTAAAATAAGTGCTATACCATATAATTCCACTAAATATGTTGGTTTTTCTTTTTCTTTTTTATTTCTGCTTTTCTTCTTAGCCATGGTAAATCCTCCTACTCTCTATGGTAATTATATCACACTTTTCTATAAAACAATATGATTTTAAATTCATTTTACAGTTAAGTTATCTAGCATATTATCTCTATATTTTTGGATACATTTAGTATTATAATGCACAAACCTATGTTCGTCAATACTCTTTTTTTTATTTATCTAAGTTTTCTTTATTCCTACTTTTAAAAAAACACTTGCAAAGTAAAAACATGAAAAACTAATCCCATGTTTCATAATTATAATCAAATAATCTATTCTCAAAATGATCTATATC
This sequence comes from uncultured Bacilli bacterium, assembly GCA_934102055.1. GTDB lineage: Bacteria > Bacillota_I > Bacilli_A > RF39 > UBA660 > UMGS1449. Next base: position 35,044 of record CAKOSE010000001.1, on the reverse strand, counting down.
TTTAGCATTCTCACCAGTATACTCTGCAGTAAACTTCCATGTTCTACCCTCATCCAGCTCATCTATATATGCAGTTGCAGTCCCTATTATATTATTATTCTTATCATAAAGTGTATATTCAATTTCTATTCCGTGAGCATCATCTTTCCCATCATTCTTTACATAACCATTTATAAAATAAGTATTAGTCTTACTATTATAGTAACCTTCTACTGTATTACTCATTGTTAAATTTACATTTTTATTTACACTACCTATCACCCCATATGTTATTATTCCTGCAAATAAAAGTGTTGGTAAAATTGATACTATAGATAATGCTACTATTAAAACTATAGCCCATTTTGGCAATTTTCCATTTTGTTGTTTATTATTCATTTTCTTCCTCCTTTTTATTTAAAAATTCTAAAAGATTAATCGCTACCTCTTCTGGAATTATTTCACTTAAATTTTCTACTGTTTCATTCTTAATTTTTGTTAAAGACGAATATCTTTTTAAAAGTTCTTTTCTTCTTTTTTCTCCAACACCAGGTACATCTTCTAAAACACTCTCTAACATCCCTTTATTCTTTATATTTCTATGATATGATATAGCAAATCTATGAACTTCTTCTTGCATTTTATACAGATAAACAAACAAATTCTTATTTTCTATATCAATTTCTGTCAAATTAGATAAAACTAACTTTGATGTTTTATGACTTTTATCCTTTTTTAATCCTATTACTGGAATATTCAATCTTAAACTATCTAAAACTTCTAACGTAGCATTTATTTGAAGAAATCCACCATCTACTATTATTAAATCTGGAAACTCAGTCTTCTCCATTAAAGCCTTTTGATATCTCCTATAAATTACCTCTTTCATCGCGGTTAGATCATCTTTAGTATGGGAATCTATTTTATACTTTCTATATTCATTCTTATCAGGTAAAAAATCTCTAAAAACCACCATTGCTCCAACATAATACGTTCCAAATAAATGCGAATTATCAAACAATTCTATTCTCTCTAACTTTTCTAAGTTTAAAATATTCTTCAAATCATTGATACTTTCATATCTCATTATATCATTTTTTCTTATTCTTTCAATCTTTTCCTTAGATGATATCTCAGCATTTACATTAGACATGTTAAGTATTTGTTTTATATCCCCCTTTATAGGAACTTGAATCTTTACATCTAACACTCTTTCTATGTCCGTTACCCCTTTTATATCATTTGCTATTATTTTTTTAGGTAAAGGATACTTATCATAAAAATCTATTATATATCTTATATATGCATCCTCTAAATCTACATAATCATTTATTATTTTATTTACTTTTCCTATTACTACACCTTCTCTAATAAATAAAGTCTCTATTGCTAAAAAATTATCTATCTCATACAAACCAAATACATCAAAATTATATTTTACATTGGACACTATTATCTGTTTACTTATCGTATGTTTTATATCCTCTATTAAACTTTTCATTTCAAGTGCCTTTTCATATTCTAAATTATTTGAATACTTATTCATCTCTTCCTCAAGTTTCTTTGTTAAAAACTTATAATCACCATTTAAAATCTTCGTTATATCTTTTAACATATCATCTATTACTTCAGCAGAAACTTTCTTTTCACAATACCCTAAACACTCATTTATATGATAATATAAACACACTTTTTTCTTTAATTTATCACATTTTTTTAAAGGATAAATTCTATTTATTAAATTCACAGTATTCTTAGCAGAAGTAACACCCGGAAAAGGTCCAAATACCTTTCCTTTTATTTTTTTTCTTTGTTTACTTCTTACAATCTTTAAAGACGGATATTTCTCATTCGTAAGTACTATATATGGATATGTTTTATCATCTTTTAAAAGAATATTATATTTTGGATTATATCTTTTTATTAAATTTATCTCCAAAATAAGAGACTCAGTTTCACTATTAGTTATTATATATTCAAAATCAGTTATATTACTCACTAAAGCTTTAGTTTTTCCCGTATGAATCTTATTAAAATAGGAGTTTACTCTTCTTTTCAAATTTTTAGCTTTTCCAACATAAATTACTATATTATCCTTATTTTTCATTAAATAGCAACCAGGTTTTTCTGGAATTAATCTTAGTTTTTCCTTCATAGTACCCTCCTTTTCTTTATTATACACTTTAAAAGTATTATTGTAAAATATGGCATTAAATATTATAATTATATTGGTGATATAATGAATATTATTAAAAACGATTGCACAAACGAAATTATTATCAAAAATTCTAGATTTATTTGTTTTTTAAAATATATTTCAACTGATGCTGAAGCTTTTTCCATTATCGAAGATATCAAAAGTAAATACAAAGATTCTACCCATGTTACTTATGCTTTTAGAACCTTAGATAAACAAAAATTCAGCGATGATGGTGAACCAGGTGGTACAGCAGGAGCTCCAATCATGGAAGTTATTTTAAAAAACGATATAGTAAATATTCTTGCTATTGTAGTTAGATACTTCGGAGGAATAAAACTCGGTGCAGGTGGTCTTATAAGAGCATATTCAAAAAGTGTCCGTGAAACTTTACAAAAAACCGATCTTTGTTTATATATTAAATATAATTATTACGAAATAATTTCATCTTATGATAATTTAAAACTATTAAATACTTTAACAAATAATTTAGACATTACTGATAAATTCTTCGGTGAAAATATCATCTATAAAATAAAAATAAAAGATGAACTTGATAATATTCCATCTCTATTTAAAAATACTGATATAAAAATAAGGAAGTTAAATTAATAGCTTCCTTTTACATTTGACTTGGTATTTCTATTATTAATAAACCTAATAACTTTTCCATAACTTTATAAGTATAATCAAGTAGATTTATCCAGTCACTTTTAATTTGTTCATCATCTTGTCTTGATATATTATTATTTTGATAAAAAGTATTTGTTAAAACTGCTAAATTATATAAATAATCCGCTATAAAATGTGGCATCCTTTTTTGAACAGCATTATTAATCGCATCTTCCACCTTTAATAATTCCATTCTTAGATCTTTATCATACTTATTATAAATTCTACTTGTCATTTTTGCTGACGTAGCTTTATTTTCTTGTACTATTTTCCTTATCCTAACAGCAGTATATAAAAGATATGGTCCAGTTTTTCCATTAACATCTGCAAATTTATCTATATCAAATATATAATTATTTTCCCTATTATTTTGAAGATCTGCATACTTTAATATTGCATTTACTATTATATCTATATCCTTTTCATCCATATCTTTATTAGTTTCTTTTTTAGATAAGAATATTTCTTTTGTTTGTTTTATTAGATCCTCCAATTTCAAAGTTTCTCCACTTCTTGTTTTAAACGGTTTTCCATCTTTTCCATTTATTGTACCAAAAGCATCATGTTCTAAAACTGTACCATCTGTAAGATTACTTATTTCACAAGCTCTAAAAACTTGTTCAAAATATAAACTTTGTCTATTATCCACAACATAAAGAATATAATTAGGTTTAAAGTCTTGCATCCTTTGATAAATTGTTGCCATATCACTTGTTGCATATAGATAAGCACCACTTTTTCCTTGAATTATAAGCGGAGGCATTTCTTTTTTATCATCTTGTTTTGATACCCTCACTATTTTAGCACCATCATCCTCTTCTAAAACTCCTTGCTTATCCAAAAACTGCATTAAATCATCTATATATTTATAACTATCTCTTTCACCATACCAATAATCAAAATCTACTCCTAAATACTTATATATTCTTTTTATATCATTTAAAGACACATCATACATAACTTTAAAATACTCTGTATACTCCTTATTTCCATCCTGCAAATCCTTTGTTATAGTTTGACAAATCTCTTTCACTTCTTTATCCTCTTTACAAAGCTTAGACATTTTCGGATATATTTCTTGTAAAAGTTCTATCGTTATATCATTTGGCTTTAAATTTCTTTGTTTAAGTCCATAAATAACCTGACCCATTTGAAGTCCAAAATCTCCTAGATGAACATCACTAATTACTTTATGTCCTTTTGCCTTTAAAATTTCATATATTGATTGACCTATTATTGCAGGTCTAATATGTCCTACATGAAGAGGTTTAGCAATATTTGGACCCCCGTAATCTACCACAAATGTCAAAGGATTACTAGTTTTTTCTATTTCATAATAACCTCTTTCTATTTTTTTATTTAAAGTATCTGCTATAAAACTATCTGATAATGTTAAATTAATAAAACCAGGCTTAACAAAAGTTATTTCTTTTAGATAATAATCTATATTTTCTATATTTTTTATATCCTTTACTAAACATTCTCCAACTTCAACTGGATTTTTCTTTATTTCTTTAGCTATCTTAAAAACACTATTGATTTGATAATCACATAACTCTTTTCTATTTGATAATTTTATTTTACAATCATTTTTATCATAACCATTTTTCACAAATACTTGTTCTAATACCTTTTCTAATTCTAATATCATAATCATTCCTCCTATAAAAACAAAAATTCTATATTATAAGGACGAGTATTCTCGCGGTACCACCTTACGTCAATAGAATTTCTATGCTCTTTAAATCTTTAACGTGATTATACGTTTTTGCTAAAAGATACGTTCATAAGGACTCATTATTTGGTTTTCACTATCCCAAACTCACTAAAATAAGTTTTCTTATTACTATTTCTTTATCTTCACAACTTGCTTAAGATAATATCAGATTTTAGTTATTTTGTCAATACCAGATAGATTCTATTTTAGCATTACTTGATAATGGTGCTGGATTTGGCATTTGTAATTTCACTGATATCGGTATTTTAAATGCTGATCCAAAAGTCATACAAGTTCCTGGTTGTAATGTCTTTATAGTATTTATAGTATCCTTTGTTACATTAGGCATCATTGTCTCTAGATAATTTACATCCCTTGCATGCATTGTTCTAAAAATAAGAAAATTAGAACATTGACTTATAGCAGTCTCACTTATTTCAGATGGTCTTTGAGTTATAAAACCTAACAATATACCATATTTTCTTCCTTCCTTAGCAATACGATCAAAAATATTATATCCAAACAATTTTGTATCCGTATCATTTTGAACATATCTATGAGCTTCTTCAATTAATATATGAAATGCCTTACTAGCACGTTTTTCTGCCAATGCACATTGATTAAACAATGCTTTTGATAATAATTTTACTAATACTTTAGCAAATCTATCATCTACATAGTTAATATTAAAGTTTACTATTTGAGCCTTTCTTCCAGAAGTAGTAGTCATTAATTTTTCTATATATTGTTCCTCAGTTATATAATTGTGACAATCAAAATATATACTATACTCGCCCTCTAATAAAGCACTTGTACGAACCGCTAATATATTGGCATAATCATATACTTTATCACTTTTTAATATCCCTTCAGAAATTAATGCAAAGGATAAAGCATTACTAAAATCTTGCAAAGTAAATGGAACAGGTTCATTATTTTTATACTCTAAATCATCTATTATAAAATGAGAGATTGCTCCAACTACTTTCTCTATTGCAGCCATACTATCATTATCATTTACATATAAACATTGTTTCAATGTTCTTGTATAACCAGGTTCTACTATTTTTAAATCCAAATTAAGTTCTGGAGTATTATAACATGTAAGAACTGAAATTATCTGATTTCTAACATTCGAAGCACTTTTCCCTGTCAATATTATATCCCTTAAACACTTAGCTATTATATTATTCTTATATCTTAAAACACTTTCATCATTTCTTGTTAAAACCGGTAATAGTGTTAAAGTTTTTTCAATGATCGGTATTTGATTTGGATCATTCACATCCAAAAGCATAGCAATACCATCCACTCCCATAAGCCATAATGGAATCCTTAGTTGTTCCACCTCTTTAGCCTTAGGATTCGTAGTAATACTCTTATATGTTATTCTCGGATTAACATCACTAAGCCTTGAAAATGAATGATGATATTCACCATACGTATCAAAAACAAATATATTAGAATTTACTGGTGGATTATTTGAATAAAATAAATTTTGCAAGATTGTTGCAGTAGCACAACTCTTACCAGATCCAGAATTTCCTATTATTGCAAAATGATTAGAAAAGAAATTGTTTATCCCTACATTTATTCCATAATTATTGTATATTGAAGATTCACCTAAATAAAAAGTAGTAGGACTCGGAGTCGACGGACCAAGTATTAAAATAAGCTCATCCATATTTATAATTCTTACCTCAGCTTTAAAACTTGGTTTCTTTTGAACTCCTGGTAAATATCTATTACCAACTATTTCCCCAATTATTACGATATCCAAATACTCTTCATTTATAGATGTTATTTCTCCAACTATTTTTTTTCCTTCCTCTTCAAATACAACATGTAAATTAGAAAGACTCGGTTGAAGTTTAATATCAATACTCATCTTTACTCTTACTTTTTCATCTCTTATTTCTATAATTTTTCCTAACATTAAAAAACACCTCTTATCATATTAAAATTATAACTTAGTTTTTTTCATATTTCAAGGTTTCTTTTAATATTTTTAATTCTCATATCTTTTATAGTTGTTTTAAATCATTTATCTCTTCTTTTGTTGATCCTATATACTTAGATAGTATCTATTTTTAAGCATTAATATCCAAACGACAACACAAATAAAAATATTCACATAAGCAAAATACTATGTCAAAAGAACAAAAGAAATATCTATCTAGATATTCCTTATTATTACTTATTAATAATTTTGTGAAGGAGTTGATGGTACATCATAAATTTGAGTTGCTCCAACTTTTAATTTAAAAGTGAAACTTCCCCCTCTTTGACTTTGTGTTTGACTTGATCCCCAAATTTCTCCTGCTGCTTCACAAGCTGATTGACTAGTATATGCAGAACTTGAACATTCACCTGTACTTGTTGATGATTCATTAGTAGATGAACCTGCACTGGCAACCCATGATTTTATAGTATAAACTATGGATTTATTATCTTTTACATAATCTGAATCAATTACATATGAATTAATACTTGTATCATGTACCCCAGCTTTACTTGCAAGTGATGAAACTAGAACCCCCGCTGTAGAAGTTGTACCCGCTAAATCTTTAGTAGCTCCATTAACAGTTTTATATGCTCTTATTTTTACATTACTTGCAGATAATGCATCACTTGGTGTAGCACTATCAACATCATATAAAGCAACATCATATCCTACCATCATTGTACCAACCATTTCTGATGTTAATGTACAAGTTGCAGCATTATTTGTTGCAGCAATACCTTGTGCATCTGTCATTGGTTGTGTATTAGAAAGCGAAAATGTTGTTTCTTCACAATTCATTTTTACATAACCTGTTGTCAATTTATTTTCCTTTGTTCCTGTAAGTTCAGCAGTAAACATCGCATATGATGTTGCAACAATCGCTATAACAAGCACTACTACTGCTGCTATTGATATTCCTAGAACTTTTTTGTTATTCATATTTTTCTTCCTTTCCTTTTATTATATACTACCTTTTGTACTTATTTTTAGTTTATATTGTTGTTTTGTATCCTTTGTCCAACTTGATGCATCTACATCTTTATCTACCCACATTCTTAATCTATATTTAGTTGTCTTTGTTGTATTTGCAGTTGTATGAGCATGTGTTAAATAAGAAGTTTTCCCGCTATCAAATGTTAAAACTCCTGTATCTCCACTAGTTATTATTTTACTTACTAGTTTTGGAGCCATAACTTGAGTCTCAGTATTACCATCAAAAGTTGCAAGATACACTTTTACACTTGAATCAGGTAAAGCTGTATACCCAGAATCTACCGCAAGTTTTGTAATTGATAATGTATATGTAATATTACCCGGAGCCCCACTTGCAGAGGTTGTTACAGAAAAATCAAACTTTTTTCCTTGAGCCTTTCCATCAGAATCTTGCATTGGTAATGCATCAGTAATATCTATTGCATCTACTGATTCAAGTAAACTCATTGATATACTTCCTGTTGAAATAGAATTTGCTTTATTACTTGCAAAATTCCAAGTATATGCCGCAACTGCTACTCCACCTATTGTAGCAAGAATTACAAATATCCCTAAAATAGTAAATGCCACACTATGTTTCTTTTTTCCTTCAATTTCCTCAAACATATTATTATTACCTCCTATGATATAAATTTAACATAAATAAAAAGAAAAGTAAATTGCTTTAATTACTTTTATCAGAATTTTGTCAAATAAATGACAGATTTTAAACACTTTAAATTAATAAAACAATAAAAAGAAATATCCCCCTGATATTTCCTCTAATCATTACATAATATATAACCACTACTCGCCCTTCTCATAATATGGTCTTATTATCTTATCCCCTTCTTTTAGTTTTCTTAAAACCTCATTTACAAGTCTTGTATTCTCAAGTTCATCTTCCTTAAACTCTATCTTTTTTGGAATTGATATTTTTATAAAAAACAGTTTTAACTCCTCTTGTTTTAAAGGATACCTTTTTTGATAATTATTCAAAAGAATTGAAAAATCAGTTTCATTTACATACTTACTATAAAGAGTAAATAAATCATTAACAGGCATATCCACTTTAGATTTTTCCCAACTTATCAAATATGGATGTTTTCCTACTATAATATGTGATAAGTCTAAATTATTATGAGTAAGTGCTACTCTTTGTTTTTTACTTTCTTTTATCATATCATACCAATTATCAAGTTCATTTCTACAAAATGATAAAGCACTATATATTTTTGATATATTTAAAGCCAATAAATAATGAGAAGGAGACATATAAATTTCATTATCTATTAAATCATTCAAAGACATATAATAATTATTTAAATATTCTAGTTCCTTATCTATATCCTCATATATTATTTTATAATCATCTAAATCTATAGTCTTATATCTAGTTGTTTTCATATGTAATAATGCCATTAAATCCACCATTTCATCTAACTTTTCTTCTTCTGATACAGCACTTTCCTCAATATACTCATATATATCATAATTCTTTATAGCACTATGTCCTGGAAAATAATTAAACCCTCTCGAAAGCAAATAATTAAACTTTTTATCAACCGAAGAATCTCTTCTCTTTAATATATATTTATTATTTCCCGTATCTACAAAAAAAGACTTATTAATCTTTTTTATCGTCTTAGGAATTATCCCATTTTCTTTTAACTGTTTATAATTAATCATTTGAACTAGGAATCACTAATTTAGAACCAGGCATAATATTTTCTAGATTATTATAATCACTCAACTGATCTTTAGTTATTTTATATTTACTAAGAACTTTCTCTATAGTATCCTCTTCCTTATAAATATATACTTTATAAGTTAAATAAGTATCACTCTGTTTACTAACATCATCCTTTTGTTTCAAAAAAGAATTCCTTTCATTATACATTTTATCTATCACTTTAATATCACTATTATCCTCTAAAGGTAGTTTTATTTCCTCTTTAAAAACATTCGCAACCTCATTATCTTTATCTTTTTCATCTTCATCCCTTAAAACCTCCACTTCCTCCTCATCATCATCCCTTAATACTTCTATTTCTTCTTGAACATTTCTTTCCTCTGGTAATTCCTTTCTTTCAAGATTATTAATCACTACTGTTATATTTACCCTTAAAATCTCATCATTAATTATCTCGTAATAAAAATCATCTATATCTATAGTAGCATCATAAGTATCATATTCCTCACTTATAGCAATCTCACAAGGTATCTTATAACTATATGATTCTTCCTCCAAAGATCCCTCAAGTATTTTATAATTACCACTTATATAAAAATTACCTACTATCAAATCCTCTCCCTTAAGAGTTAAATCATTATCTAAAGATATAGCAGTTAATTCCCCTATTTTTGTCTTAAAAGTTATATCCTTTCTAAAAGGTATAGTTTGTTTCATAATATTCCTCCTTACAATTAATTATATTGTTAAAGATTTATATTAGAACAAAAGAAAAAGATTAGAAAACTAATCTTAAACACATCCAATCGGAGAAACGCTACGTCCATCACTAACAGCATATACTCCTTTTACTCCAGTTGTCTTTATACAATACGAATCACAATCACCTTCAGTATCCCAATATGCAGGAGAACGCAATCTCCAAATTGTTGCTGTTCCTTTATAATATTTTATCCTATTAGCACTTGTTTTAAAATATTCAAGTTGCGTCAAAGCATTATCCTCATCCGTATGATATGATTTACTTTCTCCCAAAACCTCTTTATAAGCAGGAGCAGCTAATTTCCTAGATAATGTTTGTGTACCAGTTAAAATACCAGAATCAACTCCCTTTGTATTAGGTTTACCAACTAACACATTCCAATCTTGAAATAATGCCTGAGTATCAGCAGGTAAAGCATTATAAATTTTTGTCATAGTATTATCCAAATCAGAGTTTTTATAATCATTACTAGCATTCGAAGAATTATAATACTCTTGATTAATTATTGCTTCTTTAAAGCCTACAACAAAATTACAAGTTTTTCCATCAGTTCTAGTTTTTCCACCAATATTCATTATTACAAGCGTAGCAGTTTGTGCTGGAATAGATGATGTGAATTTACCACTAAAAGCATTAATAGTTATCTTTCTCTCTTCTCCAACCTTCCAACTACTCAAATCCAACTTTCCTTCAGTAGCAGCAGTCAAAACTGTTTTAAGTTGCTTATCAGAACTATTACTCCAAGTAAGTATATTATAAGTTACAGTACATTCTGTATCCTCTTTTACATTCTTTAATGTTAAAAGTTCATCAGTTGCACTACTAGTTACCTCAGTTGTACAAGATACTGTCGGATTACCATATCCCAAAGTAGGACTTATTTTAAAAGTAGTAGAACCTCCTTTGTTAATAGTCTTACTTGTAGACTCATCCTCCGCAATAGAACCATTTACAAACTTAAGTGATATTGTACTACGTACATCCACAGTCCCCTCAATAGTCTTAGTACCCATTATTGTATCACTAAACAATGCATATGAACTTGTTACATAATAAGACAAAAGTCCTGCTCCTACTAAGATTCCTATACAAACAAGGGATAATATGTACTTATTAAAATCTTTTATATCTTTTTGTAAGTATTTATAAAGAGAATTTTTCTTTTTTTCTTTCATCTTTCATACTCCTCTACTATTATCACAATATCATTTTACTATACTTTTATACTCATTTCAAGAAATTTATAATAAAAAGAAATAGATAACTTCTATTTTACATTATCTATTTCCTTTAAAAGTTCTTCTTTCGATCTAAAACCAATTAATTGTTTCTTAATCTCTCCATCTTTTATAATTAATAAATTTGGTATAGACATTATTTTATATCTTTTTGCAAGTTCTTCTTCTTCATCCACATTTATCTTTATTATATTTACATCCTCCATAGTCTCTAATACTTGTCCTAACATTTTACAAGGACCACACCAATCAGCATAAAAATCTATTAAGTAAACACCTTCTAATTTAGTTAAATCTTCTTTATTATATTTTTTTATCATAAATCCTCCTTAATAATTAATTTTTCCCTTTTGTCTTAGTTTATTTAAGTAATCATTATCTATAACATCATGCCTTAATAACGAATCTACTACCCTTTTATTAAATAGTTTTTTATTTTGATTTTTATTATACGTTTTTGTTATATCATATATATCATTTACCGCATCATTCATATCTCCTACTATATTAGATAAACCAGGAGATGAATTTACTATTTTTGGAGTTAAATTTGATTTATTAATAATATCTATATTAAATGCTGGTTGATTTAAGAAAAACAAAATTGCAAAAATAATTACATAAGCCTCAAGTATCCCAACTACAAAACCTAATATTTTAGAGGGAATTCCCAAAATTATAGTCATATTTAAAAACTTTTCAAAACAACCAGTTACCTTTATAACAACTGCTAAAATAGAAGAAAAAAGACAAAGTAATAACATAAATGCAATCAGTTGATACATAACTATATTAAGAGAAGTTAATCCCTCAAATGGTCCAATAAAATTAAAGAACGGTAATGTAAAACTTAAAAAATTAGCAATTATATCTTTAAAAACCCAAGCCAGTATAAAACATAAAATTGTCCCAATCAAAACTACCCCTTGTTTAAAAAATCCATTCTTTAGTCCCGTTACACCTCCTAAAAGAAGAAGCATCACTATAGCAACATCAATTATATTCATTATATTCCTCCATTCATATTATATAATAACAAATAAAATATATACAAATATTTTTCCTTACATACCAATTATATCACAAACATTTAAAAAATAAAATAAATACAAAACCCATTTAACAAAGAATATTTATTTACATATCTTATTTAACATTTCTAAAGACTTCTTTACACTTATATTACTATAATCAAAAAGCAAATTATATTTTTTTCTATCTATCTAACATCCTCAAATCTTAACTCTTTTATTTTCATAATATCAATATTATATAATTTATAGATCGATACAACATCAAGTGTAGTATAGTCCCTTTTAGTATAACCCAGTAGTTCTAATACATCTAATACATCCTTTTCACATTTCCCCTCTATTTCAGCATAAGTAGGAATCATAGGCCACGAATCAATAGATATTTCTACTTCATTTAAAACATACATTTTACGGTAATTTTCTTGATAATTTCTACTTACATACCCTAGGCTTTCTAATAATTTATTAGTACCCTCAAATGAATCAACCACTATTTCTATTTCATCAGTACCACCAATCTCATTTTTATCTTTTACCTCTTTTACTGTAAGAGTAGTCTTCTTTCCATTAGTTCTAAGTCTTATCCATTTATTAGGATTAACCGGCTTTACATCATATACATATCTTCTTTGCCTGCTATCACTAACTAATTTAGCACCAAGTCCTACTAATTTACTTTCAAAAGAATCATCCACCTCTAATACAGTAACTTCATATTCTTTACTCATACTTATACCTCCTTATCTGTATTATAAATTATAAGACATTTTCACGCATCAAAAAAAGATTAAAATACAAAATATCTATTTCAATCTTTAAAACATATAAACATTAATTATTATTTAATAATACCATACTTAGCACTTGTAAGCATAGCACATGGCACTCTATACGGACTACATGATACATAATCTATTCCTATCTCTATTAAAAATTTTATACTATCTTCATCTGCTCCTTGTTCTCCGCATATACCTAGTTCTATGTTTTTATTTATATACTTTCCTCTTTTTATTGCTTCTTTTATAAGAAGTCCTACCCCTCTTTGATCTAACTTTTCAAATGGATTAAATGTTAATATTTTCTTGTTTAAGTAATCGTCTAAAAACTTACCCGCATCATCTCTTGAATATCCATATGTCATCTGTGTTAAATCATTCGTCCCAAAAGAGAAGAAATCAGCATGTTTTGCTATTTTATCTGCAACAAGTGCTCCCCTTGGAACTTCGATCATTGTTCCTATTTTAATATCTATATCTTCCTTATACGAAGCAATTGTCTTTTTAATTACTTCCTTTACATAAATAAGTTCTTGTTCTTCTCCCACTAAAGGAACCATTATCTCTGGTTTTATAACTACTTTCTCTTCTTTTGCCTTTATAAGAGCCCTCATAATAGCATTCGTTTGCATCTCTATTATCTCAGGATACGTTATCATAAGCCTACATCCCCGATGCCCCATCATTGGATTAAATTCCTTTAACTCATCTATTCTTAAATTTATTTCCTTTATAGAAATACCAAGTTTTTTTGATAAATCCTTCTTTTCCTTTTCATCTTTTGGAAGAAACTCATGAAGTGGTGGATCTAATAATCTTATAGTAACTGGATAACCATTCATTACCTTAAACAATTCATAAAAATCATTTTCTTGATACGGAAGAATTTTTGATAAAGACTCTTCTCTTTCTTCTTTACTCTCTGATAAAATAACTTTCCTAAAATTAAGTATTCTTTCCTTATCAAAAAACATGTGTTCAGTCCTACAAAGACCTATACCTCTAGCACCTAGTTCTAAAGCTTTTTTCGCATCTCTATAATTATCAGCATTCGCTCTTACATCTATCTTCATGTACTCTTTTATTACTTTCATAAGTTCCTTAAACGAATCATTTATCCCAGACTCTGTTATTTTTACTTCTCCTAGATAAACTGTTCCACTTGAACCATCTACACTTACCAAATCCCCTTCTTTTAACTTCTTATTCTTATAAACTAATATTTTCTTTTTATCAGAAACCTCAACATCTTCACATCCACATACACAAGGTATTCCCATTCCTCTTGCCACTACCGCAGCATGAGAAGTCATTCCTCCTCTTACTGTAAATACTGCCTTTGATAAATTCATCCCTTCAATATCCTCTGGAGACGTTTCATACCTTACAAGAACTATATCTCTTTCTCCATCTTTATAAGCTTTTTTTACATCATTTGCATTAAAATAAAGCCTTCCAACACCTGCCCCAGGAGAAGCAGCAAGTCCTCTAGTAATTACATCCTTACCCTCTAAATCATTTTGATCAAACGTCTTATGAAGAACACTATTTATATCACTTGTACTTATTCTTTTTATTACATCCCTTTTAGTTATTAAACCATCCTTCATTAAATCAATTGCAATCTTTATCGCCGCTTGACCAGTCCTTTTCCCATTTCTTGTCTGAAGCATATATAACTTATCATTTTCTATTGTAAATTCCATATCCTGCATATCTTTAAAATGTCTTTCCAGAAGTTTGCTTATCTTTAATAATTCTTGATAACACTTTGGATTTATCATCTTAAGTTCTTCAATCTTTTTCGGAGTCCTAACACCTGCAACTATATCTTCACCTTGGGCATTTATTAAAAACTCCCCATACAAAACATTTTCTCCTGTCGAAGGATTTCTGCTAAAAATTACTCCCGATCCAGAATTATCATTTAAATTCCCATATACCATCTCTTGAACATTAACCGCAGTACCCCAATCATCTGGTATATTATTCATCTTTCTATAAAACTTAGCCCTTTCATTATTCCATGATTTAAAAACAGCTTTTATACCATTCATTAACTGTACTCTTGGAGAACTAGGAAAATCTTCATTTGCTAAATCTTTATATAATTTTTTAAATTCATCTACTAAATAAACCATATCCTGAGAAGTTAACTCAGTATCATATTTTATCTTTTTTCTCTTCTTTAAATCATCTATTATATTTTCAAACAAAGACTTATCAAAACCCATAACTACATCACTATACATACTAATAAATCTTCTATAACAATCATAAACAAATCTTTTATCAAGCTTCCTACTAAGTGAGCTAACTATCTCATCATTTAATCCTAAATTTAATATAGTATCCATCATCCCAGGCATAGACACTCTAGCACCACTTCTTACCGAAACAAGTAAAGGATTAGTTTTACTTCCAAACACTTTCCCTGTCTCTTTTTCAAGTACTTTTATTTTTTTATCTATCTCTTTTTCTATTGATCGATTTATATTCATGTTACTTTTATAAAAACTTTGACATGCCCTTGTAGTCACTATAAAACCATTTGGAACAGGTATTCCTAAACGTGACATTTCACACAAATTAGCACCCTTTCCTCCTAAGACATCCCTCATACTTCCTTTTCCATCTTTAAAACTATATACGTATTTCATACAATCCTCCTTAAAATAAAAGCAATAAACATCTTATCACTTTTTATCTACTATTATATAAGCATTCCCCTCAACAACATAAGACTGAGATATTTTCTTCTTATAGAAACTATTATTAGGATTTGGAACAAATGTATAGTAAGTATCTTGAGATATATAACTCTTTTTATTTATACTTATTTTATCTAACTTAACAAACACCACTATCTCATTATTATCCTTTAAAATACTACTAGGAACCTCTACATCCAACACATTATTAGTATAATTTACCCTTATTCCCTCTTTACTTGCTATCTGATATTTAGGAAATTTATACTCTACACCATTTACATAAACATTAGTATTTAAAGCTTTAAACTGTT
Source organism: uncultured Bacilli bacterium (assembly GCA_934102055.1). Classification (GTDB taxonomy): domain Bacteria; phylum Bacillota_I; class Bacilli_A; order RF39; family UBA660; genus UMGS1449. Next base: position 18,970 of record CAKOSE010000001.1, on the reverse strand, counting down.
TACTATACATATCTGTTATATAAAAATAAGTCCCACTTGCAAGCAAATTATCTGATAAAGAATAATTAATATAAGTCAATCTAAAAACACCATCACCTAAATACTTTATATCTTTAGTAACAAGCATTTCCCCATCACTTAAAGAAACAGAACCCGGTTTATACTCAGTATAATCCTTTACTATATAATTATCCTCTATTACCTCTTTTCTAAAAGATAATAATATCAAAATAACACCAAGTACTATCAAAATAATACTTAGAACAAATAAAAATTTTATATAAAACTTACCATTTTTCTCTTTCATATTACTACCCCTTTAGCCTAATAAAATTATATTATATTTATAAAAATTTAACAAGGACTTTTCTAAAAAAAGAACAAAAGAAGTCAGTTAAGTTAAAAAACAAAAAAAAGAATAAATCATTTCTTTAAAATAGCACTTCCTATTTTTTCAGAAACTTTTATTCCATCTATTGCCGAAGTAGTTATTCCTCCAGCATATCCTGCTCCTTCTCCACATGGATAAATTCCTCTTATATTAGACTCTAAATTTTCATCTCTTATTATTCTTATAGGAGAAGAACTTCTTGATTCAACTCCAAGTACATATGCATCCTTAAAACCAGGTATCTTCTTATCAAAATTATCTATCGCTTCAATTAACTCATGTTTTATATCTTCTGAAAACAAATCATTTAAATTAGAACTTTTATACTTTCCTTTCACAAAAGATAAATCTTGCTCTATATTCGATAATCTATTTTCTTTAAAATCTTTATACCTTTGAATTGGAATAAAACCATCTCCAAGCTCATAACTCTTTTCCTCTAAATACTCTTGAAACCTCATCCCATCAAAGATACCCTCTCCAAAGTCCTCTTTAGTCGTAGTAGTTATAATAGCACTATTTGAATAACCACTATCTCTATTATAATTACTCATTCCATTTACCACTAATCTGTTTTTTTCACTACTTGCATTTACTACATAACCACCAGGACACATACAAAACGAATAAACACCTCTTTTCTTAGTGTTATATGTTAATTTATAATTTGCATGTCCAAGTAACTTATAACTTTCTCCATATTGATTCTTATCTATTAACTCTTGAGGATGAACTATTCTTAAACCTACTGCAAACGGTTTTTGACTCATATCAAGTCCTTTACTATATAACATTTTAAAAGTATCTCTAGCACTATGTCCTATTGCTAAAACTAAAGTATCACACTTTATCTTATCCTTATCATTTAAAATAATTCCAGTTACTTTATTATCCTCTATAATTATATCTGTTAAAGTTGTATTAAATCTAAAAGTTCCACCCATTTCTATTATTTTATTTCTCATATTAACTACTACTTTTCTTAATAAATCTGTTCCTATATGAGGATTATGTATATACATTATCTCCTTTGGAGCTCCACAACTAATAAATATCTCAAAAACCTTTTTCATCCTATAATCTTTATCTTTAACTAAAGTATTTAACTTACCATCCGAAAAAGTACCAGCACCACCTTCTCCAAACTGCACATTTGAATTTATATTCAAACTATTCGTTTCCCAAAACTCATCAACACTCTTTACTCTTTTTTCTATTTGTTCTCCTCTTTCAATAATAAGAGGTTTATAACCAGCCTCTGCAAGCATAAATGCTGAAAACAACCCAGCAGGACCACTTCCTATTATTACAGGTCTTATATCACTATTTCTCTTTAAAACATACTTATACTCTTCATTCGGAGTTCTAAATACTTCTTTATCCTTTACCATAGATAAGATCTTCTCTTCTTTAAGAACCTTAACATCAATCTCATAAACATAAAATATATTATTTTTATCTCTCGCATCTATTCCCTTTTTACTTATTCTTAAATCCAAAATATCATTCTTATCAATATGTAACCTTTTTGAAACTTTATGTTTAATAAACTCAGTATTATCCTTGTCTGGACTTATCCTTAACTGTCTTATTCTTATCATAAATTACCTCCAGCTAAAAGTCCCGTTATAAAAGCAAAAGCAAGATTATATCCACCACAATCCCCTGCTACATCAAGAACTTCTCCAGTTATATATAAACCATCAATCACCTTAGATTCCATAGTATCTAAATCTATCTCATCCAAAGACACTCCCCCTACACATATCTGAGAACTATTATAATCTCCTAAAGAATGAACATTAAATTTAAAACTTGTCAAATAACTAATTAAAGTCCTCTTCTTATCAATACTTAATTCATCAAACGACCTATTCCTATCTATATGACATAACGATAAAATAAGAGATACTAATTTATAATTTAAAAACCCCTCTAAAACAAAATATATACTTTTATTTTTAAACTTATCAAAATAACTACTAGGATCATCACAAAATGGCATAAAATTTATTCTTATCTGATAACTACTTAAATCTCCTCTTATAAAATTACTTAAATTAAAAACACATATACCACTTATACCATCCTTTGTAGCCTGCATCTCTCCAGATTCTTGTTTTATTAAATTATTATTCTTATATAAAGATAAAGTAACCATACTTCTTACACCATTCCATTTTTCATAATAATTATCTTTTCCTATTAACTTTACAAGCCCAGGAGATATTTCATTTATAGTATGCCCAAATTTTTCAAGTAAAGAATACATATTACCATTTGATCCTGTCTTTGGATAAGCCTTAGAGCCACAGCTAACAATAACCTTATCACAAATTATTATTTCATCACTACACGAAATATAAAACTTATTTTTATTCTTCTTTATATCATTAACATAAGACAAAGTCCTTACCTTTATATTTAATCTTTCAAGTTCATAACAAAAAATATCTCTTATAGAAGAAGCCTGATTTGAATATGGATAATAATAACCATTATTTACTCTTGGAACTATTCCTAAAGAAGCAATATAAGATAAAAACATATCTTTATTCTTTTCATTTATTATATTCTTTAAAAGTTTCTTATCAAAAGAACAATAATGATCAATATTAAAATCATCATTAAAATAATTACAACGACCATTACCTGTTATTAATAATTTCTTTAAAACCTTATCATTTCTTTCAAGAATTATTACATCATGGCCACCTCTTTTAGCAGTTAAAGCCGCTACAACCCCAGAAGCTCCTCCTCCTATTACTACAACCTTCATTTTATTACTCCTCTCTTAAAACCCCTATTACTAAAGTATTTTTATAAGATCCATCATAACCAGACTCTACATTACATGTCTGAAGTATCATTATTTTAGAATTATCATTAAGACTAATACCAGTATCATAAATCGATTTATTCTTAAGTTTATTTATATGTTCTAAATACGTAAGTCCATTATAATTATCCAAATTTACATAATCAAAATCTTCACTTTCTACATATACTGAAAAAATATCATATGTATATTCCTTATCACTATAAAAATAAAAATAAGGATGCTTTTGATAATAACTCTTTTTTATATACTTATCAAGATAAGTAAAAGGAATCTTATTACCCCTAGTAGAATTATGTCCATAAATTAATATCTTCTTATCACCAAAACTATTTCTATAATCCATGAACACCGATCCTAATTTACTTTCTTTTTTAGTTATATCATGGTTTAAATAAAACTCATTGTCATTATGTTTAACTATAACAGTTTTAAAAACATCCGGTATCTCTAATACTCCCACTATCTCATCATTATTGTACTTATTTCTCAAAGAAGTTACTAAATTTTCCTGTTTTGTATCTATCTCTTTTGAAAAATAAAAATAAGAAAGACTAAAAAAAATAAAAAATGATATAACAAACGAAATAGAAAAATATATAAAAAACTTTCTCATAAATACCTCCGAAACTTGCCTTTATTTTAACACAAACCCATAGAATCAATCAAGATAATATATTTACTTTAATTTCATATCATTAATTAGGTGATTAAATGCTAAAGAACAAGAGATTACTCCTTTTTATAACCATGCTTGTTTTAATGACAATCGGACTTATCATGATCTATTCTGCATCTTATATATGGGCATCATATAAATTTGGTGATAGTTTAAAATACGTAAAACAACAAGGAATTTTCATAATTATAGGAATAACATTATCATATATTATCTTAAAACTAGATAGTAATTTTTTTTATAAACATTCAAAAAAGTTTTTAATAGGATCGTTCATTTTACTTATCCTTGTTTTAATACCAGGCATCGGAGTAATTAGAAACGGATCAAGAAGTTGGTTTGGAATAGGATCATTTGGCGTCCAACCAAGTGAAGCAATGAAACTTGCTCTTATAATATCATGTTCTAAGTATTTAGGTAATAAAAATAAAATCAATAAATCCCTAAAAGATATATGGAAAGTTCTAGCTCTTACAGGACTTGCTTTTCTTCTTATAATGCTTGAACCAGATTTTGGTACCGGAGTAATACTAGTCATGACAATTGTTGCACTTTTATTTATATCCGGATTAAAAAGTAAATACTTTAAAATATTTATGATTATAGGACTCCTAGGAGCAACAATCCTTATAATACTTGCACCATATAGATTAGACAGAATAACCTCTTTCATTAACCCATGGAAAGATCCCTTAGGAAGCGGTTTTCAAATAATACAAAGTCTATTCGCCATAGGACCAGGAGGACTATTAGGATTCGGATTCCTTAACTCAAGACAAAAACACTTCTATTTACCAGAACCTCAGACAGATTTCATATTCTCAGTTATATGTGAAGAATTCGGTATAATCGGGGCGTTAATCCTAATATCACTCTTTACATTACTTATCACTTTAATAATTAAACTTGCACTAGAACAAAACAACTTATTCAAAAAATATGTAATATTTACCCTAGGTTTCCAAATGATATTTCAAACAATACTTAACCTATCAGTAGTGATAGGACTTATTCCCGTAACTGGAGTTACACTTCCCTTTATATCTTATGGTGGTAGTAGTTTGCTAATCTCAATTATAAGTATTAGCATTATACTTAATTTAACAAAGAAAAAACATTAACATATCATGCGATACATTAATGTTCTTATTTTAATTATTTTTTAATACTCTAACAGGAAGTATTACTGATGAAGCTGATAATACTAACATAAGTAATATTTCTATTAAATTAGAATCATTTTTATTATCAATTCCAGTTTTAGGAGGTAGTATTTCTATATTAGTTTTACTTACCGGAACCTTCTTTTCATCTTCTTTTAATGTATTAATTATATTATAACCATCATAAGAAGTTATATAACCATTTACTTTAAGTTCTTCTAGAGTATAAAGTATTTCTTTTCCATCTTTATACTTATCTAAATTACTTAATATAAACATCCAATTATTATCCTTTGTTAGAGTTATTTGTGTAAATAAATTACCATTTGCAAACACATTTACATTAATAAAGTCAGGTCTTTTATTAGATTTATTATTCTTATCTAACCAAGTCTTAGTAACTTTTAAATCCCTTTTCTCTACTTCATGTGTGTTTGTTATAGTAGCACTTAATTCCTTAGTTTCCTTTGTAGTTTCTTCAGGATCAGGAATATTTGTTGTATAACCTTTTACTTCATCTTCTACTAAACTATACTTAATAGCTATACCACCATCTTTATACTTTGGTAAGTTTTTAAATACATATGTCCAGTTATTTGAAGCATTCAATACTTTAAAATCAACTTTTACACCATCAGCATAAAGATTGACTGTTATACTATCTGGTCTTATTCCATCTTGATTATTATTATCATTCCATACCTTAGTTACTTTATATGATATAACTTCTGGAGTATGTCTATTTGTTATATCAAAATCATTTATTTCTGTTTCATATCCATCTACTGAAACTTCTTTAACTGTATATTTAATTTCTTCTCCATTTGCATATTTAGGTAAGTTATCAAATGTATAAGTCCAGTTATTAGCCTCATTTGCAGTAGCAGTTTCAATTTCATTTCCTAAATGATCATATAGCACTACTGTTATACTATCTGGTCTTATTCCATCTTGATTATTTTCATCATCCCATGTTTTAACACCAGATATTTTTATAGTCTCAGGATTATAAGTATTTATTATATTATAACCATCATACTCAGTATTATAATCCCTTACAGCATTTTCACTTATTGTATAATTTATAAGTTTTCCTTTGCTATATTCTGGAAGTCCTTCAAAACTATAAGTCCAGTTTGTATCTTCAGAAACCTTTGTAGACTTTTCTACTACAGTTTCATCTCCTATCATACCTTTCAAATTAACTGTTATTTCATCTGGTCTTCCATACTTATTATCATCGTCTTTCCAAGCTTTTGTACCACTTACTGTTACATCTTTTGGATTATGAGTATTAATAATTATAAAATCATTATTTTCGTCACGAGCCTCAAGATAATGTTCTTTAGTCTTACCATCTACTTCTTCAGATACTGTATAAGTTATTTCTTTTCCATCTTTATACTTATCTAAATCAGTAAAACTATAAATCCATTCATCAGAATTATCTCCTTTATCTGAAGAACTAATTACTTTAGAATCTAATTTCACTCCATCTGCATAAAGATTAATTGTTATTTCATCTGGTCTTAATCCATCTTTATCATGAGCATCTACCCAAACCTTCTTACCTACTACTTGTGTTTTTTCTATTTCATGTACATTAGTTAAAGTAATAACTCCATTTTCATAAACAGGATCTTCTTCAGTATAATACTGTTCAGTATCACTATTCATATTTTCTCTTGCCGTATAAGTTATCTTTTTACCATTATAATTCATTGGTAAATCAGCAAATTCATATCTAAAGTTATTATTTTCATTAAGAGTAATATTGCGTTCTACTACAACTTCTCCATCTACCTTACCAATAACTTTAACATTAAGAGAACCTGGTCTTTTTCCATCTTGATTGTTATTATCTTTCCATACTTTTTTAACTACTAAATTATTTGTATCTATTTCATGAGTATTAGTTATGATAAATTCATTATCTTTTTCTTTTATAGAAACATCATATCCATCAACCCTTATTTCTTCGACTGTATACTTAATAACTGTTCCTTTATTTTTATATTTTGCCAAATTATCAAATGTATAAGTCCAGTTATTAGTTTCATTTAAAGTTGCCTCTTTAACCTTTTCTCCATCTGCTTTTAGAATAACTTTAATAGATTTAGATCTTATTCCATCTCTATTATTATCATCGTTCCATACTTTTGTTACTGTCTTTGAAATAACTTCTGGAATATGTTTATTAGTTATGTTATTACCATTTATTTCTGTTTCATATCCATCAACTGAAGCTTCTTTAACTGTATATTTGATTTCTTCTCCATTTGCATACTTAGGTAAATTATCAAATGTATAAGTCCAGTTATCTTTATCTGTTACTGTTTTTCTATCTATTTCATTATTTAAATGATCATATAAAACTACTGTTATAGAACTTGGTCTTAATCCATCTTGATCATCTTTATCATCCCATGTTTTCTTACCAGATACTTGTGTTTTTTCAGGATTGTATGTATTTGTTACATTGTAACCATCATAAGAAGTATCATAATCTTTTACTTTATCTTCACTTACTGTATAAGTTATTTTCTTACCATCTTTATACATTGGTAAATTATCAAATGTATAAGTCCAGTTATCATTTTCTGTTACTTCTTTAGAATCTATTTTTACTCCATCTGCAAGTAGATTAATTGTTACTTTATCTACTCTTCCATATCTGTTACCTTCATCATTCCAAGTTTTTGTACCACTTACTTTTACTGTTTTTACTACATGGGTATTTGTTATATCATAACCATTTATTTCTTTTTCATAATATTTAGAAGTATTACTATCTAAGATTTCTTCAACTGTATATACTATTTCTTTTCCATCTTTATATTTATCTAGATTAGAGAAAGTATAACTCCAGTTAGTATTTTCATTCACTACCTTAGAATCTATTTTTACTCCATCTTCAAGTAAATTAACTCTTATGAAACTTGGTCTTAATCCATCTTTATTATCCTCATCATCCCAAGTTTTTGTACCAGATACTTCAATTTTTTCTATTTCATGAGTATTTGTTATATTATAACCCTCTACACTTGCAGTATAATCCTCAACTTGTTCTTCTTCAACTGTATAAGTTATTTCCTTACCATCTTTATATTTATCTAAATCTGTAAAACTATAACTCCAGTTTTCATCTTTTGTTACTTCTTTTTCTGTTACATATTCTCCATCAGCATAAAGTTTTACTGTTATAGAATCTGGTCTTTTACCATCTTGATTGTTATTATCTTTCCAAGTTTTTTGACCACTTACTTCTGTTTTTATTACATTATGTGTATTTGTTACATTATAACCATTTATTTCTGTTACATAACCACTTACAGGATTTTCTGTAATTTCATATTTTATTTCATATTTAGGATCATTTTCATGACCTTTTTCATATTTATATAAATTATTAAATGTATAAGTCCAGTTTTCATCTTTTGTTACAACTTTAGATTCTTTAAACTTTCCATTTTCATAAAGATTTACCACTACAGAAGTAGTTCTAAGTCCATCTTGGTTATCATTATCATCCCAAGTCTTTGTACCAGTTATATCTATTTTTTGTCTTTCAAGTATATTAAGTGTAACCTTAGAAGTATTACTAATTACAAAACTAGTTTCATGGTTTTGACTTATACTTGATTTTATAACATAATCAAACGAAACTTCTCCAGTTATACCCTCTTCAGATATAAAACTAAATGTTCCATCTTCATTCATGTTAAGAGTACCCATTAAAGTTCCATCTTTATAGATACCATAAGAGCCATCAGCATTCTTCTTTGTATTTTCATCTGTTACTATAATAATTTCATCTGTTACTTTTGTATTATTATTACCAACATGAATATCTTCAAGTTTATTCTTATTCAAATCATTTTTAAGAATAGTAGTACCATTTATAACACTCTCAGAGTATCCTACATAAGAACTATTATGACTATAATGATCATTTTTTGTTATTGCAGGTATTTCTACAGCTGGTTTATCAAATTCTAAAGTAAGATTAGTCTTATCATAGTATGGATTATTCTCACTTACTGTTGTAGTTAATATAGCATTTTCATTTGTATACATGCTACCATGATAATCTTCATTTGCTCTTACTTCATAAGAAAGTTTATAATCTATATCAGCATCTATATTACCTATATTCCATTTAAGGGTAGTAGTACCATCTACATTATCTATTATTTCTACCCCTTGTTGTGTTAATCTTGTTTTTGAGGCGTTTGTAAGTTTAAATTCTTTAGGAATAATATCAGTAACAACAGTATCGTTTCCTATTCTACCTACACTTTCCTCAATAATTGTTTGAAACATTTTTTTTAACTGTTCTCCAGATAATGCATTATAATTCTTATATAAAGGCTTATCTTGTTCTGGGTTGATTGTTGCCAAAATATCTTTTGCATCTTCATCATTACCAAATACTATTGTATAAACATCTGAAGTATTATTATCACCTTTCAGTTTATCAAGTTCAGTTTTCGCTGCTTCAGAAGGTTTCATTTTTTTAGTACAACCCATCCAGCCACTCTCAACACATACACTAGCATCAGAATTACCAGTTCCATATCTTGATCCATTATAATTGAAATATGTTGGAATACCATCCGTTAGAATTATTACTATTTGTTGAGCATCACTTCTTTTCCCCTCTTTTAAAATAGAATTAGCACTTGCTACTGCTTGTTGGACATTTGTTCCACCATCAGCACTCATACGCTCAATAAAACGATTTATATTATTCTTATTTGTTGTTAATTCATGAGTACGTTTTACATTAGTACCAAATTCTACAATTCCAACTTGATTAGTTCCATCAGACATTAAAGTCTTAACAAGATCCTTAGCCGCAGCCTTTAAATCTACAAGCTTATTATCTTCTTTCATACTTCCAGAACTATCAAGCACCAAAACCACATCTAGTTTATCATATGTTGTTATGTTTTTATTATATGGATGTGCTTTTACGTTTAATTCAACTTTAGCTTTTCTTCCATACACTAGATTATTATCTGGATCATTTGTAATCATTTTAGTAGCAGTCTTTGATATTTCAATTTTACCTGCATTATCTTGAGCAGTTATCGCAAAAATTGAACCTACTACTGCTAAAACTACAAAAAATACCCAAACAATATTTTTTCTCAGTTTTTCTTTCATACCTTTCCCTCCTAATTTTTTAGGCAACGCCTAAAATTAACTCATTATTCTAAAGGTTTTTTCATAAAAGTCAAGCGAATTTTAAAAATTCATTTATTTTTATGTACCAATATTAAAAATTACATTACTAGTATGAAAAAAATTAATAATAAATTACATATTTTTAAACAACAAAAAACTACAAATATCATTGTAGTTAATCTCTTTTTCTTTTAAACCCATCCTCATGTATATTTAATTTTTCTCTAATAGTTGGAATAATTGAAATTATTTTATCTGTATTAATAAGTGTAATAGCCATAATTTTATCAGTCTTTCTTCCATATACATCTTCTATTTCACTATCCATATTAATTATATAAAAATCTTGGCAACCCTTAGTATTACTTAAATTTTCCTCTTTTATTCCATCCCTTATTATATCCATATGGGACTCCAAATCAAACGTATTAGAAAAACTATGTCTTGATAATTCAATCGCAGCTTCTTCATCATAATTTAGTAGTTGTCTTGTAAAATAATTATTACAAGTTGATTCATTACACAAACCATTTATAACTTCAAAATAATTCTCAAGTCTATAATAATCTTTTCGTTCCTTTTCTACTTTCAAAGAAGAAAGGTCAACTTTTTTAAACATTTCATAAGCTATATCATTATCACCAGTTTTTATATATAAATTTGATAACGATAGATAAACCTTTTCTTTAACTTTTTCTTCTTTACATTTTTCAAAATATTCAATTGATTTTTCATAATTTCCCAAACTCTTTTCAAATATTCCTAATGAATAATCAGTATAAGAGTTATGTTCTATTTTATTTGCCTCAAGATAGTATTTATACGCTTCTTCATAATTATCTAGTCTTTGTTCAATAAGTGCTAGTTCAATAAAAACCGCAGGATCTCTTTTTATCTCAAGCGCTTCATTGTAATACTTTCTTGCATCATCATAATTACCTAAGGCATATTCACATTTACCAAGTTCTAACAAATTATAATTGTCATTTTTATTTTTTTGATAAATCTCTTCAAAATACTTTTTAGCTTCTTCATAATCACCATTTTTTCTTTTTATCTTTCCTATTTTAAATAATGCTCTAGTATCATTTCCACTTATTGAAAGTGATTTTTGATAATAATCTTCTGCCCTTTTATCTTTTCCTTCAATCTCAGAAATAACCCCAAGTTCATAATACGCTGCCCTATCATCAGTTGATTTAAGTAAATTATAAAGCATACTCTTAGCATCTTCTAATCTTCTCATATATCTATAAACCTTTGCAAGTTCAAGTTTAGAACCAGTATTTCTTTCATTATAGAAAAGTGATTCTTCAAAATTCTTCACTGCACCATCAAGATCTCTATCAAGAACATCTAATTTTCCAATTTCAAAATAAATAGCAGAAGGATTAACCTTCCCTACAAGATCCTTTAAAAGTTCCTTAGCTCTTGGTCTATATTCTTCAAACTTACCAAGTGTCACTAAAAACTTAAACATTATCTTATAGTTATCCTGATTTCTAGAATATAAGTCTGCTATTATTTCTAGTTTCTTTTGAATATTTTCTTCATTTGAATACTTATATAATTTTTCTCTATCTTCTTTAGTTAAATTCTTCATAAAAACTCCCCTTTCGATAGAAGCCTATTATAGCACAGAAATTTAGATAATACAAGAAAAAAACTAGCAAAAGCTAGCCTATATCCAAACTGCAAAGAATATTCCAAGTACTGCAAGAATAATTCCTGCAAGCCAAAATCCTTTTACTATATCTGGTTCTTCATATCCACTTTTTTCAAAATGATGATGTATCGGAGTCATTAAAAATATTCTCTTCTTTGTTTTTTTATACCAAAATACTTGTATCATAACACTTAAAGTTTCAAGAACAAAAACAAGTCCTATTACAAACAAAGTTATCTCTCTTCTTGTAAGAATTGCCACTGTAGCAAGTACTGCTCCAAGTGCCAGAGAACCAGTATCCCCCATAAAGACTCTCGCAGGATATGCATTAAACATAAGAAATCCTGCTAAAGCACCAGTTAACACAAAACAGAATATTCCTACATCTTCTTTTCCTATAAATAATGAAATTAATGCAAAAGCAATAAATGCAATAGCACTAAGTCCTCCAGCTAAACCATCTAAACCATCAGTAAGATTAACAGCATTTGAAAATCCAACCAATAGAAACAAAATAAGAATACCATATCCAAAGCCTAAATCAACATCTATTCCAAGAGTTGTAACAGTAAAATTCGTATTGCCATTATATTTCATATAAATTGCAAAGAATATAATAGCAACAATTATTTGAGCAATAAACTTCTGGGAGACAGTAAGTCCTTCATTTTTCCCTTTCTTCAAAGATAAAAAATCATCCAAAAACCCAATAAATGCATAAAGAACAAAAACAATCATTATAATAAGTAAATTATAAGTCATCTGTATTCTTCCATCAATAACTAAAAACAGGATTGCAAGAATAGTAGGTATTATAAAGATAATTCCTCCCATTGTCGGAGTTCCCTCTTTTTTTCTATGTGATTCTCCAACATATTCACTAATCCTTTGCCCAAAATTTATTCTTTTTAAAATTGGTATTAAAATAAGTCCTATGACAACTGCAGCTATAAAACCTATCATAATTGATAAGATTGATTTTGTAAGCACTAACATAAAATACACCTCAATTCATATAACATTATACTATACTTTTTATGTTTTAACTATATTTTTCAAATTTACTTTACAAAAAGCTTTACATCATCTATTTCCCAAAAGAAGTTTTACAACACCAGTTTCATAATATCTAGTACCAGCAGATGGACTTTGTTCTACAACTGTATCTCCCTCCCCAGCAAACTCTATTTCAAAATTAGATAAAACCTTTTTTGCTTCTTTCCTAGTCATTCCAACAACATTTGGAACCTCATAATACTTCTTATCCATCCATTCATAATCCTTTAAAGCTTGATCAGGTTGTTTTTTTATATCTAAAATATTAATCATATCAAGTAGTATTTTTCTAACAAATGGTGTTGTAGTATAACTAGATAAAAGAGCTGTTTTTTTAGGATTATCAATTGCAAGATATAAAACAACATTTGGATCATTACTCGGAAGAACTGCCATAAAACTCATTATATAATTATTTTCTAAATATCTACCATTTTCCACTTTTTGAGCAGTTCCAGTTTTTCCACCAACACGATAACCATCTATATACGTTACCTTTCCCCCACCACGAGCCACTACACTTTCAAGTGCTATTCTCATAGTTTTGGTAGTACTCTCACTAATAGTTTTCCTTACTAATGTCTTTTCATTTTCTTGATAAATATTACCAGTTTTACTATCTAAAATACTTTTCATTATATATGGTTTATATAAATTACCCCCATTTACTATCGAAGATACCGCTGTTATTTGCTGAATTGGGGTTACACTAACTCCCTGACCAAATGCTGTAGTAGAAAGCTCCAGATCATTAACATCACCTATATCAAAAATAATACCTTTCCCTTCACCATTTAAATCTATTCCAGTTTTTTCACCAAATCCAAATAACTTTATATAATCAAATAACTTATTTTTTCCTAGCAAAAACCCCATCTTTACAAATCCTGGGTTACAAGAGTTTTCAAATACCTGAAGAAACGTTTGATGACCATGTCCTCCAGCTTTCCAACATCTTAACTTAGAACCACTTACAGTAACAGAACCACTATCATAAAACTGATCCTTAAAAAGATCTACTACCTGTTCTTCTACTGCTGAAGCAGTAGTTATTATCTTAAAAGTTGAACCAGGCTCATATGTCATCCAAATAGGAAGATTCCTACTTAAAACATCACTACTATAATTCTTATAATTATTAGGATCAAATGAAGGCCTTGAACTCATTGCAAGAACCTCTCCTGTATTAGGATCCATAGCAATAGCAAGGGCATGATCAGGAGAAAACATATCCTCTATATTATCAAGTTCCCTTTCTATAGAAGTCTGAATATCATAATCAACAGTAAGCATAACATCAAGCCCTGGAACTGGTTCATTATAAACTTCTGCCATATCAAGCTTATTCCCCTTTGCATCACTATAATACTTTATCGCACCATTCTCTCCAGTTAAGTATTTATCATACAAAAGCTCTATCCCAGATAAACCCTGATTGTCTATACCAGTATATCCTATTACATGAGAAAGCATATCCTTATTTGGATAATATCTTTTTGACTCCTTAACCAAATAAACTCCCGAAAAGTTATAACTATTTATCTTATCCGCTATCTCAAAAGATAAATTTCTCCCCTCAGGATGCACTCTCTCTATAGAAGTCTTCTTCGTTACATGTTTATACATATCTTGATAATTAACCTTAAGAATAGAACTAAGAACCTCAGTAACCCTTTCCTTATCCTCTATTTGATTAGGTATAATAACCAAACTAGTAATAGTTTTATTATCCGCAAGCACCTTTCCATTTCTATCTAAAATCTTACCCCTCGCAGCACTTATAGGAAGTTCCCTACTCCATAAATCATCAGATAATGTACTAAGTTTTTCATAAGAAAAAACTTGAACATAAACTATCTTTACAAATATTATAAAAAACAAAAGAACAAATATTATAAAAACATACTTAATTCTTTGATTATAAAAACCAGTAAACATATAATCACCTAACAAAGTATATGTTTTAAAAAAACAATATATCTACAATATATTCTTACAAAGTTTTTAAACCATATTATACTTTTTGTTATATAATAAATATGGTGATTTTATGGATTATTTTAAAAACTGCAAAATTTGTCCCAGAAACTGTAACATTAATAGAAAAATTAACACAGGTTATTGTAGTGCTAATGATAAATTAAAAATTGCAAGAGCAGCACTTCATCATTTTGAAGAACCTTGTATCTCAGGAAAAAACGGAAGTGGCACTATTTTCTTTACTTATTGCAGTCTAAAATGCATATTTTGTCAAAACTATGATATAAGTTTTAACAAAAAAGGACAAGAAATAACAGTAGAAGAATTTAGTAATATATGTTTAAAACTTCAAAAAGATGGTGCTAATAATATAAATTTAGTAACCCCTACTCACTATATCCCATTAATAAAAGAAGGACTTATCCTAGCAAAACAAAAAGGATTATCAATTCCCATAATATATAACACAAGTGGTTATGAAAAAACATCCTCTCTAAAACTACTTGAAGGATTAATAGACGTATACTTACCTGATTTAAAATACTATGATGATGATTTATCTTTAAAATATTCAGGATGTAAAGACTATTTTAAGTATGCAAAAAGTGCTATAAAAGAAATGTATAAACAAGTAGGTAAACCAATCTTCTCAAAAGATGGAATAATCAAAAAAGGTGTCATTGTAAGACATTTAGCACTTCCTTCAAATAATAACGATTCAAAAAAAATACTCTCCTATCTTCATAACACTTATGGAAACAATATATATATCAGTCTAATGAACCAATATACTCCAGTTAGAAAATGTAAATACCAAGAACTTAATAAAACATTATCAAAAAAGGAATACTATGAATTAATTGATTATGCTTGCTCAATAGGAATAGAAAACTGTTTTGTTCAAGAAAACGGTACACAAAAAAAGAGTTTTATACCTGATTTTAACAATCAAGTATTTTAACTCTTTTTTCTAGTCCCCATCCTTTGCAAAGCTTCCTCTCCACCTTCTTCATACTTTCTTAAAATATTTCTTACTGTCGAAGGATAGGTCTTAAAATATCTAGCAGTAGGTTTAATTCCCCTTTCCTTAGCCATTTTAACCATTAAAGGTCTAAGTTTTCTCTTCTCTTCCTTTGATTTATTTACAAATAATTCACTTTCATCTTCATAATATATAACAAACTCAGTTGGCATAACAGTCACCTCTTTTAAAATAAATATGTATAATAACAAAAATTATATGCACACTATAAGTATGTAATATAAAACAATTATACATTCGTAATGTAAGCTTGTCAACAGAGGTGATCACATGAAACTAATAGCTAATAATTATAACGAAAAAGATGTCTTTAAAATAATGCGTGAATGGTCAGGATTAAAACAAGGAGAATTTGCACAAGAACTCGGAGTTAGTAGAATGACCATTCAAAGTTATGAAAGAGGAGTTCGTAGATATACATTTGAAACTCTTATGAAAGTTGCAAATAAATATGGTTACACTGTAACCATTCAAAAAAAACAAAAATAGTGCGTTTCATTTGCGCACTATTTATTATTTTAATCTATTAATTCCATTTATCAAAGCCGGTACAATTTGTTTCTTTCTCGAAACTTGCCCATCAATATACATACCTTGCTCAATATTTGATATAGCATACCCTGCTTTCATTATCTCTTTACCACTATCAGTAAAAATAAAGTATGAACCATTTTTTAAGATATCAGTAATTGCAACCACTATAAACTTATATCCACCTTTATTTTTCATTTCTTCAATAAGATTTATATAACTATCTATATCCTTCATTACTTGATCAATATCTAAAGTAAAAATTTGACTAACTGCATATCTGGTCTCATCATCATAATTAAACGATTTAATATCAGTATTAATCACTTCTTCCCTTGTTCTTCCTTCTAAAGAAGTACCAGCCTTAAACATATCTATACCAAACTTCTCATAATCAACATTTGCTATATCAGATAGTGCAAGCACAGCTTCCTTATCATACGAAGTAGTCGTAGGACTCTTTAAAATAAGAGTATCTGATAAAATACCCGCTAACATAAGTCCAGCAATATTTTTAGGTATTTCCATATTTTTTTCTCTAAACAATTGATAAATAATAGTATTAGTACTACCAACAGCCATGTTCCTAAAATTAATTGGATTATTTGTAGTTAAATCTCCTATCTTATGATGATCCACTATTTCAACTATCTCAGCTTGATGAAGTCCCACAATACTTTGACCACTTTCATTATGATCTACTAAAATCACCTTTTTTCTATTCACATTATCTAAATCAGTAAGACGAAGAAGACCTAAACATTTATTATTATCTCCTATTACAGGATAATTATTATACTTAAGCTTCTTAGAAATATCCACAAAATCATTATAATAATCATCTTCATAAAAACATGTAACTCTATTTCTATCACAAAAATAACTAGCACAACCTGAAAGAGATATTAGTTTAACAGCATAAAAAGTATCATGTTCCGTTCTAATTATATTAACCTTTTTTTTCTTAGCCCTTTCCATACATTCATGATCTAATTCCTGAGGTCCTACAACTATTATATTTTTAATACCTTTTTCAATAGCATGATTTATTATAATAGGACGATTAGCAGTAATTAAAATATCCTTAGAAGATAAATCAACCTCACTTACAAAGATCATTGAACGATATCCTCCAACAATAATTTCTCCATCTATCTCATTATTAAAACGAAGTACTTCCCTTCCAGATAAAACCTCTAATATATTATCATAGGTTGTTGTTATCTTTCTTAAATTTCCTTCAAAAAGCTTATTAAGAATCATTTTCAAAGTAATAAGTCCAACAAACTTTTGCTTATCATCTACAATTGGAAGACCAGTAATACCCTTTTCAAGTAAAAAATCATAAACCTTCTTTATAGAATCAGTTTCTTTCATAAAATAGTCCTTATGATAATCAATATCCTTTATTTGTAATTTAACATTATCAATATAACTAGGTTCAGAAACATTAAAATAATCAAGAACATATGCTGTTTCCTTATTGATCTCATCTAATATTCTAGGTTCAGTATTAAAACCCAATTTGTTTTTATAATAAGACAACGCAATCGCAGAACAAACAGAATCAGTATCAGGATTATGATGTCCAAATATAAAAGTCTTTTCCATTTTTCTCAACTCCTCATAACAATATAATTCTATCACAAACAATAACGAATTCAAAGAAAATATCTTCTTTTATGATATTTTTTAATAAAATACATATAATTTAAAAAAATATATAATTATATTGATTGACATAAAAAGAAAACTAATGTAAAATTAATTATGCAATGGGTCTGTAGCCAAGTGGTAAGGCATGGGTCTGCAAAACCTTGATTCGCCGGTTCAAATCCGGCCAGGCCCTCCATTGGAAAATCTGTTCGAACTATTTAGTTTGGACTTAATATAGAAAAATATCAATTTCTAAATGAAGTTGATATTTTTTTGTGTTAAGAAAGGATTTTATTAAGATTAATTTGTAAGTAAACCAATAGAGTTTGAAACTGAATTAAAAAAGTAAATTGTAAAACTGGTTTATCAAGACAAGTTGATAAAACATCTATATTTACAAAAGAATCATTAGTAGTTATTCAAGGTAAAATGAGAGAAAAATGTATTGAAGAATTTAATCATGTCTATCAATTAGATAATAAACTTAAAAAAGAAAGAAAGTAAAAATAGAGATTATACTGCTTATGAAAGATTAAAGTTTAATGAGAAAGCAAATGAGTTAAAAAAAAAGAACTTTCTAATCTTCATGAAGAAGTATCTAATATGGAAATAAATAAAGAATCTATCAATAAAGAAATAACTAAACTTAATAAAGATAAAACTAATATAATAGATGAAATTGATAAAAAAAAGACGATAGCTTATGATATGAACCCCGTTTCTTGGACAAAATAGAAACGAGGTTTTTGTATGACTAAAATAAGTTATGAAGAAAGA